>JAFVQL010000085.1 GCA_017504785.1 Clostridia bacterium | reverse complement strand
CGTTCTCGTCAACTCCAACCCCGCGACCATCATGACCGACACCTCCATTGCGGACAAGGTATATATGGAGCCTCTGACGCTGGAATACGTTGCCAAGATCCTTCGTTACGAGCGTCCCGACGCCATCGTTCCCGGCATCGGCGGTCAGACCGGCCTGAACCTTGCCATGCAGCTTGAAAAGAAGGGCATCCTCGCCGAGTGCGGCGTTGAGCTGCTCGGCACGAGCAGCGAAAGCATTGAAAGAGCCGAGGACAGAGAGCTTTTCAAGGAGCTTTGCCAGTCAATCGGAGAGCCGGTCATCCCCTCGGAGATCACCTACTCCATCGAGGAAGCCAAGGCGGCGGCAAGCCGCATCGGCTATCCCGTCGTGCTTCGTCCCGCATTTACGCTTGGCGGCACGGGCGGCGGCTTTGCTTACAATGAAGAGGAGCTCGTCAGCATCGGCATGAACGCCTTTAAGCTCTCTCCCGTGCATCAGGTTCTGGTCGAGAAGAGCGTGAAGGGCTATAAAGAGATCGAGTTTGAGGTTATGCGCGACTCCGCGGACCACGCGATCACCATCTGCGGCATGGAAAACATCGACCCCGTCGGCGTGCACACGGGCGACTCCTTGGTGGTTGCTCCCATCATGACGCTTTCCGACGCCGATCGCAAGATGCTCAACGACAGCGCGATCAAGATCATCCGCGAGCTGAAGATCGAGGGCGGCTGCAACGTGCAGTTTGCTCTGAACCCCACCACCTCGGAATACTATCTGATCGAGGTAAACCCCCGCGTTTCCCGTTCCTCCGCGCTTGCCTCGAAGGCGAGCGGCTACCCGATCGCCCGCGTGACCGCGAAGATCGCCGTCGGCATGCTGCTTGAGGACATCAAGATCGCAAACACGAACGCCGCGTTTGAGCCTGCGCTCGACTACGTGATCGCAAAGCTGCCCCGCTTCCCCTTTGATAAGTTCACCAATGCGTCCAACCACCTCGGCACGCAGATGAAGGCGACGGGCGAGGTCATGGGCATCGGCTCGAACCTCGAGGAGTGCCTTCTCAAGGGCATTCGCTCGCTCGAGATCGGTGCAAACCATATCTATTCCGCAAAATTCAACCACATGTCCGACGACGAGATCCGCAGCTACATCTCCGAGTTCCGTGACGATAATATCTTCGCCATCGCAGAGCTGCTCTACCGCGGCGCGACCGTAGAGGAGATCCATAAGATCACCCAGATCACGCCCTTCTTCCTCGAGGCGATCAAGCGCATCGTTGATATGGAAGAAGCGCTGAAGGCAAACGCATTCTCCCTCGAGGTTTTGACCGCTGCCAAGAAGATGGGCTTCTCGGACAAGTACGTAGCGAGAATGTGGAAATGCGACGAGCTGGACGTCTATAAGTTTAGAAAGGAAAACAAGCTCTTCCCCGTATTCAAGATGGTTGACACCTGCCATACGGGTGCCTATATTCCTTATTTCTACTCCTCTTACACGGGCGAAAACGCATCCGTGCTGACGGACAAGAAAAAGATCGTGGTGCTCGGCGCAGGTCCTATCCGTATCGGCCAGGGCGTTGAGTTCGACTATTCGACGGTGCACGCCGTGCAGACCATCAAGAAGTCGGGCTACGAGGCGATCATCATTAACAATAACCCCGAAACCGTTTCCACCGACTATACCACGGCGGACAAGCTTTACTTCGAGCCTCTCACGACCGAGGACGTTATGAACATCATCGAGTTTGAAAAGCCCGAGGGTGTCGTTGCATCCCTTGGCGGACAGACTGCGATCAACCTTGCAGAGCCGCTGATGCGCCGCGGCGTGAAGATCATCGGAACGGATTGCGAAGCGATCGAGCGCGCGGAGAACCGCGACTCCTTCGAGAAGATCCTGCACGAGCTTGGCATTCCGCAGCCCGAGGGCTGTGCCGTTACCAAGATCGAGGACGGCGTTGCCGCCGCAAAGCGGATCGGCTATCCCGTGCTGGTGCGCCCCAGCTTCGTGCTTGGCGGCCGCGCGATGCAGATCGTGGCAGACGAGGAACAGCTGCGCCACTACCTTAAGACCGCCGTTGAGATCGACGAGGACAAGCCCGTGCTCGTAGATAAGTACATCGTCGGCAAGGAGGTAGAGGTAGACGCTATCTGCGACGGCAGAAACGTATTCGTTCCCGGCATTATGGAGCTGGTGGAGAGAACGGGTATCCACTCCGGTGACTCGATCAGCGTATATCCCCCCTTCTCGATCTCCGATAAGGTAAAGGGCACGATCCTGCAGTATGCCAAAGCACTCGGTCTCGGCATCGGCATCGTCGGTCTTTACAACATTCAGTTCATCGTTGACAAAAATGAGAACGTCTATATCATTGAGGTAAACCCCCGCTCCTCGCGTACCGTTCCCTTCCTCTCGAAGGCAACCGGATACAGCCTTGCGGACCTTGCCACCGAGGTCATTCTCGGCAAGAGCTTAAAGGAGCTTGGCATCTTCGACATCTATCCCGACGAGAAGAAGCGCTGGTACGTTAAGGTACCCGTCTTCTCCTTCAACAAGCTCGCGGGTCTTGACGCTTACCTTTCTCCCGAAATGAAGTCCACCGGTGAGGCCATCGGCTACGACGACAAGAGAAACCGCGCCATGTACAAGGCATTGCAGGCATCGGGCATGAAGCTGCAGAACTACGGTACCGTATTCGTTACGGTTGCGGACAGCGATAAGGAGGAAACGCTTCCTCTCATCCGCCGCTTCTATAACCTCGGCTTCAACATTCAGGCAACCAAGGGCACGGGTGAATTCCTTAAGAAGAACGGCATCCGCACCCACATTCTCGGCAAGATCAGCGACGGCTGCGAGGAGATCCCCGAGGCGATCCGCAAGGGCTATATCGCCTACATCATCAACACCAGCGAGATCGGCAACTCCGGCCACAGCGAGAAGGACGGATCGCAGATCCGCCGTCTGGCAACCGAAAACAACGCAAACATCTTCACCTCTCTGGACACCGTTTCCACCCTGCTTGACGTTCTCGAGGAAACCACGCTCTGCATCTCTACGATCGATGCATAAGGAGAAACATAGTGAAGCAAGTATTTTTTAAGATCCTCTCGCAGGAATGCATCGCAAGGGACGTGATGAAGCTTACCCTTGCGGGTGACACCTCTGCGATCCAAGGAAGCGGCGGCTTCGTTAACATAAAAATGGACGGACTTTTCCTGCGCCGACCCATTTCCGTTTGTGATTATGATGACAAAACGCTAACTTTAATTTACAAAATCGTCGGCAAAGGCACCGAAAAGCTTGCCGAAATGGAAAACGGAACCGAGCTTGACCTTCTCGTCGGGCTCGGCAACGGATACGACCTCTCGAAGAGCGGCGCCGCGCCCCTTCTGATCGGCGGCGGCGTTGGCGTCCCCCCTCTTTATAAGCTTGCAAAGCTGCTTTTGGCAGAGGGCAAGCGCGTGCAGGTGGTGCTCGGCTTCAATTCGGGTGCTGACGTTTTCTATGAGGAAGAATTCCGCGCGCTGGGAGCGGACGTGCGCGTTACCACCGCGGACGGCTCTTACGGAACGAAGGGCTTTGTTACCGACGCGATGGGAGATCTAAATTATACCTATTTCTACACCTGCGGCCCCGAACCCATGCTCAAGGCCGTGCATAAAGCAACGAAAACGAGCGGACAGATGAGCTTTGAGGAAAGAATGGGCTGCGGCTTCGGCGCGTGCATGGGCTGCTCCTGCAAAACGCTGACCGGCTATAAGCGCATCTGCAAGGAAGGCCCCGTGATGGAAAAGGAGGAGATCTTATGGTGAATACAAAGGTAAACCTCTCGGGCCTCGTGCTTGACAATCCCGTGCTCTGCGCCAGCGGCACGTTTGGCTACGGCTATGAGTTTGCAGAGCTTTACGACATCAACTGCCTCGGCAGCTTTTCCTTCAAGGGAACGACCAAGGAGCCGCGCTTCGGCAATCCGACGCCCCGTATCGCAGAATGCCCGATGGGCATGATCAACAGCGTCGGCTTGCAGAATCCCGGCGTGGAGAAGGTCATTTCCGAGGAGCTTCCGAAGCTTCGCCGCGTATTCCATAAGCCCGTGATTGCAAACATCGGCGGCTTCACCTTTGAGGAATACACCGAGGTTGCCGCGCTTCTCGATAAGGAAGAGGGCGTCGGCCTTCTTGAGATCAACATTAGCTGCCCCAACGTGCACGGCGGCGGCATGGGCTTCGGCACGTCCGCAGAGACCGCCGCGGAGGTGACGCGCCGCGTCAAGGCCGTAACGAAAAAGCCCGTCTATATCAAGCTTACGCCCAACGTGACCGACATCGTTTCGATCGCAAAGGCGTGCGAGGATGCGGGGGCTGACGGCATCAGCATGATCAACACCCTGCTCGGTATGCGTATCGATTTGAGAAGAAAGCAGCCGATCATTAAAAACAAGATGGGCGGCTTTTCCGGCCCCGCGATCTTCCCCGTGGCACTCCGCATGATCTATCAGGTCTACGAGGCGGTGAAGATCCCGATCATCGGCATGGGCGGCGTTACCTCTGCGGAGGACGTGATCGAAATGATGCTTGCGGGCGCGAGTGCCGTGCAGATCGGCGCGCAAAATCTTGTCAACCCCTTTGCCGCAAAGGAGATCGTGGAGGCACTGCCCTCCGTGATGGAAAAATACGGCATGGAAGATCTTGAATCTATTATAGGAGGTGCCCACCGTGGGTAAGGACGTAATTATCGCTTGCGACTTTGCAAGCAAGGAAGAGGTTCTCTCTTTTCTCGACAAATTTCAGGGCAAAAAGCCCTACGTGAAGATCGGCATGGAGCTTTTCTACGCCGCAGGTCCCGAGATCGTGCGCGAGATCAAGACAAGAGGCCATAAGATCTTCCTCGATCTGAAGCTGCACGATATTCCCAACACCGTGAAGAAGGCCATGCACGTGCTCTCCTCTCTGGACGTGGATATGTGCAACCTGCACGCTTCCGGCACGGTGGCTATGATGGAGGCCGCCCTTGAGGGCCTCGTTCGTCCCGACGGTACGCGCCCCCTGCTCATCGCGGTTACTCAGCTGACCTCTACGAGCCAGGAAAGAATGGAAAGCGATCTTCTGATCGAGAAGCCCCTGGATCAGGTAGTACTGCACTATGCGTCCTGCGCGAAGAAGGCAGGACTTGACGGCGTGGTTTGCTCGCCCCTCGAGGCAGGCACCGTGCACGCAAATTGCGGCAAGGAATTCCTGACCGTGACGCCCGGCGTTCGCTTTGCGGACGGTGACGTTGGCGACCAAGTGCGCGTTACCACCCCTGCGAAGGCAAAGGAGATCGGCTCGGACTACATCGTTGTCGGCCGTCCGATCACTGCCGCCGCCGATCCCGTAGCCGCTTATATGCGCTGCGTGAGCGAATTTTGTGATTAATAAATAAGGAGATAAAAAACATGACTGCCACCGAAAGACTGATTGCAAAGGACCTTTTGTCCATCCGTGCGGTATTCTTCCGCCCGAGTGAGCCCTTTACTTGGGCAAGCGGCATTAAAAGCCCCGTTTACTGCGACAACAGACTGACCTTGACCGCACCCGCAGTTCGCACCGACGTGGAGACCGCTCTTGCCGAGACCATCAAGCGCGAGTATCCCGATGCAGAGGTGCTTATGGGTACGTCCACCGCAGGTATCGCGCACGCCGCTATCACCGCACATATCCTGGATCTTCCCATGGGTTACGTTCGCTCCGGCGCAAAGGATCACGGTCGCGGCAACCAGATCGAGGGAAAGCTTCTCCCCGGTCAGAAGGTAGTCGTCGTTGAGGATCTGATCTCCACGGGCGGCAGCGTGATCGAGGTTGTGAACGTGCTTCGCGAAGCAGGTGCAGAGGTGCTCGGCGTTGTTTCCATCTTCACCTACGGTATGAAGAAGGGCATCGAAAGACTTGCCGCCGCCGAGGTCAAGAACGTCAGCCTGACGAACTTTGACTGCATCGCAACCGTTGCCGCAGAGGAAAAATACATCGAAGAAACCGACATCGCCCGCCTGATTGCTTTCCGCAACAATCCCTCCGATGAAAGCTGGATCACGGAGGCGAAGAAATGAACCATCTTTTAGATATTCTCGACCTTACGGTGGAGGAGATCGAAGAGCTGATCTCCACCGCGAACGATATTATCGCACATCCCGAAAACTACCGCGAGGCATGCCGCTATAAAAAGCTTGCCACCCTCTTCTTCGAGCCTTCGACGCGCACCCGCCTTTCCTTTGAGGCGGCTATGATGGAGCTTGGCGGCAAGGTGCTCGGCTTCTCCGAGGCATCGTCCAGCTCTGCGAGCAAGGGCGAGAGCGTGGCAGACACGGCGGCGATCGTTTCGGGCTATGCCGATATCATTGCCATGCGCCATCCCAAGGAGGGCGCGCCCATGATGGCAACCACGACCGCATCCGTTCCGATCATCAACGCGGGTGACGGCGGACACCATCATCCCACCCAGACCCTCGCCGACCTTCTCACCATCAAAAGAGAAAAGGGACGGCTCGAGAATCTGACCGTCGGCTTTTGCGGCGACCTGAAATTCGGGCGCACCGTGCATTCGCTGATCGCGGCACTCGCCCGATACACCGGCATCAAGTTCATCCTCATCGCGCCCGACGAGCTGAAGCTGCCGAGCTACGTAAAATTCCCTCATATTATTGATAAGGGCGTTTCCTACTGTGAGGCAACCTCTCTCGACGACGTGATCGGCGAGCTTGACGTGCTTTATATGACGCGCGTTCAAAGAGAAAGATTCCTCTCCGAGGACGAGTATCAGCGCTTGAAGGACAGCTACGTGCTGACGACCGAGAAAATGGCAATGGCGAAGAAGGATCTCATCGTGATGCATCCCCTGCCCCGCGTAAACGAGATCTCCACCGCAGTGGACGCCGATCCCCGCGCGGCTTACTTCCGCCAGGCGAAAAACGGAAAGTACATCCGTATGGCATTGATCTTAAAGCTTCTCTCCGAGGCGGACGGAAAGGTTTGGAGCCTGAGCGACCATATCACCACGCCCACGATCGAGAACGTGATCTGCCAAAACCCCAGATGCATCACCTCGACCGAGCAGGAGATCCGAAAGATTTTCAAGCTGACCGACCCAAAAAACGGCATCTACCGTTGCATCTACTGCGATACCCGCGCAGAAAACAAAAAGTAAAAATCCAAGCGGATACGCCGTTTCGCGGCGTATCCGCTCTTTTAATGCGCTCCGCCCCCCGGCTCCCCTCTCGCTTATGCACGAAAAAGAAAAGCCGCGCGCTTTATTCTTTCAATGGAAAATCAAGCGAAAACAAAGCATTTCCTCTCACAAAAACACTTTTTCCGTTTTTTTTGAAAAAGCTCTTGCATTCTCCATATTTTTATGATATAATACCAATGTTGTACAGTATGCATCATGCAGAGGTATTTCGCCTATGGCGAATATATCCGCACCCTACGTTTGACAAGCGAGCTTGGTCTCGTTGCGACTCGGTCACGCTCGAGGGAAAACAATTCTCAATTGTTTTCTAACACTCTCGCGCCGCTTCGCTACGATCTTCGGGTGGGATATGCGAAGCGGATTCAAGAGCTGCGCTCTTGAGCCACTTCTCACAGGTCTCTGCATAGGTATGATGCACGCTGTTGCATCCTTTCTTTCAAAATGTATCAGCACGCATCGTAAAGAGGTATTTCGCCTATGGCGAATATATCCGCACCTTGCGTTTACAAGCGAGCTTGACACGCTTCGGTGGGATATGCGAAGCGGATTCGCCTATTTTAGCTTTTCACACGATTTTAATATGTGTTTTTCATTGTGCGTCGCTTTATGCTCTGTGCTTCGGCGAGCCACTTCGATTCTCGCATATTAAATTGTGAAAATTTAATATGCAGAGGTATCGAAGTGGTCATAACGGGGCTGACTCGAAAGAAACTCGGTTTCGTCACTATTTAATCTCTGCAATCCCTTGTAAACTCTCACTTTTTCGGGATTTTAAGTGAGGATTTTTTGAAGGCTGGTTGACAGTTTTCTATCAAAATTCCGTAAAATTTAATATGTTTTTCATACGCAGAGGTATCGAAGCGGTCATAACGGGGCTGACTCGAAATTTTGTAGTCACTTTGGAACCTCCCACCTTAAATCCCTTGATTTATAAGGGTTTTCCGCAGTTCAAATAAAACTTAATACGTTAGTTCTCTCCTACTGTTCTCTCCAATTTCCGAGGTTGAATAAGAACAGTAGAGAGCTAAAATAAACACGGAGAGATATCGAAGTGGTCATAACGGGGCGCACTCGAAATGCGTTTGAGAGCAATCTCACGAGGGTTCGAATCCCTCTCTCTCCGCCACACCGAGCCT
>JAFVQL010000084.1 GCA_017504785.1 Clostridia bacterium | reverse complement strand
TTCAGGTTGGGAGCTCCGAGGTAGTTGGACTGCCAATCGTCGCTGTAATCAAACTGCGTGTTGTACGCTTCCTTGAAGGGTGCAACAGCTTCATCGCCGTAGATACCGCCCTTCAGCTTCAGCGCGCGGCAGACGTACATACCCTGCAGGGCGTTCTGCTTATATCGCATACTGAGCTTATACAGACCCGTCTTATCTACCTTCAGCGTGTATGCCGCCCACTGGCCCACCGTGCTGTAACTGAGCTTACCGATGGTGTTGTGAAGCTGTGCGGAAGGAGCCGAAGGATAAGTAGCGGAAGAAGAGTTATCGCTGCCGATGGACACGGAGCTATCCGACATATAATCGGGGAACTCTGCCTGAATGGTTACCTTTCCCTCGCCCTTGGAGCCGCTTGTCAGTCGATCCTTGCTTGCAAGTCCATTGGCTGCGTAATATTCATCATAAGTGGGGATATCCGCGTCGGAGCCGATGGGAACGAGCTCGATGGAGCTTATGATCATGGGCTCTCTCTGCGCCTTCAGTGTCAGCGAGTTCTGTCCCTGCTGGAAATAAAAGGAGAAGTATTCATTGTAGAAGCCGGTCGTATCCTGGCAGTAGTAGGTAGTCCACTGGGGATCCTGGATCATGTGGGGCTTCATGGAGTTGCCGTTGATATCCTGGGCGATCTGATAAACCGTAGCGGTCTTCTTTCCGCCGGAAACCGTAACAACGAGCTTGAAGTAGCCGTCCTTTTCTGCGGTGTAGCCGGTTACCTTATCCGTTTCGCCTGCGTCCAGACGAGCGTAGGAGGTGGAAACACCGTCCTTATCACCCTCGAGGAGCGGAAGCTCTACGTTCTCGGCAACGTAATTGTATTTCCAGGTCTTATTCAGCTTCAGCGAGCCTGCCTCGGTGAAAGGAAGTGCCGCGTTGATCAAAAGCTGACGCTCGATCGAGCTGATACTGCTTTCGTCGGTATTGCAGCTGAAGTACGTAATGCGGATGTAGTACATACCGTCTGCGGGAACGTCAAGATCCCACATGACAACGCTCTCGGACGAGAGGTACACAGACTTCTCTTCCATGCCCGCACCGAAATTCTCCCAAGCCTCAAAGCCCGCACAGATCTCGCTATCCTTAACAACGACGCCGTAAGTCTTTTCGGCTGAAGCCTCGTAGTCGGTGTAGTCCTTGTGCAGCTGCTCAACGACGTTGATACGGTAAACACCGTCTTCATAGCCGGCGTCCTTGATCTTGTCGAGATCCGGAACGGGGAGATTGCCTTGGCTGTCCTTGTACTCTTCGAGATACGCCGCATAGGATGAAGCATCCAGATACGTTTTCATCTCATCGAGTGTCGGACGGTAACCGCCCTCCGCGCTGCCGTGATTCTCGTCTGCCACGATCTCATCAAAGGCGAACACACTCGTTACGAATGCGCCGAAGAGCATCACGACAGAAAGCATCAGGCACACGATTTTCTGAAACACTGATTTTTTCATGAACTTTCCTCCAAAAGTATTTCCTATACGCAACGCGCGAAACGCGAGGTGCCGACATCGCCGAGCCGCCTTATCCTTCCATCTTGCCAAAGTTTAAGACTGCTTGGTGATATCGGCCAGCCGCAAAGCATCGCAGCATTGCATGCTATATTATACCACGCGAGGCGGCAAAAGTCAAGGGAGCAAAATCTTCCCTTTTATATATAATAGAAAGCCAAAAAAACCGTTTTTTCGCAAAAAGCAAATATATGTTTACTTAATTTCTTCTTCCGGAAATCCATCAAAATTTTGCTATGTAATTTCAATTTACTCCGTTTCGTTGAATTTATTGGATTTTATTGCGGTTATTAATTTGCATTGTAATTTAAATTCAACAAAATCCGTGCATTTTCATGAACGAAATAACTTTTCTTGTTTTTGTTAATTGTGCACAAAATAATGGCGTTTTTTTCTACGCAATCGACAACCTTTTCGTTTCCTCGACCTTTTGTGTGTCTTGTAAAGTTTGGTTTGCTTTTATGAGGCATTTGGAAAGCGAAAAAACGCAAAAAACACGTAAAAAACACGCAAAAAACGCACATTTTTGCCCGTTTTTTCGCGTTTTTCTACTCCGAGAGTGCAAAAAAGCAAAAAGTGCGCGCCGCTCCGACCGCGAGAAAAGGAAAAGGCGCAGAGAAAACCGTTTTTTCTCTGCGCCTTTTATGACGCTATCCATAAAAAACTGCGATCACGCTTCGATCTCTGCAATGATCCCCCCAAAAAGGATCCTGCCATCCTCGTAAAATACGGCCGACTGCCCCGGCGTAACTGCACGCGCCGCCGTGCTTAAATGCACGCGCGCCTTCCCTTCTCCAAGGTAGGTAACGGATGCGGGACGCAAAGGCGCAAGATAGCGCACACGCGCATCGGCACACAGCACCTCTCCCGCCTTAGGCTCTGCAATGCCGGAGAAAACCGCGTTTTCAATATAAAAGTCAAAAACAGTCACGTTAGGATCGTCCGAGAGGGTGACGGTATTATGCTCGGCCGAGATCGACGTGACGAACATCCTTTTTCCAAGGGATATCCCAAGCCCCTTGCGCTGACCGACCGTGTAATTCAGAATTCCCTTATGGCGGCCGAGAACGTTTCCCGCTTCGTCAACGAAATCCCCTTCCCTCGCCTCGATTCCCGTGAATTCGGAAATAAAGCGCGCATAATCTTGATCGGGAATGAAGCAGATCTCTCTGCTTTCCGCTTTATCGGCAACCGAAAGATCGGCCTTTGCCGCCATTTTTCGCACCGACTCCTTCTCCATATCCGAAAGCGGCAAAACGAGATGCGAAAGGATCTCTTGCGACAAGGGCCAGAGCACGTAGGACTGATCCCGCGTTGCATCCTTGCCCGCGGCGATCGCGTACCGCTCCCCGCATTTTATCACAGCGGAATAATGCCCCGTTGCAATCGCGTCAAACCCATGCTCCATCGCATATTCGTACAGAAGAGGAAACTTGACCGCGCGGTTACAGATCACGCAAGGATTCGGCGTTCTTCCCCGAAGATACTCATCGGCAAAATTTCTTTGGACGACCGCCGTAAAGCGCGCGCGCCCATCGATCTCGTGCAGCACGATGCCGATCTGCTTTGCGACCTCTCGCGCACTTTCGAGCTCTGCATACGAATGCAAAACAAGGATCGCGCCCTCGACCGAATGCCCCTGCGATAGAAGCATTTTTGCCGCAAACGCGCTGTCAAGACCGCCGCTGATTCCAAGCAAAATTCGCATTTTTCCTCCTCAAAATCTTTTTATTGTAAATAATTATTTGCAAAAAGCCGAATCAATGGAAACTGACTCGGCTTTTTATTTCTTTTACGGTAAATCAATGCTCGTATCTTTCATCCGCGCTTTCAAGAGGAAAATCCACCTCGCGGCCGATCTTCTTGTAGTAATCCGCGATGGCGGCCTTTACAGCCTCCTCTGCCAGAACGGAGCAGTGGATCTTCACGGGCGGAAGTCCGTCGAGTGCCTCAACGACGGCACTGTTGGTCAAAGCAAGCGCTTCCTTTACGGTGCGCCCCTTGATCAGCTCGGTCGCCATCGAAGAGGTGGCGATCGCCGCGCCGCAGCCGAAGGTCTTAAACTTGCAGTCCGAGATCACGTCGTTATCATCGATCTGAAGATACATCTTCATGATATCTCCGCACTTCGCGTTTCCGACTACGCCAACGCCCTGTGCATCCTCGATCTCACCGACGTTGCGCGGATTGGCAAAATGGTCCATTACTTTATCACTGTATTGCATGATTTCTTGCTCCTTACTGATTACTTATTACTATTTTTTACGATCTCTTCCCAAAGCGGGCTCATCTCGCGAAGGCGCGCTACGATGGGAGTCAGGGTTTCGATAATATAATCCACATCCTCATCGGTGGTTTCGCGGGAGATGGAAAGGCGGATCGAGCCGTGCGCCTTTTCATGGGGCACGCCAATGGCAAGCAGCACGTGCGACGGCTCAAGCGATGCCGAGGAGCAGGCAGAGCCCGTGGATGCACAAATGCCCTTCATATCCAGAAGAAGGAGCATGCTCTCACCCTCGATGCACTCAAAGCCGACGTTTACGTTTCCGGGCAGACGCTTGGTCCTGTGGCCGTTCAGACGGGAATACGGGATCGCCGTCAGCGCCTCGATCAGACGGTCGCGCATTGCGGTAACGCGCGGCATATCCTTAAGTCCCTCGTGCGCGATCTCCACCGCCTTGGCAAGGCCGACGATGTAAGGAAGGTTCTCCGTTCCCGCGCGGTGACGCTTTTCCTGGCCGCCGCCGTCGATCAGGTTGGAAAGCACGGTACCCTTACGGACGAAAAGCATTCCGATGCCCTTGGGGGCATGGATCTTATGACCGGACATAGCCAGCATGTCCACGGGAAGCTTCGAGAGATCGATCTCCACGTTTCCGAACGCCTGCACGGCATCCGTAAACATCAAAGCACCCTTGGCATGTGCCATCTCACAAATTTTTTCGATCGGCTGGATCGTTCCGATCTCATTGTTGGCGTACATAACCGCCACCACGGCAGTCTTTTCTGTGATCGCCGCCTCCAGCGCCGCAAGATCCACGACACCGTCTGCGTCCACGCCGATATAGCTTACCTCAAAGCCCTCCCTTTCGAGAGCACGGCAGGTGTTCAGCACCGCGGGGTGCTCGATCACCGTGGTTACAATGTGCGTGCGGCCCTTCTTTTTACCGCGCAGAGCCGCGCCCTTGATCGCCCAGTTATCCGATTCGCTTCCGCAGGAGGTGAAATAGATCTCTCCGCTCTCGCAGCCGAATACCTTGGCGATGCGCTCTCTTGCATCGTCCATCAGCTTCTTTGCTTCTCTTCCCTTGCTGTGAAGACTGGAGGGGTTACCCCACGCGCTTGCAAAGCAGGGTGCCATCGCATCTATGACCGCTTGGCTCACCGGCGTTGTCGCCGCATTATCTGCATATACAAATCTCGACATATACGTGTCCTTTCTTTTGGATTCGGCCGACGGAAAAACGCGGTCGCCGCCCCGTTTTTCTCTATATAGTCTGCCGTTTCTTTTTCTTCGATTATATTGTATACTAAACTTGTGTATTTTTCAAGAGGGTTACACAAAGTCGGTGTGTTAATTTTTTGTAAACGCGCCCGCGCGCTTGACAATACGCAAAAAAACACATATAATATACACGAAACGAATACGAAAGAGAGGTATATAGATGTATATTCTCGGCATTGACCTCGGCGGAACGAACATTGCCATCGGACTTTGCAACGAAAGGCTTGAAATTCTCGACAAGGACAGCGTTCCCACCTGTGCGGAGCGCGAGGGCGAAGAGATCGTTTGCGACATGGCGGCACTTTGCAAAAAAATCATCGACCGCAACGGTCTGACCGTAAAGGATATTGCCCGCGTTGGCATCGCGGCTCCCGGCTCGATCGACGATATAAACGGCATCGTGGAGTATTCCAACAACCTGAAAATGGAGAACTTTCCGATCACAGAAATTTTCAAAAAATACTTTCCCGCAGAGCGGGTATATATTGCCAACGACGCCAATGCGGCGGCACTCGCAGAGGACCTTGCGGGCGCGGCGAAGGGCAGCCGCGTTAGCCTCATGATCACTCTGGGCACGGGCGTTGGCGGCGGTGTGATCATAAACCACAAGATCTACGCAGGCAGTGCCAACGGCGGCGGCACCGAGCTTGGCCACACCGTGATCTGCTCCGGCGGCAGACAGTGCACCTGCGGCAGAAGAGGCTGCCTTGAGGCTTACGCCTCCGCTACGGCGCTGACCGAGATGACCGAACAGACGATGTACGGCCTAAAGATCAAGGGCATTCCTTCAAAGCTTTTCGAGGTCGCAAAAAAGGAAGGCAAGGTCTCCGCCCGCACCGCATTTGATGCTATGCGCCTCGGCGATCCTTACGGCCAAAAGCTCGTGGACGACTATATTTTCTATCTCGCAGAGGGCGTCACGAACATGATCAATATCTTCCAGCCCGACGTCCTGACCATCGGCGGCGGCGTTTGCAACGAAAAGGATTATCTGATGATCCCCCTGCTTCGCCACGTGGAAAGAGATCAGTACACACGCGACAGCAAAAACAAGACCAAGATCATGATCGCCAAGCTCAAAAATGACGCGGGCATCATCGGCGCGGCAGGTCTTGGCTGCGAGGCTTGATCCAAACAAAAAACGACAAAAGGGAGAAAAACTTTGTTTTTCAAACTTGACACCTTTAATTTTTGACAAAAAGCAAGGTAGAGGCACCAAAACGGTACCTCTACCTTTTTGTTTTGGCTAGCCGTAAGAGAGTCGAAAAAGTGCTTTGCGCTTTCGCGCGCACGGGAGAAAGTCCCTTCTACTGCGACGCGGGGGAGTTTTGCAGAGTGGCGAGGGCGTTTTCTTCCATCATCAGGCTTGCATATTCCTCTATGTACGGCCGCATGGAGCCCGGAATGGGATCGGCAAATTCAAGAACGGGAAGAAGCGGCGAGAGCGCACCGCCGCCGCCGCGCTCCTCCAGAAAAAGATAATACCCCTGCTCCTCCTCATAATAGACACGGCTTCTCTCCACTGTGTCTGCGCCGATCGCACGCGCGATCGAAACGAGCGAGGAAAAATGCTTTGTGAAATAGATCTGCGTTCCGCGAAGAAAAACGCCCACGCCGCGCGAGCGCTTCAGGCTCTGCTCTGCGGAAGCGGGCAAAGGGCCGAGCTTTGTGACGAACATTTCACTGCCCCCGTCCTTTGACGGATAAAGCTGAACGAGAAGCTTTTCCGAGCCCGTATCGAAGCCGCACTCCTCCTTTGCCTTATCGAGAATGGAGAGGAGCTTTTTGCGCGTCGGCGGATCGTCGTAATTCAGCTCCGAGCCAAAAAGGCCGTACCTTTTCATATCTTCCTTTTCAAGCATGATCTTCAGCTTGCTTTCACTGATAACCAAAATATCCATAGATCCTCCTTGCGTCTGACTTTCATTCTCTTCTATTGTAATACGGAAAAAGAAAAATTGCCACCGAGAATAATATGCATTTTTGTTCCTTTTTGGTACAAAACAAAGAAATATAGTATTTTTTTGAAAAATTTGCAGAACAATTCCGTACCTTTTCGATTTTTTAGAATAAAAAAGCTGCCGCGCGTTGCCGAATGCGATCTCTCTGCCTTCGGATATACTTTCTTTTGTTTTTTCGGGTTGCTCTCTTGCATTTTTAATATTTTGTGATATAATAAAAGGTGCCGAGATGATCGGCTTTGCGGTGAGTTCGTGACCATCCTCACCGAAGGCCTCGTGCCCTAAAAAACAAAACTAAGGAGAAAAAATGAAAAAGAATCAGATCCTCACCCTCACGCGCGGAGGCATCGTCGCCGCACTTTACGTTGCGCTGACCTACCTCTCCTTCCTCTTCGGCCTTTCCTCCGGAGCGATCCAGCTCAGGCTTTCGGAAATGCTGACCGTTTTGCCCGCTTTTTTGCCGGAAAGCATTCCCGGGCTTTATATCGGCTGTCTTATCGCCAATCTTCTGACCGGCGGCAGCATCTACGATATTCTCCTCGGCAGTCTCGCAACGCTGATCGGCGCGATCGGCGCAAGAATGCTCCGCAAGGCGCATCCGCTCGTTATCGCTCTGCCGACCGTTTTTGCCAATGCGCTGATCGTTCCCTTGGTGATCATTCTTTCCGCAGGGGGAGCGCACACCTTCGCATCCTTCCCTTATTTCGCATTCACCGTCGGGATCGGAGAATTTCTTTCCGCGGGCGTACTTGGGGCGATCTGCTACCGTGCGATCGAGAAAAACCGAATTCTTCCAAAGCTGTAAAGGACATATCCCGCAGGATCTTAACCTTTATTTCGGCTTTTTTGACAAAGGAGAACCCGAAAGAGAATCAATCGGCTTCTCCTTTTCGTCTTTACCGTATTCAAACAAGAAAGGAGCTGCTCTCGTGGCACTGAGCGCAAAGGATTTTAATAAGCTAAAAAGACTGCGCGCGGTCTTTGATATGAACTACCGCTGGTGGCGGCTCGTTTCCGATCTTCTCTCCTACGCGCCCGCGATCATCACCGAGGATATGGTGCGCTCACTTGAAAAGGACGGCGATTTTTCAAAAAAGGAAGCCGTTTGCGCGCTTCTGTGCTCGGTGCTGGGGCTGCATCCCGAGGAAAGCGCCGAGGACCGCACGCTCTATCATAAATATCTCTGCCCCTCGGTGCGTATCTTCTCCCCCGACCGCTATGCAAACGATCCCTACGTCAAATGCGTTGCGGGAAACGAGATCTCACTCGGCCGTTGGGAATATAAAACGAAGGAATATCCCCCCTACCGCGCCGCCGTTGCCGCAGACGCGGAAACCGAGGCGGACGGACTTGAGCGCATGCCGCTTTGCTTTTTTGACGGGCCTTTTTCCTTCTTCGCCGTCACGGAGGACGGCAACGAATGGATGACGCTCACGCCCGTGGATATTGACACCTCAAAAGAAGCCATTGCGCGCGCGCACGGGCGCGTGATCACCTTTGGTCTCGGACTTGGATATTTTGCTTTTATGGCCGCCGAAAAGGACTCGGTTTCCGAGGTCACCGTGGTGGAAAAGAGTGCCGAGGTGATCGAGGCCTTTCGCACCGCCATTCTCCCCCGCTTCCCGCACAAGGAAAAGATCCGCATCGTGAATGCCGATGCCTTTGATTACGCCGAGCATACCATGCCGAAGGAGCACTTCGATCTTTGCTTTGTCGATACCTGGCGCGATGCCGGAGACGGCCTTCCCATGTATTTAAAGATGAAGCCGCTTGAAAAGCTCTCTCCCGAGACAGAATATCTTTACTGGATCGAAAGCTTTTTGCTTTCTCGCCTGCGCTCGGCGCTCTTTGAGCAGATCTGGGAAAAGGAGAACGCAGCGGCACACGGCGTGCAGGGTACCGTTACTTTTGAAGAAATCGAAGAAAGGCTTTCGGATCGCGGCCTGCGCCGCCTTGCCGAGGAAGGAAAGGCCGACATTTTACGCATTTTTACGGAGGAAATATGAAAAGATCCTATAAGGTATACGGCATGATGTGCACCGCATGCGTTCTGCACGTGGAGCACGCCGTGCTTGCACTTCCCTTTGTCACTTCTGCATCGGTCAGTCTTTTGACGAGCGGAATGACGGTTGAATTCGACGGGGACGAACAAGAGATCCTCGCCGCCGTGAAAAAAGCGGGCTACCGCGCCGTTCCGATCGCGGAAAACGAGATCGCCACGGTGGATGCCGCGGAAAAAACGCGGTTTTACCCCGTTATATTTTCGCTGATCCTCGCGGCGGCTCTTGCCTATTTCGAGATGGGTAGAGAATTTTTGCCGTATCCCGCGTTTTTGGAACCCGAAAGAAATCCCCTTCTTTATCTCGGGCTTCTCTTTATCCTAACGCTTCCCATTATTCTCTTGAATAACCGCATCTTCCGCGGCGGTATACGCTCGCTGATCGGCGGCGCGCCGAACATGGATTCGCTGATCGCGCTCGGCGCGGGGGCTGCCTTTGCTTACGGCACGGGGATCCTTTTTGCATTTCTTTTTGCAGATCCCGCCGCCACGCTTGCCGCACACGCCCCCTTTTCATCTGCGGGTATGATCCTTGCGCTGATCACACTCGGCAAGGTGCTTGAAGGGCGCGCAAAGGACAAAACCGCAGATGCCATTCGCGCTCTTGCATCCCTCACGCCCGACACCGTTACGGTGCTGGAAAACGGAGAGGAGCACACGATCCCCGTCCGCGAGCTGACGCGCGATCACGTTTTGATTTTGAAGGCGGGCGACCGCATTCCCTGCGACGGACGGATCGGGGAGGGGCATCTCTCCGTGGACGAATCGGCACTGACGGGCGAGAGCCTTCCCATTGAAAAGGGACGAGATGCCGAGGTCTTTGCGGGATGTACCGTATCGGACGGATACGCAAAGGTCTTCCCCACCGAGATCGGAGAAGAGACCTCGCTTTCGCGCACGGTACGCCTCGTCAGCGAAGCGGCGGCGACCAAGGCCCCCATTGCAAAAACGGCTGATAAGATCAGCGGCATTTTCGTTCCTTTTGTGATGAGCATTGCTTTGATCACGTTCCTCGTCCACCTACTGATCAGTAAGGAATTCTCCCACGCTTTGCACTACGCCATCAGCGTACTCGTCATCTCATGCCCCTGCGCGCTCGGACTCGCAACGCCGACGGCCATTATGTGTGCCATTGGGCGCGGCGCAAGAATGGGTATTCTCATCAAAAACGCAGGCGCGCTGGAAGCGCTCGGCCGCACGAAAAATATTGTATTTGACAAAACGGGAACGCTGACCGAGGGACGCATGCAGGTGCTTTCCTTCGTCACGGCATCGAACGCGGAGAAGGAAACGCTTTTCTCCGTGGCACACAGTATGGAATCCCGATCCGAGCATCCGCTCGCAATTGCAATTTCAGACTACACGCGAGGGGCGAGCGAAATCTGTATTGACAAGTTTTCTCTGCTCCACGGTAAAGGTTTGTTTGCAAAAAGCGGCAAAAACTCTTTCGCCGCGGGCAATCTCTCCCTAATGGAGGATTGCGAAATCGAAACCGATGAAATAGAAGATTTTATCAAAGAATATGAGAGCCGCGGCGCGGCGATCATCTATATCGCACGGGCAGACGGCCTTCTCGGCGCATTCGCCGTTGCCGACACCGTGCGCGCAGATGCAAAGCAGACCCTTGCCGCACTCAAGGAAAACGGCATCGCGGTATCTATGCTGACGGGCGATGCGCCAGCGCCCGCGAGGGCGGCGGCAGAAGCGCTCGGCATCGAGGATTATCACGCATCTCTTACCCCCGAGGGGAAGAGCAACGCGATCGCGGCACTTACGGGTGAAAAAGGGATCGTTTGCATGGTGGGGGACGGGATCAACGATAGCCTGCCCTTGACCGCCGCCACCGTCGGCGTTGCGATCGGCACGGGCAGCGACGTTGCGATCGAAAGCGCGGATATCGTTATTCGCGGCGAGCATACCGCCGACGTGCTTCGCCTCGTCAAGCTTTCGCGCCTCGCGCTGCGAAAGATCCGCCAAAATCTTTTCTGGGCGCTTCTCTACAACTCCATCTGCATTCCGATCGCCGCAGGCGCTCTCGCCCCGCTCGGTATATCCCTCTCTCCCGCCCTTGCCTCCGCCGCAATGGCACTTTCCTCGCTCACGGTCATCAGCAACGCTCTGACCATCAAGCGCGCAAAGATTTAGTTCCTTCACCGCCGCCCTCACGAAACGAAAGGCGGCAAAAAAAGCAGAAACGCGAAAATGGGTGATGTTCTTAGCAGAAAATTTGAAAAATACCGCTAAGTGCGAGCATCGCATTTGTCCGGTCAAATGCAAAATGAGCTAAGCCCAAACCCATATACAAGCAAAAAGAGAGAACAAATCGGTTTATAGCCGAAAAGTTCTCTCTTTTTCTGTAGGTTTAATGAAATCGTTGCACGGCAACGATGAAATCTTCACTTCGTTCAGATGAAATCCAAGACACGCCTTGGATGAAATCA
>JAFVQL010000083.1 GCA_017504785.1 Clostridia bacterium | reverse complement strand
TTTTTCCTTTTCCGGTACATTCTTCCTCATTTCTTACAAAATGACAAATTATTTCTTTTTTTGTCATTATTTTTCTGCAAAAAAAGTGGGAAAAGAGGGGATTTTGACGCTTGTGAAGGAAAAAATGCACAAAACAGGCGGAAAAGTCTTTAAAAATACAGTTGCAAGGCATGGTATAATGGCCTTGCAATACAACCGAAAGGAGAATACGTTATGAACGCTGCTGTTTCCATGGATTCCATTCAGCCGATGCTTCTGTGCGAGATCGAAAAGGAGATTGCGGGGATCTCGCTCACCTATCGCCTGTTTGTTACCTACCAGAACCGCAAGCCGCGCTTTTCCGTTTGCGTACGGACGGCCGATCAAAGCGAAGCCGAGCTGGGAGAGGATTTTTTTCAAGCGATCACGCGCTTTCAAATGCTTACCGAGCAGGCGGTGACCCCATGCACGCTCCACGACGTGCTTTGTGACCTCCGTTGTTTGGAGAATTTTTAAAAAGGTATTTACTTTTCCCCCCGAATGTGCTATAATACTGAAAAGATTGTTTAAACGGAAAGGAAGTAACCTGCCATGAGATGTCCGGGATGCGGATATTGTGAAAGCAAGGTCATCGACTCGCGTCACCTGCCGGAGGCAAACAGCATTCGCCGCCGTCGGGAGTGCCTGGCTTGCCAAAAGCGCTTTACCACCTTTGAAGTTTTAGAAACGGTGCAAATCATCGTCATTAAGAAAAACGGCGGAAAAGAGCTGTTCGATAAGCAAAAGCTGCTTTCGGGCGTGCTGAAAGCCACCGAAAAGCGGCCCGTGGATGCGGTGACGTTGGTGGATGAGATCGAAGCCGAGCTGCAAAACACCCTGCGCCAGGAGGTAAGCTCCACCGAGATCGGGGAGATGGTGATGCGCAAGCTCAAGGAATGCGACGAGGTGGCGTACGTGCGCTTTGCCTCGGTGTACCGTGAGTTTAAGGATATTGATACCTTTTTGGCCGAGCTCAACGGCCTCAAGATCAGCTCGCAGTCATGAGTGTTTCCTGGAACCCGTGGCACGGATGTCGCCGCGTGAGTGAGGGGTGTCGGAATTGCTACGTCTATCGCATCGACGGAAAACACGGCAGGGAAAGCTCTGCCGTTACCCTCAACGCAGATTTCCTGTTGCCGTTGCGCGAGAGCAAAGGCGTTTTCAAAATGGAATCGGGCGAAACGGTGTACACCTGCTTTTCGTCCGATTTTTTGATTGCGGATGCCGACGAATGGCGCCCCGATGCCTGGCGCATGATGAAGCTTCGCCCCGATCTGCATTTTGTGTTTTTCACCAAACGGATCGAGCGCTTACAAGCCGTTTTACCTCCCGATTGGGGAGACGGCTACGAAAACGTGACAGTGGGGTGCACCTGTGAAAATCAGGATCGCGCCGACGCGCGGCTACCGATCTTTCTGTCTTTGCCTCTGCGGCATCGCGTGATCGTCTGTGAGCCCCTGCTCGGCCCGATCGATCTGCGCCCCTATCTTGACCGCGCCAAGATCGAGTCGGTCTCAGCCGGCGGCGAATCGGGCGACGGAGCGCGGGTCTGCGATTACGACTGGATCCTTGGTATCCGCGCGGCCTGTGCCGAAGCCGACGTCCGTTTTTTCTATCACCAAACCGGGGCGCTTTTGCGCCGCGACGGAACGCTCTATCGCATCCCTCGCCGCCATCAACACGAGCAGGCCTCCCGCGCCGGCATTGATTTGCATTGAGTGCCTTTTCAGGCGAACACTTTTGATCATAGACCTTGTTAGCGTAATTTCGGAATGAAAAACAGTCACGCCGATTCTCTCACGGGGAGAACGTCGGTGTGACTGTTTTATATAGCTGTTTTTTATCTTTTTTTGGGATTCTTGCGCATATTTGTACGGTTGCGGTTGTTTTTTTGCGCGGTTTTGTTTTTTTCTGCGTGCGTCGCAGCGGTCCGCTTGGATCCTGTTGTGTGCGGTGCGCCGGATCGCGTAGCCTTTTTATGCGAAGCGATTGCGGAGCCCGCATGCGGTGCCCTTTTGTCGCCACCTGACGGGGCAGGACGCACAAGGCAATCCTTTCCGTATCCGATCAGATCCTCGCGTCCGACTTTTTGGAGCGCTTCGCGCACCATGGCGGCATTTTGCGGCTTATTGTACTGGAGCAGGGCGCGTTGAAGCTGTTTTTCGTGGTAATCGGTAGCCACGTAGACCGATTTCATGGTCAGGGGGTTGAGTCCCGTGTAATACATTACCGTAGATGCCGTTCCGGGGGTGGGGTAGTAGTCCTGCACCTGCTCGGGAGCGTA
>JAFVQL010000082.1 GCA_017504785.1 Clostridia bacterium | reverse complement strand
TTCTTAAATATCCGCATATTTCTCAAAAAAATTGGCTCGTCTATGAAAAAATCCGCTACTTCGAAACTGCTTCGCACCATACGGCAAATAAATTTTCGGTTGATTTTGTCGGATTTTGACGAAGTCAAGTGCTGACTTTATTAGGAGAAATACGGCAAAAACGGCGGAAAGTTATCGCCGTAGGGCTTGTGTGTTCGACTCTCTTACGGCTACGCGCACCCAAAAATATATTTTTACCATATCATTATACTATAAGGAGAAAATTTTGTCAAGCGCAACGGCGAAAATAATACGAAAAACGCCGCCTCCGCGCGGGCAAAAACTCCGCGCAATGACAAATGTTTCATGAAAGCAAGTGCGTTTTTCATTTGCTTTGTGCAATATGTTGAAAATCAAAGATGAAAAAAATAATTTTGCAAAAATGCTTGCAAAATCATGCAAAAAGTGTTATAATAAGTAAGCATTTGCGAAAAAAATGAGAAAAAATGAAATTTTGAAAGTTATTTCATGCAAAAAGGAAAGAAAATGATGTACAGCGAAATGAGCCGTGCGGATCTGCAAAGGGAAAAGCAGATCCTCGAAAGTAAGTATAATGAATACTGCTCCATGGGCCTTGCCTTGGATATTTCCCGCGGCAAGCCGAACAGCGAGCAGCTGGACGTGAGCGAGGGCTTTAGCTGCCTTGCGATGGAGAAGTCTCTCTGCATGAGCGGAAATATGGACTGCCGTAACTACGGCGTTCTGGAGGGCTTGCCCGAGGTGCGCGCCTTCTATGCGGAGCTTCTCGGCTTGAACGCGGAGGACGTTCTGATCGGCGGCAACTCCTCTCTTCAATTGATGTTTGATACTTTGATGCGCGCGCTCGTATTCGGCTTCTGCGATTCGCCCCGTCCTTGGGTGCAGGAGGAGAAGAGAAAGTGGATCTGCATCGTTCCCGGCTATGACCGCCATTTCCGCATCACCGAGAAGCTTGGCTTTGAGCTTCTCTCCGTGGATATGAAGGAAGACGGACCCGATATGGATGCTGTGGAGGCGCTCGTGAAGGATCCCGCGGTAAAGGGTATCTGGTGTGTTCCGAAGTATTCGAATCCCACGGGTAACACCTATTCCGACGAGGTGGTTCGCCGCCTTGCAAAAATGGAATGTGCCGCACCCGATTTCCGTATTATGTGGGACAACGCCTATGCCGTGCACGATCTTTTCGAAAAGGGTGACGAGCTTGCCGATATCTTCGCACTTGCAAAGGAATACGGACATGAGAACCGCGTTCTGTATTTTGCATCCACCTCGAAGATCACGCTTCCGGGCGCGGGTATCGCCATGATGGCGGCATCTGCGGAAAACCGCAAGCAGATCCTTCCCATTCTCGGCACGCAGACCATCGGATACGATAAGATCAATCAGCTTCGCCATCTGCACTTCTTCGGCAATGCACAGCGCGTGCATACGCACATGATGAAGCTTGCCGTCCTGATCGGACAGAAGTTTGATAAAATGCTCGGAGCGCTCGAGACCCTCGCGCCTTACGGCATCGCAGAGTGGACCAAGCCCAAGGGCGGTTACTTTATCGCGCTCACGGTGAAGACCGGATCTGCAAAGCGCGTGTACGACCTGATGGAGAAAGCGGGCGTGGTGCTCACCCCCGCAGGTGCAACGCATCCGTACGGCATCGATCCCTCTGATAGCGTTCTCCGTCTTGCTCCCACCTATCCCTCGAATGAAGAGCTGCAGCTTGCCTGCGAGGTGCTCGCGATCTGCATCCGCCTTACCGCAATCGAAACACTCTTAAAATAAATAAAATGCGAACGGTAGAGACTACGGCGACCTGCGATAAAGCAGGTCGCCGTAGTCTCTCCCTTTTTTTATTTCTGTCACGCAGTCAAATATCCGATCGGCGCTTTTTCAAAGCCTTCAAAGAATACGTCGAGTCGTTTTTTTCCTGTAATTATAGCAGAATGGTCTTGTCTTATCGATCGCTATGTGATAAAATAAAAATAGTGGATCGATATATGCAAAGCCGAAGGGGCTTTGTATGGAGAAAAAATACCGTCAGATCGCTTTTCGCGATCGGTTTTGCTGCGTTGTATTTTAGTGGCACTTGGTATCTTTTGAGCAAAGAAGCAACGCACCTTACAGGGAGGCAGTATGGTGGAAATGGAAAAGAATTTTAGCGCGTACCGTTTGGGAGAGGTGAAGCACATCGAAATGGACGGATATATCGGTATCCCCGTCCGACTTTCGGTCTATTACGCCGCAGAAGCACCCGTAACGGCGGGGATCGGCGGCACGCCCTTGATCCTCTACGTGGTCAATACCGCCACCGAGCGTATCGGAATGAGATCGGATACCGAAATTATCCGTTCCATGCTCGATCGCGGATATCTCGTATGCGTGGTCGATTATCTTGGAAACGAAAGGGCGAGAACGCCCGCACTGGATTGGTCGTTGCAAGCGATGAGAGCGAACATCAACGCGGGCAAGTATTTTTCGGATTTGGGGATCCCAGCCGGGAATTATAAGGAAACCTTCGTTGTGCCCGCGGGCTATGACGTTTCGCTTTCTCATTCCTTTTGGGAAATAGATAAGCACTCCGCGGCGAGAACGCTCGAATATATCACCAAGGTGTGGAATACGGACGTGCGTTTCATCTACGGTGAAAGGGTGATCTCTTGGGTGGATGCGAGCGGTAAGCGCAAATCGGTGCAAACCGCCTATGACGGCACTGCCCCCGCTTGGTTGAACGCAAGCGGAGCGTTAGACGAGAGCGGAAGCTATATAAAAATCAAGCACACCCTTGCAGAGGACGTGGAGGACTGTGTAAAGCCCGATGGCACACCTCTTGAGATGCAGCTTTATATGCATATCATTTATCCCACGGCACCGAAAAAGAAGGTGCCTGTGATGTGCTTTGCCGCGTCGAGCGAGCATCTTGCGGATGCGGTTGGAACGGCGGGACGCCCGCAGATGAACGGATTTGTTTTCTCGGGCTATGCCGGCGTCCTTATAGATTACGGTTACGTTCCCATGGCGCGCGCCGATCATTACAGAGAGTTTTCCGGTACGGCAGGCGTGACGGGAGATAACGTGACCTATTCCATTGCCTTTTATAACGGTGTGAAGATCAATACGGCGGCGATGCGCTATCTGCGCTATCTTGCCGCATCGGACGAGGCGTTTTTCTTTGACAGTAAGTCGATCGGTATTTACGGAAATTCCAAGGGCGGATGGATGATGATGCTGGGTGCGGAGCATCCGGAGCTTCTTGCGGAGCATCGCTTCTTTGAAGGGCATCACGGAGAAACGCGCTATGAGGCGGGCGAAACCGCCGCTTCCGCTTCGGGGCGGATCGGCGGCGGAGAGGTGCAACCGTGGCTTGCCTATAACGGCGAGCCACTGGACAGCGGCGCGGATTTTATTTATGCGTCCTGCGGCGGCGGTGAGCAGCATATCACGCATGGGCACGTCCCTACCTTCGTTTCCTGTAATCTCGGTGACAAAACGTATTACGCCACCTCCAATCATTTCGTCAACTGCTGCAGAAATCACGACGTGCCCTGCCTTTGGCTTGAGATCAACAAGGGGCATACCTTTGCTTACGGCGAGGATATGCGCTGGGGCGTGGATTCGTACGAGGCGTTTTTCACCTTTGCAAATTATTATCTGCGCGGCGATGCCGTTTCGGTTCTTTATACCTCGTTTACAAAACAGAATACCGAGATCGATCCCGCCGCACCGATCGTAATCAAATTTTCGGGCGCGGTACCGGCAGAGGCGATCAGGAATATTACTTGCAAGAGCGAGGACGGAACTGCCGTATTGGGCACGTGGTCATCGCAGTTTGGTAATACAGAATGGAAGCTTGCGCCTTTCGCGCCCCTTGCCCCCGCCACGAAATATACCCTCACCGTTCCCGCAACCCTTGCGGGGGATAACGGCATTGCGATGGGCAAGGATGCGGCCTTCGCCTTTACCACGCGAGCGCAGAGCATCACCGAGGTCCGTCTCGTCGGCGGTATAAAAGGGAGCTATTACTATTTCACCGTGGATGCCGCTATGCTTGATGCAAAAAAGCTTTTGCTCCGCTTTGCGGCAACGAGTGATGCGTATAATCTTGTAAAGATTTATCCCGTTCTCGCCTTTAACGCGGAAAATCCCGATGCATCGGCCGTTTCAAAAGTCGAGATCGGGAGCGTGCCGATCTTCGGCGTCGGCGTGTATACGTGTGACGTGACTTCCTATGTGAAAACGCTTTCTGCGAAAAAAACAGCGGCCTTCCTTCTGAAAAGTGAAAGAAAGGTCGGTGATCATACTGTTTTTTCGGCTGTGATGGATCACGCAATCGAAGGAACGCTGCATAAAGCCTCAGCGGTAATTTCATCCGATATTGCGGGCATAGAGGGGGCAGGCGCTTTGAAAGTCATCGGTTTTTCCACGCATAAGATCACGGGGGAGAGGGAAACGATCGTTTATTATAACAACCCTTCGACCGTTCTCTCCGTTGAAAATGCTTTTAAAAACGGTGCGCTCGATGACGGCGATCTTGCCCGCCGCTTTATAGTTTCCTTGCGCGTGTATGATACGGTTTCCCGTAAGCTAACGGTTTCGCTGAACGGCGCAACCTCTTGTGCCAAAGGCGTTGCCGATTATCATTGCGCTCGCTACAATTTCAAAACGAAGGCGGGTGCTTTTACGGAGTATTCCTTTGAATATATCGTGCGAGAACCCCTGCTCGGCCAAGCGGGACGGATCCATAAAACCCTGTTCGTTTCGGCAGACACTCTCGGAGACGAGGGGGCCGACTATCCTTTGTATATTGATTCCATAAAAATAAAAGAGCGTGTAGATGCGGTAACACTTGGGGAGGGAACGCTTGCATACGGTGATTCTCTTGAAAAATGAGATAGCCGCCGTACGGCATGATCTCGGAGAAATATGCGGATATTGATGTGTATTTTTCTGTGATGCTTTTAAAAACGGCACGGAGCGAAAATCCGATCTTCCACAATGCATTTTCAGTGTTTTTGAGGAAAACGAAAACAAAAGTTAGCAAATTGTCTTGTTTTTTGGTCTTTTAAATTGTTCTTTTT
The DNA here is from genome assembly GCA_017504785.1 of Clostridia bacterium. GTDB lineage: Bacteria > Bacillota > Clostridia > Oscillospirales > CAG-272 > UBA1740. The sequence goes on along the minus strand of JAFVQL010000082.1, from coordinate 1,828 downwards.
GGCAAAAAATGCGCGTCCTCTATTTCTTGGAAACAGAGGACGCGCATTTTAATTTATAAAGATCGTTTTTATCACTGGCTGATCAAAAGCACCGTGGGATACAGGGGCTCGCACGCAACGTCAATGGCGTAGAAGCCTTCCTCGTTTTTCTTGAAGGAAACCGGGATCTGCTCGCCGTTTTCGTTAAGGTAAGCGATTGCCTTCGGCTCTTTTTCAAGATAAAGCACCGTTTTTTCCTCGGGATCGAAGCTGAGGTTAAAGATAGCGGCAAGAAGGCGGCCGTCGTCGAGATAGCCTGCGCGCAAGCAAAGCTCGTTGTCGCTCGGCATGTAGATGGGCAGCGCGCCCGCTTCGGAAAGAAGCGAGATAAACTGCTGCTTTCTCGTCTCGTTGAGGAAGGCGAAGCCCTCGGCGTAATGATATTCCGCATCGGGCGTGCCGCAGTAAACCACGGTGAATTTTCCATCCTCGCGCATAAACTTCGTCACGGCGGGACAAACCTTCACGAATGCACCGTCCTCTTGGCGGAAGTTATAAGAAATGGTCTCGGTCTTTTCGCTTGTGGGCGTCAAATATGCCACGCCCTTCTGTCTTTGGCAGGTGAGGGAGGCGTCCTCGTTGAAGGCCTCGCCTGCCATACGGCCGTGCTTTTTGAAATCGTAATCCTCTACCGTTACGCCGATCAGCGCACCGTAGCCGCGTGCTACGAGATCCTTCGCCACCTCTGCGGTCATGAAAACGGAGCCCTGATCGAACATAGCCTTGATCTCTTCGTCGGGCAGATCCATGCCGATGGTATGCTCAAGGAAGGTTGCGCCGTAGTTTTTGTTGGAGAAATAGAAAGGAAGTCCCATTCTTTCGAAATTCTTGGTCGCCCAGGCGTTGGAATGATACTGCCAACGGTTTGTCGCGCGGAAATCATGCCACTTCTGCTCGGTAAATGCCGAGTTTGCACCAACGAAGGTGAGATGATCCGAAAGCTGTGCGAGCTTATCGTAGAAGGGATAATGCTTTGCGAGGATCTCGCGGAAGGCGACACCGCTTCTTGGCTCAAAGGACGAGATTCTTGTGATCCAATGCTTGGAGCCCTTGAGTCCCTCAAGGATCGAGGCGGTGAAATGCGTGTGCAGATATCTTGCGTTCTTTGCGTAGCGGTTGAAGGGAACCGTATCGCATTCCGCAAGTGCGATCTGAATGCCGTTATCGCGCAGTCTTGCGCCGCAAACGGCGGCTCTACGCATCGTGTCGCTGATGGTTCGTACGGAGATGGGAGCATACGTGCCGTTCGGAGTACGAACGATCGTGGTATTGCCCTTGCCGCACCAGATGGGGTTCGTGAAGATGACCGAGTCGCACTCATCGCCGCTCGTGCAGTTCACGCCTTGGATCGTGGGATCCACGGAATCCACAGCCGCGCGCATGCGCGTTACGGCATGCACGAGCGTGTCGCGCATTAGGGTAACGAAGCCCTGCACGAGGGGATCGTTCTGATCGTGCGAAAGGAGATATTCGTTCAGCGTCTGTTTCGTGAAGTTCTTTTTCATTCTTCTGTTGTATTCCGCGATGTGAGCGGGGCAGCCGCAGCAGATGCCGGGGCGCATCAGGAGGCGCACGTCGTCGTCGAGCATCAGCGTGGAGGGGCCTTCTGCCGCGATGATCTTGATCTCCTCGCAAAGCTTATCCAACACGCGCTCGTCCATCGGGCAATAAGCAAAAAGCGGTTTTCCGTTCATCGTTTCCATAAGCTGCAGCGGAGCGGGTTCCTTGGACGAATTGCCGTGTCCGAAGGTGGACTGAAAAAGAATACCGGAGGGCACGCCTGCCGCAT
>JAFVQL010000081.1 GCA_017504785.1 Clostridia bacterium | reverse complement strand
TCATTTATATTTACAGGAATTGGGATACTGGGAACAATTTACAAAACTGAGTTATACAGGTGTTCCCACTTCGATTAGATTTCCGTCTAAATCATAGAATCTGACCACCTTTTGCCCCCAACTGTGGGTCATCAGGTGATTGACATATTCGATTTCAGGGTAAAGTGTTTCAAGACGCTCTACAAATTGTTCTATGTTGGGCTCTTCAAAATACAGCTCCGACTGATTACTGTTTGGAATAACGCCTCTTTTTGTAAATTGTTCCCAGTATCCCAATTCCTGTAAATATAAATGATTCGTCAATTCCATATTCCCATCGTTGTCTTGAAGCAGTTGAAGCCCGAACATATCACGATAGAACTTTAACGCACGGTTACAATCTTGAACAACAATCAGCGTTCCTTTATATTTCATATGCGTTCTCCCCCGCAAATTCTTAATTTCCGTTCTCAAAAACCTTTTTCATAAACGCGATTCTCTCCGCAAGTGCCGCCTTGGTGGTCTCTGCTTTCTGCATAATATCAAAGCCGTGCATCGTGCCTTTGGTTTCGTTGAGCGTGACCTCGACACCCGCCGCGCGAAGCTTCTCGGCGTACAGAATGCCGTCATCGTGCAGGCAATCAAACTCCGCCGTTTCAATATAGGCAAGTGGCAGACCTTCAAAGCTCTCGGCTTCTACGGGCGAATAATAGACGAAGTTTGGATTGTTTCTATCTACCTTTGTCATGGGCGCGATACGGCTTGACAGCGTAGAGTTCCACATGGGTGTGTCGGTGAATTTCTTGCAGGACTCGCTGTTATTTCGCATATCGAGAAACGGATACGGAAGCATCTGAAAGGCGAATTTTATGGGATGCTGTCTGTCTCTTGCCATCATACACACGCCAACCGCGAGCGTTGAGCCTGCGCTGTCACCGCCGATGCCGATGCGAGATATGTCGATGCCGAGGGCTTCTGCGTTGTCGTAAGCCCAGCACATGGCGGCGTAGCAATCCTCAAAGAATACGGGATGGGGATTTTGCGGAGCGAGGCGGTAATTCACGAATACGACCTTACAGCCCACCTCCTTGGCGTACCGCATGGCGTTCTTATAGTGATACCCTGCCGCCGCAAGCACGAATCCGCCGCCGTGAATGTAGATAAGGCACGGGGCGTTATCTCCCAATGACTTGGGTGACATCAGAAAGCACTCGATGCTCTCGCCGTCGTAGCTTTGAATCTCGTGACGGCTCACGGCAAGCTCCTTGTCCTTGAAAATGGATTTGGGCGTTTTCATATGCGGCACAGCCATAGCGAGAAATTTCTCGCTGATGGGCGGCGTGAAATGTGAAAACGGAAAGAATTCCCGGCTGATTTTATATTTACTCATTTGAGTTCCCTTTCTTTGTCTCCGGCGGTGTTATTTTTGCCCCGTGACAGTCTCGCCCTTCCAATCCAGGATCCCGCCAAACTCCACGATATTCGTGTAGCCCAGCTTCACAAGCTTCTCGGATGCCTCTTTACTGCGGCGACCGCTACGGCAGTACACCATAATGAGCTGATCCTTGTTGGGCAGTTCGGCGATCTCTGCCGTGCCGATGGTTTCGTTTGGCACGTTGATGGCATTCGGGATATGCCCTGCCGCATACTCATCGGGACGGCGCACGTCGAGAATGATGTATCCGGTCTCCTGTGCCATCATGGTCACCGCCTCGTCCATAGTGATGCTACGGTAGGTGTTGGTCTGATGATTGCTTGTTCCGGCGCATCCGGTAAGCATCAGCGCGGATAATAATATCGGTATCAGTTTTTTCATGTTCTATCTCCTTCTGTGCTGTTGCACGGTATTATTCACATAAATAGTATACCATAAAATGCGTGCTCTTTCAACATCATTCTGTAAACAACAAGGCGGCAGATCGCTCTGCCGCCAAAATTCATTCAACTTTCAATATATTGATCTTCTCTTTCTTAAGTAAAAACATATACGCCACAAGTGAAACTACGCTAGATGATTTCACCGTCTTTCGTAGAAAATATTATATCACATTATCTACGAAAATTCAATGTTTAGTAGTCAAATGGGCGATAGGCTAATCATTCATTTTCCCTTTCATCGAAAACGCGAGATAAAGCGCGTAAGAGCCTGTTATTACGGTAAGCAAAATTGCGGTCAGCATTCGCATTTCTGCCGTTGCGTTTGCTTCATTTGCAAATACGCTGAGTGCATTGAAGACACCATGAGCGATAATGCAAACAACCAAACTTTTTGATTTGTAATACATCATCACAAACATAAAACCTGCTGCGGTGGCATACAACACCTGAAGCAGATTGGGAAGTAGTTCAGCGCCGGAGCCGTTTATCAGATTGATGATATGCCCGAAGCCGAAGGTCACGCTTGAAACGATGATGGCCGCCTTCACGTTGTCCCTTCGCATCGCCTCAAAGAGAAGTCCGCGAAAGATCACTTCCTCGAGAAAGCCAACGCAAAGCATTGCCAAGATATAGAGAACTGTCTCAAGCGCACCGTAATTCAAGGTCACGCCATACCAAAGGTTTGCCGTGAGCATTACGAGAATTGGTACGTAGTACAGCATGGACTTCGCAGAAGCCTTTGGTACGCAAAGTCCGTAGTCCCGGGAAAGTCCGTGCTTCTTCAAAAACAGCAAAAGCATCACCGAGAGGACAATGCCTATGGCAAGAGTCGCGGATTTATCTATTCCGATCGAAACAGAGATAGCATCTCCCACGGACATCAGCACACAGTATGCTATAATCCACGCGATAGCGAACCATATTTTGCTTTTATCGTATAGCTTCTTCAAAACGTTCATTGCTCCGACTTCTCATTTCATGAATTTTGTAATCGTTCATCCGCTTTTTAATCACAGTTGTTTTCTTTTCGGTTTCTCATGCAAACGCATTCATATACTTTTAAAGATCCCTTCTTGCATCGCTTGCGGCGAAAAACAGCTCGGCAAAAAACGAGGATCTCGTTCGTCTATGTGTAGTGATTTTTCGCGCCAAATGGCATGGATTTGACAACTATACTTTGCAATTTTCGCGATTTCGAAGTGAATTCTTTGCTTTTCTCTCGCCAAATTCTGCAAAGTAAATATCAATCTATTGTTCTTTCCCGCCTGTTTTTTTATAGCGGACCGCCATTTGCCGCCTTGCAAAAATAAGCATGCCTATACCGCTATTATTAACATTATACCACTCTTCTCGGCAAGAATCAAGATTTTCACAGAAATAAACGGAGATAAGGATAACGCCTAGCCGTAAGATCCGCGTGCCTTGCACGCAACCGCGCGCCCTTGCGGCGGCAGATGCGGCAAGGTAAGCTTTTTGCGCGCAAACCGCCGGCGGAGCCGCTCCAAAATTGGGAGCTGACACCGCCGATTTTTCGTTTATTACACGACGGCGGAGCTCCGTTATGAATATCCGCCCCCCAAAAAAGCGAAAAAACACCAAGCGCTTTATCCCTTTTTACAGGCAGCGAGCGACAAGCGATTCGTTTTTTTATAGGCAACTATTGACAATTCATTTAAATTAAATTATAATGTATATACAGGTAAGATTTTTGTATTTTTTTATTGCGCGCACGAACGTGCGAAGGCATAACGCCGAAAACGTTAGAAAGGAGGGACAAATGAGAAGCAAAATAAAAAGAGCGATCGATATCGTCTCACAAATTGCTTTGGGTGCATTCATTTTGCTGGTCGTTCTGCTCGTTGGCGTTCGGCTGTTCGGGATCGAGCCTCACATTGTTCTCTCCGGCTCCATGGAACCTGAAATCATGACGGGCTCGCTCGTCTACGTTAAGCCCATCACCCCGCAGGAAGCGCAAAACCTAAAGGCGGGTGATACGGTCACCTACGTTATCGACAGCAAGGGCACGAAGGTCACGCACAAGATCTACGAGGTCGTCGGCCCGGCTTACGTTAAAAATCAGTACGGCGAATACGTGCTCGACCAAAACGGACAACCCACGGTTGCAAAGGACGATGCGGGAAACCCGATCGTTATGTACACCACTTACGGTGTTAACAACAAAAACGAAAATTCTCCTACGGGCTACACGCTTGACGGCAAGCTTGGCGTCGGAAATTTAGGGTCATCCAACATTGTCGGAAAGCCCGTTTTCTCCATTCCCCTGCTCGGCTACGTCGCGCACTTCACGCAAAACCCGCCGGGAAAGTACGTAACCATTGTTTTTTGCGTATTTTTGGTCGCAATGACAATATTCGGTGGCACGCCGAAGAAATCCGCCGAGGATCAAATGCCTGCGCCGAAAGAAGCCGCCGAGGGCGAGCCTCCCACCGCAAATACATCTCCCACCGCAAACAAGCCCCCTGCCGCGCAGGACGATCACACGCAATGATTGGGTCCGCGAAACAAGCTTTGGAGCTTTGCCGAAAGGCTTACTCATATACGACGACAATCAAAGTGCTACCGATCGCACTTTGATCCGCCAAACATCCTAACAACATTTTTTTGGAAAGGACAAAAAATCATGAAAAAGTTTTACAAGGTACTCACGATCGCGCTTTGTGCCGCAATGCTCGTTGCAGGCTCAATCGCAGGAACCCTCGCTTATCTGTCCATGAAGACCGATACCAAAGCGAACACCTTTACAGCCGGTGACATCAACATTGAACTTGGGCAGGAGAACGAATTGAATGCGTCCAAGATGGTTCCCGGTAAGACGTACACGGTTGATCCTGTGGTAACTGTAAAAGCAAACAGCGAAGACTGCTGGCTTTTCATCAAAATTGAAAAGACCGCAGACTTCGACGAGTTTTTGAACTATACGGTGGACGACGGTTGGACTCTCCTTGAAGCCGGTGTTTACTACCGCGAGGTGGGCGCAACGGCAACCGACACAGATTTTGCCGTTATCAAGGGCAACACGGTCACTGCTAACGCTAACCGTACGAAGGGAGAGTACGATGCGCTGAGTGCAAACCTCGATTTGAAGTTTACGGCTTACGCAGTTCAGTTCTTTGGCTTTGATACCGCGGCAGACGCTTGGACCGAAGCACAGGAACTCGATTCATAATTTTAATCAAGAACCACGGAGGATGACAAAATGAAAAAGAAGATTTTCATGATGACTCTCGCAGCATGCTTGATCGTTCTTTCGATCGTAGGCACGTCTCTTGCATACTTCACGGACACCGATGCTAAAACGAACGTTTTCACGGCAGGTAACGTTGATATCGAGTTGACATACGACGAGACCGACACGAGATTGTACCCCGGTCAGACGTACGAAAAGGTTGCTACGATCGAAAACGTTGGCACGGAAAACGCTTACGTTGGTTTGATTATCGAAGTAGTTACGAATGGCTCGAGTACCTTCAATTTGGAAACGATCCAAAACGTTTTCACCGTTGACGGCGCCGATACGACAGCGTACGCTCCAACCGCAGAGGGATATGCAATTTACGCAGTCGTTAACGCGGCTTTGACCGTAGGAAACAATGCTACTCTTACCACGAACATGGCAATTCCTGCTGCCTGGAACGCAGAAATGGCAGCATTCAATACCCTGACGGTTAAGGTTACGGCATACGCAACGCAGACGGTTGGCTTTAACAATGCTGAAGAAGCACTCGCGACATCGTTCCCGGAGGCGTGGTAAAATCAACAAAACTGACACCCCTCGGATTTTTTCTATGGCAAGCGTGCCCCAAGCGGGCTTGGGGCACGCTTGCAAAAAGCAAACGAAGTGACGGTTGTGGCAAGGCTTTGTTAGGATGGCCTACGCTACACCCTCTCACCCAAAACGAAACGATCTACAAAGAAAAAAACGCACTACCCTAAAAATTCAGCAAAGGAGGAGGAAAAGATGGACGTTCATTCTATGACACCTATCACCGATACGACCGAGCACACGCCCGAGCCCGTCAAGAAGAATGCGAAAAAGCACCGCAGCCCTTATTTTCTTATTGCGCCGATCATCGCCATGATCGCGCTCGCCGCCATCTTTGCTGCTCAAACCTTTGCGTACTTCACGGATTCCGCGGTATCGGAAAACAACAGAATCGTCACCGGCTCGCTCGACGTATCGCTTATCGAGGTAAGCGACGACGGCAATTATGCGTGGTCTGCGGACCCCATACGAATTATGCCTGCCGGCATTTACACCTATGGGGGCGTTGGCGCAAAAAACAGCGGAACGATTCCCATTTACGTCAGAATCAAAACAGAAAAAAACATTCTTCGATCCGAACACGAAATATCCCCCGGCTGGGAAGATCTCATCGTTTGCAATTTCAAGACAGACGCTGAAAGCCCTTGGGTATATCACGAGGGATATTATTACTATAAATTTGCCCTTGCATCCGAAGAGCAGACCGCATCGCTTTTCGACACGGTGTTCTTCTCCCCCGATATGGGCAACGAATTTAAAAACAGCTCTATTCAATTCAAGCTTATTTGCCAATCGGTGCAGGCGGACAGCAACTCCCCTGATCCCACCACCGCTTGGGGCTGGCCTGAAGACGATAGCGCATCTCCGTAAGGAGGGTATATGAAACAACGTATCATTGACTTCTTTAAACACCGAGGAAGGCGCGCGATCGTCCTATCCATAATTTCAACGCTCTTGTTATCCGTGGCGATCGGCGGAACCATTGCGTATATCGCGACCCGAACCGGCACAACGAACAACACGTTTATCCCCCCCGTTGCCAGGATCCAGCTGGAGGATCAAGAGGCAATCACAAACGTGGGTAACATCCCCGTTTACGTTCGCGCCCTTGCGATCGTCAACTGGATCTCCGTGGAAGACGAGCACACGATTTCTTCCGACGTCCCGAAGGAAGGCGTAGATTTCGATATCACCTTTATAACAGAGAATTGGTTTCACGCAGAGAGTGACGGATTCTATTATTACGAGAAGGTGCTTCTCCCCGGAGAATCCGTAACGATCCTGGCGCAAGCCACACGGCTGGAAACCGAAAAAGCAGGCTATGAGCTTCGCCTTCAGCTTCTCACCACCTCAATCCAGGCAGATCCCATCGACGCAGTTCACGCGGCATGGCCCGCCGTTGAAGTCGTTGAGGTTGAAGGAAAAGGCAGTATGCTGACAGAACGGATTTCGACGCCTTAAGGTAAGGAGGTACCAAATGAAAAACAAAATATTTTCCTTGCTTTTGGCTCTGGTCCTTCTTATGGACGTTGTGACGGCGTTTCCTATCAAGGTCTTTTCCGTAGCAGATGACGGCAGCACCGCAGCGGCGCCCGCCCCGGAGCAAACGCAAGACAATACCGAAAGCTATATAGAAGGAATGGTAAAGCTTTCTTGCGAGGACAGCAATCCGGTCTCGCTTGCAAAGGGCGGCAAGCTTTACGCATTCACAACGCTGGACCCCTCTCTTGGCAATGATGCCAGATATTCTTGGCAGGTCATGATCGGCGAAGGAAGATGGGCAACCGTCAGCGGTTACGTATTCAGCTTCGCGGTGATCACCGAAGCATTGCTTTACAATGCGGCGACCGTTGACGGCGCCGCCTGCTTGCGCTGTATCGTTACGGTCGATGACGATAAATACGTCAGCGATATACTAAAGGTGATCCTTCCCGCGTCCGAAAGCAAGGCAGCGGCAACAGAAACCGCGGAGGCGGGGGCGGCGAAAGAAAAATCCGCATTGGCACCCTTATCCGCCCGCGCAATGGCGGATGCGCCGAATCTTTTGGAGGGGGCTTTCTCTCTTTTCCAGATAGAGATCAACTATGCGTACCGTCACAAAAACCCGGCGCTCGACAACCTTGACGGCGAAAATGCAGCGAACGTGTTTACGGTCACGCTCCCCGAAAACACTTCCTATACAGGCACGGTAGCCACACCGCTTGAAATCGGTTATCTTCCCTACGTAAGGGTTGACCAGGCAAAATACGTTACGGGTGCGCCCAAAGATGAAGCCGAGTTAGAAAGCTATATACAAAGAAACAAGATCGCCTACGGCGACAAAACACGGCCTGAAAACGAAGAAGAAGAGGATATAGACGAATACGTTTTGGCAACCAGCATTCAGTTTGACAACCAAGTGGATAACGTCACGATCGACGTATATTTCATCCCCCAAGAGGTTATGTACTCGGTTATGGTTTTCGAGCAGAATCTTTACGACGACGAATACACCCTTGCCGAAACGATCACAATGACCGGCATTGCGAACGCCCGCATTGGCGAGGGACTCGATACGCCGCGCCTCGGCTTTTCCCCTCTTTACTACGATTCCGATCTCGCCATTTCCGAAGACGGCTCGTTTGCCGTAGAAATTTATTACGATAGGATCTACTATTTCGTAAATTTCGATCTGAACGACAATAACGAAGCATACGGCGTTACAAACCACTATGCCCGCTTCAAAACGACCGTCGTTCTTCCGCCCCCGACACGCCCCGGCTATGCCTTCCTGAACTGGGAGCTGAAATCTGTAAAAAATGACCCGGACGATACCGAACAGGTAACGGAGCACCCCTACCCCACGAATGCGAACGGAGGATACATCATCAACTCCGTTGAGCATAACCTGAATTATCAAGCACAGTGGGAGGCGGGCACAACGTCCTACACGGTAATTTATTGGCTTGAAAATGCCAACGACTCCGGCTTTACGCTCGACAGCTTCAAAACCGTTACCGGCGTTCCTCTCGGTGATGATCCAAAGGCAAGCGCCGTGGATGACCTTTCCATTCCCGATGCAAGCTGCTTTGAGTTCTGCGAAGCGCTTTCGGACAAAGACGTTCCGATTTCCCCCGACGGCACGACCGCTATAAACGCTTATTACCTCAGAAGATACTACACAATGACGTTTAACGGCGAAGCGGTTTGTATCACCAACGACGTGGTTGGTCATCAACACACCGAAGCGTGCAACAGTGCCGACTGCGGCCTCGAGGCACACGTGCACACCGAAGCATGCGGAAACGCCGAATTGGTCTGCGAAAAAGAAGAGCACCTTCACGTTGGCGCATGCTGTTCATTGACAGAACACGTGCACGATGGATCCTGCTGCAGCATTCCCTACCACGTTCACGGCACAGGCGCAAACAGCGACTGTGAAAAGGTCGAGCATGCGCTTCACCACGATACCTGCTTCTCACGCAACACACTCAAGGAAGCAGCCTCTCTTACCGATAACAACCAGAAAAACGCGTATACGTCGTTGCAGAGCAAGATCGCAGGCCCTCTGAACGGTTACGTTTACCGCATAAGAATCGGGTGGTTCAACGGAACGATCTACAACTTCTTGTACGTTCATAACCAGTGGTTCTATCTTGGTACAGGCACCAACTACAACGGTGTTACAGCCTCCGGAATATCTAACCCCGCCTGGCAGGACGGTTCCACAGCATCCGCCGCGGCAACCGCTATCTGCGGACTTGAAATTCACACGCACGGCGACGGAAATTGTACTTGCCCTCTCACAGAGCACGACCATACAAGCGGATGCACCTGTACGATCGATCGACACGTTCACGGCGAGGGCGATTGCGTCTACGCTTGCGGCAAGGAAGCGCATCGCCACAATATTAACTGCTACTCGCACAACTGCGGCAAGGAAGCCCATACGCATAACGGCGACTGCAAAAGAACGTGTCAGCTCATAGAACATACGTGTACAGCCGACTGCCAGACGAAGCAGACACAAAACTTCCTGCAGTTCAGGGCTAAATACAATGCCGATATATCCAAGATATGGACGAGTATCGAAGAGCATTTCACCGAAGGTGAGCGCTGGAAAGATAGGGACGAAACGTATTTTGGAGAGGTTCTCGTATACGTTCCCTTTATGCCGCCCGCAGACATCACGTTTAACGAAGACGTAGGTACTGCAAAAAACATTTACACGATCAACTATTACCTCGAATCTCTCGGCGAAGCGGATAAGGTTTACAAAACCTATTCCTTCGATCTGAACAACTCCATTTCTGCGAAGTATAGTTATCTGACACCGGATGAGGACTTCTTCGATATTCGCGGATTTAAAAAATTTGAGTCCGATCCCGCAGTTTCGGGCGGTCAGATCAAGGACGAAACGGACTACGAGGTTTCTCTTTACTACTTAAGAGAAGAATACAAGCTGGAATTTGTCAGCTTGGGTACGACGCTTTCGACGCATACGAAGGTTTTGAAGTATCAGCAGCCGATCGGCGCTTCCCTTGAGCTTATGGCGAAAGACGTTCCCTATCCTTCCACGAAGGAAACGGGCGCTATCCGATTCGCCGGCTGGTATTCAACGCCCAACTGTGCAGACGGAACGGAATTTGTCTTTGACGGCAGCACAACGATGCCCGAGGGCGGACTTGTTCTCTATGCAAAATGGGAGACCTGCTCCTACACGGTCAATATCTACACCGATAAATCAAAAACCACGCTTTTTGATACACAGACGGTTTTATTTAACTCGTTCATTGACGAGCCCAACTATTTGCATATTCAGCACCCCGGCGTGGGCGGCGATCATCCCGGCAATCTTCCCGACCAAGAGCATCCCGGCATTGACGATGAGGATCACAATATTTTCACCGGTTGGTATTATCTCGTTGACGAAACTCCGGTGCGATTTGACTTTAACACGATGTCCGTGAAGTTCGATATGGAGATCTATGCCGGTTGGACGACACGTACTGCCGTAAAATACAGCGTTCGATACGTTTATTTTAACGGCGAAGAATACGTAGATATCGCAGAGTCCATCGGCGGCTCATCCTTGGCGGGTATTACAAAGACCTTCAAAGCAAAGGTTGGCGAGGATCTTGACGAAGATTACAGAGCGAATTTCTTCCCCGATATCCGATCTCACACCATGGTAATGAGTGCGAATGAAGACGAAAACGTTTTCCTTTTCGTTTATTCATCTCTCGATACGGTCGAGTACACCGTTACGCACAACTTTGTCAATGAAACGTTTGCATCCATTTTGGGCGGAAACTCTATTTCTCTCACCATTCCGCACGAAATTCGCGGCGAAGATCTCAAAACGCAGGCAGCATCCGTTGCGGTATCCTTCCGCGAAGGTATTACAAAAGAGAATATCATTCAAGCGGCAGAGAAGCAATACGGCGATCTGTCGTCTGAAGATGAAGAAGAGATTTGGACCATTATTACGGATATGTCCCCCGACTACTTTATCCAGGACCTTATCCTTACAACGGATTCCGACCAAAACAATGCGATCTTCAAGTGGACTGACGAACACGGTCAGGCTCTTTATCAGGTCCTCTATTATATTGAGTCCGTGGACGGAACTGAATATTTGATCTACAACTTCCCTAACGTCCCGCAGCAGATCAAGGTAGCAGATGGAACCGAAATAGATGCCGAGCAAGACGAGCATATCAGAGAGATACAGCATTTCGAGTTCGACCCGGATAATCCCCTCAACATTACAAGCGGTACTGCGACTGCTACCGCGGTGGATCCCGACACGGGTACTCTCAAAAAGGGACTTGTGTTGAAGCTTCACTATAAGCGTAAAACGTACAAATATACTGTAAAGTATTATAGAGAAGGAACTACGCAAGAGCTTGCCGACGCGGTCGAGGGCGAGGCAAAATATCAGCAAATGGTCTCCATTGCCGATATTGCGAAGACAATTGACGGATACACGCTTACCAACGGCAGCTCCCAGGTGGCAAAGACGGCAAGCGACGATCAGGAAATTATCTGCTCCTATCAGGGTCTCAGCGTGAATTACCGGTATCAGATCATCGGCGTTGGCGGTACGATTGCCGAGCCTACCGATACGGTATCGATCGGTGCGGGAAAGCCTAAAGCAAAAACACTTGTGCTTTGGAACGACGGATACATTCTGAACGCTTGGTATTACGCCATCGGAGACGGCGAGCGTCAGAGCGTCCCCGCAGGCTGGCTTTCAAACGACAACATGGTGATCTCTCTCCCCGATCCCGAGGTTTCTTTGGCGGGTCAGACGGTCTACGTATATGCAGAGGTCATTCCCACGACAAGGCGCTTTCACGTGGAAGGATTTGAAACGGTGGAAAATGACCCGCAGGCGTTCGTATTCCGTCTTATAGGAAAGGCAGGAACCGCCACCGCAAATATTGACGTTACCTTTACCATCTTCGATATCGGTTATATGGATATCGACCATCTTCCCTACGGTGAGTACACCTTAAGGACCTTGCATTGGGCATGGCGCTTCGGCCATCCCGATACAGTAAGCTTCAACGGAGAGATCTTGAATGCTGAAGCAGGCGAAGTAACGCTCGATCTGAATACGGTGGGCGACGTTATTATTACCTATCCCAAGGATGCGGTCGATGCGTGGCTCTCGGACGCTGCATCGGGTGTCGTTCCGCTGAATTCCATATCCCCGCACTAAATTTTTAATAGCAAAACACAAAAGGGACGAGAAACGGCGACCTGCGATAAAGCAGGTCAGCCGAACGATGTTTGCCCCCACGGGCAAGTGATGTCGGCTTCGCCTAATGATGTAGCCTTTGGCTGTGATGTTGTGCCTTCGGCACAATGGGCAAACATCACATCACTCGCGACCATCGGGAGCAACATCACGATGAGCAAGGCGAATAATATCACTTTTGCGTAAGCAAAAACATCATTCCTTTACCATCCGAAAAGAAAATATCGTATAACACACTATACCTTGCAATGCAAGGTGTAGTGCAAAAGGGACGAGAAAATCTCGTCCCTTTTAATAATATTAATAAAAATTACATAACCGCTTTCATTTTGCCGTCCGATGATAAAATGCGCTAAAAAAACGCATCTTTCATAAAATATCAATTATATTTTCCCATTTTTCAAAATAGGGGTTGATTTTTCCCTAAAAAAAGTGTAAAATAGATACCGTATGAGAATAAAATAACAAGGAGAACTAAAATGGCACTTGTAACAACCAAGGAAATGTTCAAGAAGGCTTACGAGGGCGGCTACGCCATCGGTGCTTTCAACATTAACAATATGGAGATCATCCAGGCGATCACCGAGGCAGCTGCGGAAGAGAGATCTCCCGTTATCCTGCAGGTTTCCGCCGGTGCGAGAAAATATGCAAAGCACGCTTACCTCATGGCACTTGCAAAGGCGGCTGTTGAGGACAGCGGCATTGACCTCGCGCTCCACCTTGACCACGGCGCAGATTTCGAGGTTTGTAAGTCCTGCATCGACGGCGGCTTCACCTCCGTTATGATCGACGGCTCGCACCACTCCTTCGAGGACAACATTGCTCTCACGAAGAAGGTCGTTGAGTACGCACACGCGCGCGGCGTTGTCGTAGAGGGTGAGCTCGGCGTTCTTGCCGGCGTTGAGGATGACGTTGTGGCAGAGCATTCCTCTTACACCAAGCCCGAGGAGGTTGAGGAGTTCGTTACCAGAACCGGCGTTGACTCTCTCGCGATCTCTATCGGTACCTCTCACGGTGCATATAAGTTCACTGCAAAGCAGTGCACCAGAAACGAGCACGGCGTTCTTATTCCCCCGCCCCTTCGCTTTGACATTCTCGAAGAGGTTGGCAAGAGACTGCCCGGCTTCCCCATCGTTCTTCACGGCGCATCCAGCGTAGCGCATGAGTGCGTTTCCGAGATCAACGCTCTCGGCGGCAAGCTTCCCGATGCCGTTGGTATTCCCGAGGAGCAGCTTCGCAAGGCCGCGAAAATGGCTGTCTGCAAGATCAATATCGACTCCGATATCCGTCTTGCCATGACCGCGGGCATCCGCCGCGTATTTGCCGAGAAGCCCGAAGCCTTCGACCCCAGAGAGTATCTCAAGGTTGCAAGAGCAGAGGTCAAGAAGATGGTTAGCCACAAGATCGTGAACGTTCTTGGCTCCAAGGGCACTCTGTAATTAAAAAACATAAAATATAAAAATACCGATTGGCTGCCAATCGGTATTTTTTCTTATATCGGAAATTATAAAGCGTCAAAAATGCCCGTAATACACGACCTCGTCCATTGGGCGGAACTCGTTATGATAATGCTTCGGGCTTGCATCCTCGGCAGGATAGCCGAGAAGAAGGAGCGCGACAGGCTCAAAAGCTTCGGGAATGCGAAAGGCCTCGCGCACGGCATCGGGATTAAAATGCATCACCCAGCAAGAGCCGACGCCGATATTGTGCGCGGCAAGCATCATGTGCGTGGTGACGATCGCGGCATCCACGGGCGAAGCCAAAGCACCGTCATAAGGGCGCACCCAGCTTTCGTTTTTGTTGTGGCAGATCAGCAGAGCGCACGGCGCGCCGAAATGGCTTCTCGTGCAGCCCCTCAAAAGCGTGATAGACTCCTCGGTGTTCAGCACGAGGATCCTCTGGGGCTGCTTATTGCACCCCGTCGGTGCCGCATGCCCTGCCGCAAGGATCGTGTCCAGATCCTTTTTCGAAACAGGCGCGGGCTTAAAGCTTCTGACCGAATATCTCTCGCGTATCAGCGTTTCAAATTCCATATCCGTTACCCCTTTTTTCTTTTTACCTTATTATAACCTTATTATATCCTATTTCTTTCGGTTTGTCAATTTCGTTTTGCGGTATAAAGCGCGATCCTTGCGAATATACTTTGGATAAGAACGCTTTGACGGGGGATCTTTATGAAACGAACGATTGGACTTTGGCAGCTCGTCGGCTTTGCCGTGACGTCACTTCTCGGCACGCTTTTGCATTTTCTTTACGATTTTTCGGGCGAGGCGTTATGGGCGGCGCCGTTTTCCGGCGTGAACGAATCCACCTGGGAGCACATGAAGCTGCTCTTTTGGCCGATGCTTATTTTTGCGATCGTGCAAAGCTTTTTCCTTCGCGAAAGGAAGGATTTTTGGTGCGTGAAGCTGCGCGGCATTCTCTCGGGGCTGATACTGATCCCCGTGCTTTTCTACACGTACAACGGCGCGTTCGGCAGATCTCCCGATTTTATCAATATCGCGATCTTCTTTATTTGCGCGGCAATTGCATACCTATACGAAACGCACCTCTTCTATATGGAGAAGCTGCGTTGCCGCTCTCCCAAGGCAGCGATCTCGGTGCTTTGCATCATTGCCCTTCTTTTCGTTCTCTTCACCTTCCGCACCCCGAAAATACCCCTTTTTCTCGACCCCTTGACAGGCGCGTACGGGATATAAGCAAAGCACCGATGGAATGCTCCATCAGTGCTTTTTATTTTTACAGCCTTAAAATCGCTTTCGCATTTTTAAAGTTTTCAACTCCGTTTTTCAAAAACAGTGCAAAATGAAATGTTTTATTTACAAAATTATTCGTTTTTATCGATTGAAGTATCATTCCTTATGATATCCGTGATACCCTTTTTATAGACGTTTTTCCGAGAACGCCACCGCGCACAAAAAAAGGGAAAGCACCTTTCGTCACGTGCGATCCGATGAAGGATCTCAATAAAAAATTGATCGCGGTTCTCTCTCCCCCGTCGCTTCGCGGCTCCCTCGGGTGGGGAGATCGCAGTTCCCTCTCCCCCGCCTTATAACTGCCAAACAAAAATAAAGAAATATAATTTATTTTGTTGACAAACATGCGATCGTGTGCTAAAATAAGTCTTGTTAGGATCCTTTGTCGAACCCCCTCATTTCGGTTTGTAAAAGCCTCGGCTTTTATAAATAAAACGCGCCTGCGACTCTTTCGCCGCGGACGTCAAAAATTTTAAGGAGGAACACTAAAATGTTCAAGAAAGTTTTGTCCCTTGTTCTCGCATTGGTAATGGTCAGCGCACTCGCAGTGTCCTTTACGTCCTGCGGCAAAAAGGCGGTTGCTGACATGACCGGGGCACCTCTCGCAGCAGTGGAGCTCAAGAAGGATTTCGACGTTCCCGCTGATTTCAAGATCGGCATTATCTGCCTGCACGACGAGGCTTCCACCTATGACCTCAACTTCATCAACGGCGTTGAGAAGATCAAGACCGTTCTCGGTCTTACCAACGACCAGGTCATCTACAAGAAGAACATCCCCGAGTCTGCGGCTTGCACCGAGGCTGCCGATGACCTTGTGGACCTTGGCTGCAAGATCGTATTCGCTAACTCCTTCGGTCACGAGTCCTTCCTTCTTGCATCCGCAAAGAAGCACCCCGAGGTTCAGTTCTGCCACGCGACCGGTACTAAGGCTCACACCGAAAACGTTGCTAACTTCCACAATGCATTTGCTTCCATCTACGAGGGCAGATTCCTTGCAGGCGTTGCCGCAGGTCTCAAGCTCAACGAGATGATCGCTGACGGCAAGATCACCGCTGAAGAGGCAAAGATCGGCTACGTTGGTGCATTCACCTACGCAGAGGTTATCTCCGGCTACACCTCCTTCTTCCTTGGCGCAAAGTCCGTTTGCCCCAGCGTAACCATGGAGGTACAGTTCACCGGCTCTTGGTACGATGAGATCAAGGAAAAGGAAGCCGCTACCGCTCTTATCAACAATAAGTGCGTTCTTATTTCTCAGCACGCAGACTCCATGGGTGCTCCCACCGTTTGCGAGGAGAAGGGCGTTCCGAACGTTTCCTATAACGGCTCGACCGAAGAGGCTTGCCCCGCAACCTTCATCGTTTCCTCCAGAATCGACTGGGCTCCCTACTACCTGTATATCATTAAGCAGGTTTGCAGCGGTGCAGAGATCGATACCGACTGGACCGGAACGGTTGCTACCGGCTCCGTTGTTCTGACCGGCATCAACAAGACCGCTGCCGCAGAGGGCACCTTCGAGAAGATCCAGGAGATTGCTGCAAAGCTGAAGAACGGCGAAATCGAAGTATTTGACACCGACACCTTCACCGTTGGCGGCAACAAGATCGCTGACGATCACAAGGCTGACGTAGACGATTTCGGTGATTACGTAGCAGATACCGACGTTGTTGAGAACGGCGCATTCGAGGAGTCCAAGTTCAGATCCGCTCCTTACTTCGATCTGAGAATCGACGGCATCAAGCTTCTGAACGAGAAGTTCTGATCTTGATCTTCTAAAAAAAGCGAGCAAGCGGGGCGCCGCCCCGCTTGTTTCTTAAATTTTTTGGTCTACAAGACACAAGCAAGCGGCTCGAGGAATTTTCTCAAGTCGCTTCCTTGAATTTTGTAGAAGATTTCTTTTCACGGAGGAATTTGGATGAATAAGCAGATTGCCATCGAAATGAAGGGCGTAACAAAAACCTTCGGCAGCGTCATCGCCAACAAAAACGTGGATCTCGAGGTTTACCGCGGCGAGATCCTCGCCGTTCTTGGCGAAAACGGTTGCGGCAAGACCACGCTGATGAATATGATCGCCGGCATCTATTATCCCGATGCGGGCAGCATCTTTATCGACGGGAAGGAAGCGAGCATTCACTCCCCTGCGGATGCCTTTTCCTACGGCATCGGCATGATCCATCAGCACTTCAAGCTGGTGGACCTTTTCACCGCCGCCGAAAATATTATCCTCGGCAATCATAGCGGCGAGAAGTATAATATCAGCAAGGTTTCCGCCGAGGTGCGTGCGATCGCGGACAGATACGGCTTCCATATCGATCCCGATAAGAAGATCTACGATATGTCGGTTTCCGAGAAGCAGACCGTTGAGATCATCAAGGTGCTTTACAGAGGTGCCGATATCCTGATCCTGGACGAGCCGTCCGCCGTTCTTACTCCGCAGGAGACCGACCGTCTTTTCGACGTGCTTCGCAAGATGCGCGAGGACGGAAAATCCATCATTATCATCACGCATAAGCTGCACGAGGTGCTTTCGATCTCCGACCGCGTGGCCGTGCTTCGCAAGGGCGAGCATATCGGCACGGTGAACACCGCAGAAACCACCGCCGAGGCGCTGACCGAAATGATGGTCGGCAGAAAGGTCGAGCTGAATATCGACCGCCCCGCGCCCGAAAACGTGCAGGACAGACTCATAGTGAAAAACCTCTCCATGACAAATCTTGACGGCATCAAGGTGCTCGATAACATAAGCTTCACCGCCCGCTCGGGAGAGATCCTCGGTATCGCGGGCATCGCAGGCTCGGGCCAACGCGAGCTTTTGGAGTCCATTGCGGGCCTCAATCCGCTCGATTGCGGCGAGATCGTTTTCAACCGCCCGAAGAAAAACCTGCCCGTTTCCTTTTACCATAAGTCCCTCGCCGACGTCAAGGCGCTTGCCGCCGAGGGCAAATTCCATTACGAGGACGGCTCTGCCGTAGACTTTACGGGCAAGACAAACGCCGAGATCCGCGCGCTCGTGAACGCCGGAAAGGTGCTTTTCAACGAGGACGACGTGATGAACCTGCGCGACAAAACGCCTCTGCAGATCCGCGAGGTCGGCGTTCGCCTTTCCTTCGTTCCCGAGGATAGACTCGGCATGGGTCTTGTCGGCAACATGGATATCGTGGACAACATGATGCTCCGCAGCTACCGCAAGGGTAGCTCCGTATTCGTGGACCGAAAGAAGCCGAGCGATCTGGCAGACAGGATCGTGAAGGAGCTTGAGGTCGCTACACCGAATACCCACACCGCCGTGCGCCGTCTTTCGGGCGGTAACGTGCAGAAGGTGCTGGTCGGAAGAGAGATCGCGGCGGCACCTGTCGTGCTGATGGCGGCTTACCCCGTCAGAGGCTTGGATATCAACTCGTCCTATACGATCTACAATCTTCTCACCGAGCAGAAGAAAAACGGCGTTGCGGTCGTTTTCGTCGGCGAGGATCTGGACGTACTGCTGGAGCTTTGTGACAGGATCATGGTCATCTGCGCCGGAAAGATCACCGGCATCGTGGACGGCAGGACCGTCACGAAAGAGGAGGTCGGTCTTTTGATGACGAAAACCGACTCCGACGTTAAAAAGGAGGCTTAAAAGGTGAAGGAAAACGCTAAAAAATTCGAGCTTCCCTTCCACGTGGTGAAGCGAAGCACGATTCCCGTTTGGAAATCGATGCTCTTTCGCGTGATCGCCGTGGTGGCGGCGCTTCTTCTTTGCTCGATCCTCTCGCTTCTCATGATCGATGCAAACCCCTTTAAATTCATCGTCACGATGTTTGACGGCGCGTTCGGCTCGAGCCGCCGCATTTGGAAATTCGCCAAGGATGCCTGCGTTCTGCTTTGCATCGCACTCGCGATCACGCCCGCCTTCAAAATGCGCTTTTGGAACATCGGCGCGGAGGGACAAACGCTGATCGGCGCGCTTGCGGCGGTTGCCGTGGTTATCCACGGAAAGGGACTTCCCAACTGGCTTTTGCTTGTTTTGATGTTTTTGGCGGCGATCCTCGTCGGTGCGGTCTGGGGCGGTATTCCCGCCGTGTTCAAGGCGATCTGGGGCACGAATGAGACCCTTTTCACCCTGATGATGAACTACGTTGCCACCGGTCTTGTTTCCTATTATCTGCTCCTTTGGACGCCCAGCGGCTCCAGCGTGCTCGGAAGACTCGATCAGGGACATCTGCCGATTTTAGGGCATGAATATCTCCTTCTGATCCTTCTCGTGCTCCTTCTCACCGCCGCCGTTTACGTCTATCAGAAGTACACCAAGCAGGGCTATGAGATCTCGGTCGTCGGCGAATCCGAGAACACCGCAAACTATATCGGCATCAACGTCAAAAAGGTCATTATCCGCACGATGCTCATTTCGGGCGCGATCTGCGGCTTTGCAGGCTTCTTGATCGTCGGCGCGCTGGACCATTCCGTTGCCGTTACCTCGGTGGGCGGTATGGGCTTCACTGCCATCATGGTTTCCTGGCTTGCAAAATTCAATCCCCTCATCATGATCGGAACGTCCGCCTTTATCACCTTCCTTGATCAAGGCGCGGCACAGGTCACCTCTACCTTCAACGTAGACTCTGCCTTCCCCGACATGGTGGTCGGCATCGTTCTCTTCTTTATCATCGGCTGCGAATTCTTTATTCATTATCAGTTGAAATTCAAGACGCGCGAGGAAGCGGCGATCCCCGCTCCCATAAAATCGGAAAAATCCGAAAGCGAAGGAGGTAACGCATAATGATGCTTCTCGACTATATTTTGACCTCCGTCGCCATCGGCATGACCTTCCTTCTCGGCTGCACGGGTGAGATCCTCACCGAAAAGGCGGGGCATCTGAACCTCGGAATCCCCGGTATCATGTGTATCGGCGGCGCTTCGGGCTGTCTTGCCCTGAAGGCATGCTACGATCTTCCCGGCTTTTTGGCGGTTATCATCGCGATCATCGCCGCAATTCTCGGCGGCGCGCTGATGGGCGCGATCTATAGCTTCCTGACCGTTACCCTCAAGGCCAACCAGAACGTGACCGGTCTTGCGATGACGACCTTTGGCGTCGGCGTAACGAAATACGTTATGAACGGTATGGCGATCAACGCAACGAGAAACTATCTCTACGCGCTCAAATACTTCCGTGCCCCCTTCGCATCCGCAGACACAGGCCTTAAATATTGGGGCATTATGATGTATCTTGCGATCGGCATTGCTTTGGCCTCGGCTTACGTGCTGACGCGCACGAGAGTAGGCCTTCATCTGCGCGCCGTGGGCGAGAATCCCGCAACGGCGGATGCCGTCGGCATCAACGTGACCGCGTATAAATACGGCGCGACCTGCATCGGAAGTGCGGTGGCGGCACTCGGCGGACTTTACTACATCATGGACTATATGGGCTCGATGGAGGCTTATAAGACCATCGAAGCACTCGGCTGGCTCTCGGTGGCGCTGGTTATCTTCACGCTGTGGAGACCGCAGATCAGCATCATCGGCTCGATCATCTTCGGTCTTCTCTACCTCGCGGGCACGCGCATTCCCACCCTGCTCGGCATCAACCTCGGCATGAGCGCAACGCCGCTTCTGCAGATGCTTCCCTATCTTGTAACGATCGTCGTTTTGATCATCACGAGCATCGGAAAGAAGCGCGAGAATCAGCCGCCCGCATCGCTCGGACTTTCGTATTTCCGAGAGGAAAGATAAAAAATCCGATCATAGCAAATCATTGTTTGCAAAAAGAACAGCAAAGGACGTGATTTTTCGGTCCTTTGCTGTTCTTTATTTTGATTTATGAATGAATAAAACAGAGGATTTTTCTTATTCAAAAGCTCCGTTATTTCTGCTCGCGGAAAACGATCGTTTTCTTCTCGGCATCCATCGCTTCCACGATCGCCAGCGACTCAAGGCGATAGCCGAGATTGCGGATGCTTCTGCCGCCAAACTGGAAGCCCTTTTCGATCGCAATGCCGATGCCCGCAACGCGCGCGCCTGCCGCCTCCGTGATCGAGATCAAGCCCTGCAAGGCGCATCCGTTTGCCAAAAAGTCATCCACGATCAACACCTTATCGTCAGCCGAAAGGAACTTCTTTGAAACGATGACCTGATTCTTATTCTTGTGCGTGAAGGACTCCACCTCGGCACTATACATATCGCCGTCGATATTGATGCTCTTCGCTTTCTTGGCAAACACCATCGGCACACCGAAGCAACGCGCGGCAGCGTACGCGATCGCAATGCCCGAGGCCTCAATGGTGAGCACCTTCGTCACTTCTGTATCCGCAAAGCGGCGGTGAAATTCCTCGCCGATCGCATCGAGCAGCGCAACGTCCATCTGGTGGTTCAAAAAGCTATCCACCTTCAAAACGTTTCCTTCCTTTACGATACCGTCCTTCAAAATGCGCTCTTCCAAAAAATTCACACCTTACACCCCACACTTCAAATTGATAAAAATATTATACCCTTTTCGACACGCTTTGTCAATATATTCTGCCGATTTCGATTCCGATAAAAGGCGTTTTTTCTCTCTTTTCACATACCGCCCGACAAGTCATGGGCGCGTGGGAAAAAGGTCGGGCTGAAAGATTTGCCACCCACGGGGCGGTGTTCGCATCCACGGCCTTACGAAAGGTCGTGAGAAGTGCCATAACCGTGATAAAGCCGATTGGTTTTTTGGGCAGAGCCGCTGCAAAATGCCGCTCTTGGCGGTCGGCTTTAAGAAATACAGGAGATCGTTTCCTATCCTGCCGTCAAAAGTCCCTTCGCAATATCCGACGGACAACAGCGTATCATCTTACGCCGGGGCAATACTTGTTTTATAACTCCCCTTTTGTAAAGTTTTGTTTTCTTTTATTTTTTGAATCATTTCAAAATATGGCGGATAGCAAAAAGCTGCAGTCGCTTCGGCAAAGCGTTCAAAAGCAAAAGCAGAGGATTTCGGTTGATCGCATAGGCAAAGCGCGGCGATCCTTTTTCGATGATCCCCTTCGCCTTTTTCGCAATGCGCTCGGGCGGAATGCATCTTGCCTCCACGCGATTGACGACCGTGCGGAATTTTTGCGCCCCGAAGGTATAGGTCTTTGTTTTCTCGCAGAAGCGGTCGAGCGCGGCGGTGGAAGCACCGAGCATTCCCGTTTCCACCGCACCGGCACGAAGCACCGAAACGCGGATGCCGAGCAGCTGCAGCTCCATCGCGAGCGAATAAGCGTATTTATCCAGAGCCGCCTTGGTCACGGCGTAGATCCCCGTGAAGGGCAAGGGATCGAGCGGCGCAAGCTCGCTCGTTGTGATCAAAATGCGGCTTCCCTTTTGCAGCATGGGCAAAACGAGCTTATTTAAAAGGAAAACGCCCGTGAAATTAACGTCCAAAATGCGGCGGAATGCGCTCGCATCCATCTCCACCAGAGAATCCAGCATATAAATGCCCGCGAAATGCAAAACGGCGTAGAGAGAATCGGTCTGCTCCCGTATCCTTTCGACCGCCGCACAGAGACTTTCCTCGCGCGTGACGTCCGCCTCAATAAAGGTAACGCCGTCGAGGTCCTCACAGGGCTTTAGATCCAAGGCAAACACGCGATAGCCGCTTTCGCAGAGCAGACGGGCGCACCTCTGCCCCATGCCGCCGCTCGCCCCCGTGATCAGAACGCATTTTTTTGTACTCATTTTTTCCTCC
Source organism: Clostridia bacterium (assembly GCA_017504785.1). Classification (GTDB taxonomy): domain Bacteria; phylum Bacillota; class Clostridia; order Oscillospirales; family CAG-272; genus UBA1740. Next base: position 33,337 of record JAFVQL010000081.1, on the reverse strand, counting down.
GAGAAAGCTTACTTCGCCGCGCGCGGGGACAGGGAAAGGCGCGCCGAAAGTATCTATCTTGATTATAACAGATATTTCTTCATTATGCAACCGAATATCAGAAAAAGAAGTATGCGCCGCACCCGTTTTCGGCACAGCGCATACGTTTTTAAAAAATTCTCTTTCACAGGGCGTATTTCTTTTCAAACGCTTCGAAATCACGCTTGAATGCGGCACCGCCAACCTTGACCTCGGAGAGGTACTTATGCAGATCGAGCGCATCGTGTGCAAGCTCGATGATGCAGCCACCCACGTTGGAGCAGTGATCCGAAACGCGCTCAAAGTTATTGAGAAGATCCGAAAGCACGAAGCCGTGCTCGATGGAGCATTCGCTCTTCTGCAAACGCTTGATATGGTTAGACTTGATCTGATCCTTCAGCGCATCCACAACCTGCTCCAGAGGCTCGATCTTGGATGCAACGGCAAGATCGTTTTCACAGAATGCACGCTCGCTGATATCGAGGATCTCCTCGATCGCCGCCGTCATGACGGTCAGCTCGCGGGTTGCCTCCTGCGAGAACGCAAGCTTTTTCGCGCGGATCTCCTCTGCGGATTCCACGATGTTCACCGCGTGATCGGAAATGCGCTCGAAATCTCCGATGATATGCAAGAGCTTGGTCAGCTGAAGGTTATCCGCATCGGCCAGAGCTTCGGCGGACACCTTCACAAGATACGAGCCAAGCTCGTCCTCGTAAACATCGGCCTTGGACTCCAGATCGCGCACAAGATCCGCTTCATCCGCATCGTATGCAGAGATGAGCTTCATGGACTTGCGAAGCGCGGTGCACGCGATATTTGCCATCGTCGCGGTCACCTCGGTGGCGCGCGCTACGGCAACGGCGGGCGTTGCGATCAGGCGAGGATCGAGAAGCTTCGAGGGCGCATCGTCGTCCGCCTTATCCTTAACGGTCAGAATTGCAAGCTTTTCAAGATACTTTGCAAACGGGAACAGAAGGCCAACGGCCAAGATCTTGAAGATCGTATGCACGGCGGCAATGCCCCACATGTCGATCGTTTGGCTGGCGAAGGCAAAGTTTGCAAAGGCGTTCACGATATAGAAGGCCGAAAGCCAGAAAACAACGCCGATGACGTTGAAGTACAGATGTGCAACCGCCGCGCGCTTACCGTTTTTATTCGCGCTGATCGCGGAGAGCATTGCGGTAACGCAGGTACCGATATTCTGACCGAGAATGATCGGGATCGCCGTTCCGAAGGTGATCGCACCCGTCGTCGAGAGCGACTGCAAAATACCGATGGATGCCGAGGAGGACTGCACGATCGCCGTCAGCACAAGGCCTGCCAGCACGCCGAGAATGGGATTTTCAAACATCGTGAGAATCGATTGGAAGGATGCGCTGTCCTTCAGACCGCCAACGGCGTCTCCCATCATATCCATGCCGACCATCAAGACCGAGAAGCCGATCAGGATCGTTCCGATATCCTTTTTACGGCTGCGCTTGGAAAACATGATAAGAGCAATGCCGGCAAGTGCCACCAAGGGCATCCAAGAGGAAGGCTTCAGAAGATTGAGGAAGCCCACCGCCGCCTGAGCGCCGCTTCCGATACCGGAAAGACCGGTGATCCACGCCGTGACCGCCGTACCGACGTTCGCACCCATGATCACGCTGATCGCTTGAAAGAGCGTCATCGTTCCCGAGTTCACGAAGCCGACCACCATGACCGTGGTGGCGGAGGAGGATTGAATGATTGCCGTCACGCCGAGACCGAGCGCAAAGCCGCGCCAGGGGCTCGCCGTCATTTTTCCGAGCGTCGCTTTCAGGCCCGAGCCCGCGCTTTTCTTCAGCGCGTTACCCATGGTGTCCATTCCGTAAAGGAACAGCGCAAGACCGCAAACAAGAGCAAGTATATCCACTTTTATATTCCTTTCTTTATCGGTTACTAACCGTTACTCACAGATCTCGCCCACGTCCGAAAGAACGATGCTCGGCCCGTAAGCAAATTTGTTCATCGTTTCTATGTCCGTCACGCCGGAAAGCACCAGCACCGTATCGATCTCGCTTTCCACGCCCGCAACGATATCCGTATCCATACGGTCACCGATGATGGCAACCTCCGCGCGGTGATACCCAAGCTTATTCTTGGCGTGGCGCATGATAAGGGGATTGGGCTTGCCCACGTAATACGCCTGCTTTCCCGTCGTCAGCTCGATCGGCGCCATCAGCGCGCGGCAAGCGGGCATGATGCCCTTTTCGGAGGGGCCCGTCAGGTCGGTATTCGTGCCGATCAGCTTTGCACCCGCAAACACGAGCTGCACCGCCTTCTCGATCTTTTCGTAATTCAAGGAGCGCGTCTCACCGAGCACCACGTAGTCGGGGTTGACGTCGTTCATCGAAAGCCCCGCCTCGTACAGCGCGTTCGTCAGTCCCGGCTCGCCAATGGCGTACACCGAGCCGCCGGGGCATTGCCCCGCGATAAACGAAGCGGTCGCCAAAGCGCTCGTATAGAAATGATCCTCGCTGACCGAAAGGCCGAGGCGCGAAAGCTTCTGCGCGAGCTCCTTGGGGGATCTTTCGGAGCTGTTGGTCAAAAACAAGAAGTCCTTGTTGTTTGCATACAGCCAGTCCAAAAACTTTTTTGCTCCCGGGATCAAGCGATTGCCGTGATAGATCACGCCGTCCATATCGCAGATGAACGCGCGCTTTTCACGGATTTTTTCAATTGTTAATTTACTCATCCTTCCTCCATTCTCTTCTACTTCTTATAAAACCTCTATCAAAATTTGCATTTTGCAAATAATTGTTGTCAAATCAAGGGTTGCCCGTTGGCATAAAGACGGAAGCGAAGCCCCAAAACCGTTGCCGCCTTGCGGCATAGTAGCATTCTCTCCGTGAAGATCTCGAAATACTCCATCACCGAGCTGATCTCGGTATCGATCGAAAGAGAGAGGCAGACCTCGCCGTCCTTCACGAGAAGGCGCGCATCGGTGACCGAATAATTCACTCTGTCGTGAATATCCCTCTCCATGTTTTTGGTATCGCGCACGCGGCTGCGGCGCACGTCGGCTTTATCCGCTAAGATCAAAGCCGCCGCCATGGGGCTGACGGGAGAGCCGGAGCCCTCGTCATGATTGCCGATCGCGCTGACGATGGGGGCGATCTCCTCGGGCGAAAATCCGCGCTCGGAAAGAAGGCGGAAGGCAAGGATCGCGCCGCTTTGAGAGTGATCGTGGCGGTTCACGAGGTTGCCGATGTCATGCAGATATCCCGCAATTTTCGTCAGCTCCTGCGTTCTCTCGTCATAGCCGACCGCTTTTAGCAGCTGTGCCGCTTGCTCCGCCACGCGCAAAACGTGCGGAAAGCTATGCTCCGTGAAGCCGAGGGCTTCCAGAGATTTATCCGCCATTTGAATATAGGTGCGGATCGCCCCATCCCTACGGATCGTATCAAAGCTCTGCATGAAGACTCCTCCTTACTTCTTTTGTGAAAACGTCCCTATTTTTCCCATTATATTTATTATAATGGTTTTTGCAAGCAATTTCAAGGCTTTTTTTGAAAATCGTGATATTCTATATAAAAAGAAGAGAGAGTGCGGCGCACTTTACGGTTTTTGACGGATATTCCCCAAAAAAGAAGAAAAAGAAGGTCTTATAAAAAAGAGAGTTGACATTTTCTCCGTATATGTTAAAATAAAATACGGTAATATTTGAAAAGGATCTGCAAAAAAAGGCAGAGATCGAAGAAAACGCCAAGAAAAAGACAAGGAGGATCCGTATGCCGATCAGCACCCTTCCGAAAAACGGCGGCGAGCGCGCCGCGCTTGCCCGCGCCCTGCAGCTGACCGATTTCGTTTTCACGCCCGTGCGTGACGTTCCCACCTATATAAACGGAAAAAACTGCTTTTTCCCCGCGGGCACGCAAGTTCACGGCTTTCCCTTTTCCGCCACCGAAAAGACCGATAAATACGTTACCGAAAACGCGCAGATCCGCACCTTCCTTTCCGCGATCCGAAATCCGTACAGCACGCTCTACGCCCCGGGGCAGGGCTTGTCTTACGGCTGTAACTACGGCGTCGTTTGCGTCGCGCTCGTGCGCTATGCCCTCGGCATTCCCTACCGCGTGAGCACCCTGCTTTGGGAGAAGATCCCCGGCATGCGCCGCATTGCCGACCGCGGCTGCTATACGGCGGAGGATATCCGCCTTTTGGATATTCTCTATGCATGCGGCAAGGAGCGCAGCCACGTGGCTCTCGTCACGGATATTTTAAAGGACGGGGACGGCAAAATTTGCGAGATCGAGGTGAGCGAGGCCGTTCGCCCCTGTTGCCGCCGCGTGCGCTATCCCCTTTCGGATTTTTTTGAAGCGTGGAAGCTCTTTCATCTCGTGCGCTACGAGCACCTTGCCTCCGTTCCGCCCCTAAACGAAGCGGACGCCGCGCTTTTAAAGGGCTATAAGGACGGTGAAGCCCCCCGCGCGATCGAGGTGGATAACGGCGACTTTTCCAACTATCTGCTTGGGCAGATCGCCACGCTCGCAACCTTTACCGATGCGGAGGACACCGTGCAAATTTACAAAAACGGCGTCTTGGCAGAAGCCTACGAGGTGTGCGGCAGAAGCGTGCGCGCCTTTGAGCCGGAGGAATGCGGCTACTACACCGCAAGGCTGAAGGAAAACGGATGCGAGGTAAGCTTTGCCTTCCTTCGCGCAAAAACCGACTTCAAGATCGAAAACGGCTCGATCACGATCACCGCCGATCCCTGCGACGAAAACAGCAAGATCCATTATATGGATTTTCGCATCGCGGGCGAAGGCCCCCGCCCCCTCGCAAAATACGAGCCTCTCACCGAGGCGGAAAAGAAAAGCGGGGTCATCACGCGCAAGATCCCCAAAAACGCAGGCGGCTTCAAGGTCTACTATGAAAATGCCTACGGCATCTGGACGCATCCGCTGACGAGATTTTTATAATATCAAAGCAGAAAAGGGACGAGATTTTCTCGCCCCTTTTCACACGATCTTGCTTGCAAGGTATAGTGTGTTATACGATATTTTGTTTTTGGAAGGAATATAAGTGATGTTTTTGCTTACGCAAAAGTGATGTTACTCACTTCGTTCGTAATGATGTTGCTCCCGTTGGTCGCGAGTGATGTGATGCTTGCCCACTGTGCCGAAGGCACAACATCATTGCCGTAGGCTACATCATTAGGCGAAGCCGACATCACTTGCCCGTAAGGGCAAGCATCGTTCGGCCGACCTGCTTTATCGCAGGTCGCCGTGTGCAGTGCCTCTGCTTTTTTGGCTTTGCCGAAATACGGCAACCCCTTTATTTCTTTTTCTTTTCCTTTTCCTTTGCTCTCTTATCGTTGATGATCTGCATGTGCTCGGCCGTGATCCGCTCCACGCCGTTTTCCTTCGCCCAAGCAACGCAGCCCTTCAAAACGAGCGGCAAAAACACTCTCGGCACGCCAAGCACCGTCGCCAACGCCTCGTCGGTAAACTTGACCTTATCATCCACGCGGTCCGCCGCGTAGCGTACGGATTCAAGAGAGGCCTTACGCACCTGCAAAAGCTCCGCGCGCATTCTTCTCTTTCTGTGGAACCAGAAATTTTTACTGTCGCGGTAGCCGTAATCCACGGGCAAGGGCGGAAAATCCTTCGCCGTTACGCCGGCTATGATCGCATCGCTGTACCTTTTCTTCATGAGGATCTTATCCACGCGCAGAATGAAATGCGCGCCGAATTTGCTGGTGATACCGTTAAAATCGTGATAGGGCCCCTCGTAGCCGTTGAGCTCACCGGGCAGATCCTTATCCGCGCCGTCAAGCGCGCGCATCCAGGTGCATTCGATCGCCTCGATCGCATCGGTCAGCACCATGGGGCGAGCCTCTCCCGTTTCTTCTTCGATCATGCTCTTTTCCAACTTAAATTTGCATCTCGGCATTTTTTCCGACGGCTTATCGCCGGGCCAAGAAAGCTTCACCGCCTCCTTGAAGGTTGCGGGATCGTCATCAATAAAATTGAGGGTGCATTTTCCGTTTCGGAGAATGTTCTGCGCGGTATTGGAGGAATTGCGGCAGCACAAAAGCATCGCGTAGTAATCCTTGCCCGCCACGTAGTAGGGCTGCACGAGAGAATACGGACCGAGCGAGGTCGTTCCATCCTCACAAAGCGTGCTGATCACCACTGTGGGCATGGGAAAAAACAGCGAGGTTTGATAAAAATTGTCCACGATCCGAAGATTCTCAAAGCTACTCATATAGCAAAGCTCCTTTTTGTATTATCAAAACTATCATACACCTTTTTTCCCTTTTTTTCCTGCTTTTTTTCTAAAGTTTACGAATTGTTTGCATTTTTTGCCTTTACGGTGCGCTTGGCGTTGGCTTTCATCGGCTAGCCGTAAGAGAGTCGAACACATAAGGTTTGGAAGTGCGGATTTTCCCCTATACTTCGCCGATTTTTTCTTAAATATGCTATCCTTTTAAAGCAGGGTGTTTTACTTTCGCTCTTGCTTTTCAAGTGAACGTGTGGTATAATCATAGGAAGAAGAAAGTCACGGTTTTTGCGAGGAGGACGGTATGTTAGACGGTATTATCATCGGTGACGGCGTGATCGGCGGCATGATTGCCAGAGAACTCACGGCATGGGGCGCGGCGGTTGCCATCTTAGATAAGGAAAACGACGTTGCCATGGGCGCAACGCGCGCCAACAGCGCGATCGTGCACGCAGGCTTTGACGCCAAGGAAGGAACGCTGAAGGCGCGCCTCAACGTGCGCGGCTCGGAAATGATGGAGGACGTCTGCCGCGCGCTCGGCGTAAAATACAAAAGAAACGGCTCTCTGGTCGTCGGCTTTTCGGACGAGGATAAGGAAACGCTCCTTGCGCTGAAGGCGCGCGGAGAGAAAAACGGCGTGAAGGCGCTGTCCCTTCTTGACCGCGAAGCTCTTTTGAAATGCGAGCCGAACGTGGGCGATAACGTTACCTGCGCGCTTTTGGCGGGCACGGGTGCGATCGTTTGCCCCTACGAGCTTTGCATCGCCGCCATCGGAAACGCGATGGATAACGGCGCCGCGCTTTATTTAAATTTTGAGGTATCGGCCATCGAAAGGACGAAGGAGGGCTACCGTGTGACCGCGGCGGACGGCCGCACCCTGGAGGGTGCCTTCGTCGTGAACTGCGCGGGCGTTTATTCGGATAAGATCGCCGCTATGATTGGCGGCGCATCCTTTACCGTCACCCCTCGCCGCGGTGAATATATACTGCTCGACAAGGGTGCGGGCCATACCGTCACGCACACGGTGTTCCGTTGCCCCTCGAAAATGGGCAAGGGCATTCTCGTTACCCCCACGGTGGACGGCAATCTGCTTCTCGGGCCGACCGCCGAAAACATCTCGGACAAAAGCGACGTTCGCACCACAAAAGAGGGCCTTGCAAGGGTTCGCGCGCAAGCGGGCGAGCAGGTAAAGAATATCGATTTCTCGAAGAGCATCACCACCTTTGCGGGACTGCGAAGCGTTGGCAGCACGGGGGACTTTATCATCGGTGCCGCCGCCCCCCGCTTTATCAACGTGGCGGGCATCGAAAGCCCCGGCCTTTCCGCCGCCCCCGCCATTGCGGAATACGTCAGAGAGCTTCTCATAAAGGAAGGCGTTTCTCTCAAAAAGCGCGCGGACTTCCATCCGTTCCGCCGCCCGATGCACGAATTTGCTTATATGAGCAACGAGGAGAAAAACGAGGTCATAAAAAAAGACCCCGCTTACGCACACGTGATCTGCCGTTGCGAGACCGTCTCCGAGGGCGAGATCCTTTCGGCGCTCAGGCAAAACCCGAAGCCCACGGACGTGGACGGCGTGAAGCGCCGCACGCGCTCGGGCATGGGCCGCTGTCAGGGCGGGTTCTGCGCGCCCTATATCACCGAGCTGATCGCCAAGGAGCTTGGCGTGGACGAGACCGAGGTCACAAAGTTCGGCAAGGGCTCGAAAATGAACGTGGGCTACACCAAGAAGTGAGGAAAAACGGATGAAACAGATCGAAAAAGAGCTTGTCATCATCGGCGGAGGCCCTGCCGGTCTTGCCGCCGCCGTTGCCGCCTACGACAAAGGACAAAGAGATATTCTCATTTTGGAAAGAGACTGTGCACTCGGCGGCATTCTTCGCCAGTGCATCCATAACGGCTTCGGCCTGCACCGCTTCGGCGAGGAGCTGACCGGACCGGAATACGCCCACCGCTACGTCGAAATGGTGAGCGCGCGCGGCATTCCCTATATGACCGAAACCATGGTCACCGAGCTTTTCCCTGACCGCACCGTGATCGCAAGAAACGCAGAAATGGGCATCTTCGAGATCCGGGCGGGTGCCGTGATCCTCGCCATGGGCTGCCGCGAGCGCCCGAAGGGTGCGCTCGGCATTGCGGGCGCGCGCCCCGCCGGTATCTACACCGCGGGCACAGCGCAAAAATTCGTCAACGTGAAGGGCATGATGCCCGGCCGCGAGGTCGTGATCCTCGGCTCGGGTGACATCGGGCTGATCATGGCAAGAAGAATGACCCTGGAGGGCGCAAGGGTCAAGGCCGTTTGCGAGCTGATGCCCTATTCGGGCGGTCTTGCGCGCAACATCGAGCAATGCCTGAACGATTTTAATATCCCCCTTCTGCTCTCTCACACCGTCGTGGATATCCACGGCAAGGAGCGGCTTGAGGCGGTTACGGTCGCAAGGGTGGACGAGAGCCGCCGTCCCATTGCGGGCACGGAGCAGACCATTCTCTGCGACACTCTGCTTCTCTCCTGCGGTCTGATCCCCGAAAACGAGCTGACAGCCATGGCGGGCATTCCGATCGACCGCGTGACCGGCGGCGCAAGAGTGAACGGCAACAGAGAGAGCGCGATCCCGGGCATTTTTGCCTGCGGCAACGTGCTTCACGTGCACGACCTCGTGGACTACGTTTCCGAGGAAGCCGCCATCGCGGGCGAGGCCGCCGTGCGCTTTCTTCGCGGCGAGGAAAAAAATGAAAGGATCTCGGTTTCGGTCAAGACCGACGGGCGCGTGCGCTACACCGTGCCCCAGCTTTTGACCGAGGCAAAGGATACAAGACTTTATTTCCGCGTGTCCGACGTGTTCCGCGACAAAAGCATCGTTCTCTCGGCGGGCGGCAAGGTGTTCTATGAGAAAAAGGCCTTGAAGCTTGCGCCCGGCGAGATGGAAACCGTGACCGTCAAGGCGGAGTGGCTGAAAGAGATCCGAGAGGGCACGCTTTCGATCGGCCTTGCCGACAAAAGGAGGACTTCCAAATGAAAGAAAGACTTCTAACCTGTATCGTATGCCCTCGCGGCTGTGCCCTGACCGTGCGCTTGGATGAGAGCGGCAAGCCCCTCTCCGTCAGTGGCAACGCATGCAAGCGCGGCGAGGCTTACGCCGAAAAGGAATGCACGCATCCCGAGCGCACCGTTACCTCTACCGTTTGCACAAGCTGCGGCCGCGTCGTCCCCGTAAAGACCGCCGCTCCCGTTCCAAAGGAAAAGGTTTTCGCCGTGATGGAGGATATCAACAAGGCAAGGGCGATCTGCCCCGTCAAGGTCGGGGACGTCATTCTCGAGAGCGTTGCCGGCACGGGCGTTGCCTTGATCGCTACCGCCGCGTGCGAATAATTTTTCTTAAAGCTTTTCGTGTTTTTCGTTTTCACTTAAGAAAAATTTATATTTTTGAAGCAAAAACGTGTTTTCATTTTTTAAATAAAAAACGCTTACGGCGCGTATTTTTTCGCGCGGTAAGCGTTTTTTATTATATTTGTTTACATTTTTTGCATAAAACGCAGGCTTTTCGTCTTTTTCTTATAAAAAGGCTTGCGACTTTAAAGAGGGCGCATTGCGTTTTTAAGCGCTATTTAAGCAAAAGCCCAAAGCATTCAAAGATCTTTAAGCGCGGAACTGGTATTCGTAAAGCGCCTTATATTTTCCGCCTGCGGCGATCAGCTCCTCGTGCGTTCCGCTTTCGATGATACCCGTCTTATCCAGCACAACGATGCGCTCCGCTTCCTTCACAGTGGAAAGCCTGTGCGCCACGACGAGCACCGTGCGGCCGACGGAAAGCTTCTCGAGTGCCGCCTGCACCTGCATCTCGGTCGCATTGTCGAGGGCAGAGGTCGCCTCGTCGAGGATCAAAAGCTTGGGGTTTTTAAGGAAAACGCGCGCGATGGCAACTCTCTGCTTCTGTCCGCCCGAGAGCTTCACGCCGCGCTCGCCCACGTGTGTATCAAGTCCGTCGGGCAAGGCAAGAATGTCCTCGTAGATATTCGCCTTCTTCGCCGCCTCGATGATCTGCTCGTCGGTTGCATCGGGGGTTCCGTAGCAGATATTATCGCGGATCGTGCCGTCAAAGAGAAAGACACTTTGAGATACCATACCGATATTTTTACGAAGCCAAGTCAAGGGGATATCGCGGATATCCACGCCGTCGAGCAAAATCTCGCCGTCCGTGATCTCATAAAAGCGGGGGATCAGATGGCATAGCGTGCTCTTGCCGCCGCCGGATGGGCCGACCAGCGCCAGCGTTTGCCCCTCGGGGATCGAAAGCGAAAGATGCGAAAGCACGTCGCGCCCGCTGCCGCCGTCGTAGTGAAAGGAAACGTCCTTAAAGGCGATCTCGCCGCGGAAATTCTCCGGCGTGATCTTGCCCTCATCGACCTCCTCGGCAAGCTCCATGATCTCCGCAAAGCGCGCAAAGCCGCTCATGCCCTCCTGCAGCTGCTCAAAAAGCGTTGCAAAACGGCGAATGGGATCCATAAACATGCCGATATAAAGGATAAAAGCGGTAAATTCGCCCGCATTGATCTTGCCCTTGAAAAGGAAAATACCGCCCGCAAAGATCACGACGAGATACAAAAGGTCGGTCAAAAACTCCATCATCGAATGGTACGAGCCCATCGATTTCATCGCCTCGGAGCGATAGGCGGCAAACTGCCCGTTATCGCGGTTGAACTTTGCGATCTCGATCTTCTCCGCGCGGTAGGACTTGGTTTCTCTGATGCCCGTGATCGCGTTTTCGAGATTGGAGTTCAGCACACCGATCTGCTTTTTCGATGCCTTCATGGCGCGGCGCATACGCGCGCGCGAAAGTCCCGTCACCGTCACGATGATCGGAATGATCGAGAACATGATCAATGCAAGCGGCAGATAGATCCCCGAAAGGATCACGAACGAGCCGATCAGCATAAGCACCGAAAGGAATACGTTCTCCGGCCCGTGATGTGCAAGCTCGGAAACGTCAAAAAGGTCGTTCACAAGGCGGGAAAGCAGATCCCCCGTCTTGTTCTCATCGTAATACGAAATGGGAAGCGCCTCGTATTTTAAAAAAAGATCGCGGCGCATATCGCGCTGCATTCGCACGCCGACCACGTGACCAAGATACCCGACCACGTAGTTGCAGACCGCCTTGATCGCGTAGATCAAAAGCAGGACCGCCGACCAGAAAAACAAAGGCGAAAGCTCGTCTCTGTGCGCGTAGTCATTGATAATATCCCTCGCAATGGTCGGATAAAAAAGTCCTGCCGCCGCTACGATAAGCGCACAGAACATATCCAAGGTAAAAAGCTTCATGTGCGGCTTGTAGTAACTTATAAATCTTTTGATCATCTTTTATACCCGTATGTAAACTTAAGTTTTCTTTTTTCTTCCTCGGTCGCGTTTTCGCCGAGCTTTTTCTCGAAAAGACGGGCAAGATTTTTATTAAAATCGATATCGCCGCTTTCCATGGCCGCATGGATCGCGGCGCGCACGTCCTCGCCCTTATATCCCTTGGCACAAAGATCCGCAAGAATGCGGTGGGGGCCGAACAAGCGATGCTCGGATAAAGAAAGCACCGCGCTTTCCAGCTGCCTTTCTTCGGAAAGCAGCCCTTCGCCGACCATGTCCATAACGGTCCGCTCGGCGATCCTTGCCGAAATGCCCTTGCGCCTAAGCTTCTCGAAAAGGCGGCGGCGGCTGTTATCCGCATAGGAAAGAAGGCGCATCGCCGCCTTTCTTGCGCGGCGGACCTCGTCCTCTTCTTTTATTTGCTCCACGCTCTCGGGAGAAAGCACGTCACCGCCGCGCACCTCCCCAAGCGCATGATACAGGGCGTGCCCGACGGTGAATCGCTCCTCTGGGTCCGAGAGTCCCAAGACGAATGCACCCTTTTCCCTTGCGGGACGGACGAACAAAACGAGTCTTTGGCTCTCCATCATGGATTAAAGGTCATCTCCCTCGTCAAAATCCTTGATCTCAAATTCATCGGCATCCGCTTCCTCGGCATCGGGATCCACGCCGGACTTCTGTGCCTTCTCGCGCACGAGTGTCTCCAGCTTCTCAAGAAGCTCCTTGTCGCTTTCGATCAGTTTTCTGACGTTTTCCTTGCCCTGACCGAGACGCTGGCCGTCAAAATAGAACCATGCGCCGCTCTTTTCCACGATCTCAAGCGCGATCGCAAGATCGATGATCTCGGTGGACTTGGAAATGCCCGATCCGTAAAGAATATCAAATTCCGCAGTCTTGAAGGGCGGAGCCACCTTATTTTTTACGACCTTACAGCGCGTGCGAGAGCCGTAAATCTCGGTGCCGTTCTTCAAGGTATCGACCTTTCTGACGTCGATACGAACGGATGCATAGAACTTCAGCGCGCGGCCGCCCGTCGTCACCTCGGGGTTGCCGTACATAACGCCGACCTTCTCACGAAGCTGGTTGGTGAAGATCACGATACAGTTGGACTTTGCGATCGCGCCCGAAAGCTTACGCATTGCCTGCGACATCAGTCTTGCCTGTACGCCCACGTGCGAAGCACCCATATCGCCCTCGATCTCCTGGCGCGGAACGAGCGCGGCAACGGAATCGATAACGATGATATCGATCGCACCGGAATTGACGAGCGTTTCTGCGATCTCCAATGCCTGCTCACCGCAGTCGGGCTGGGAAACGAGAAGGTTGTTGATATCCACGCCAAGCTTCTTTGCGTAGATGGGGTCGAGCGCGTGCTCCGCGTCGATAAACGCGGCCTCGCCGCCCTGCTTCTGCACCTCTGCCACCACGTGCAATGCAATGGTGGTCTTACCCGAGGATTCCGGGCCGTAGATCTCGGTGATCCTTCCCTTCGGAATGCCGCCGATACCCAGCGCAAAATCCAGCGTGAGCGATCCGGTGGAAACCGCGGAAACGTTCATATTCGCATTTTCGCCAAGGCGCATGATCGAGCCCTTGCCGCACTCTCTTTCAATGCGGGAAAGAACGGTTTCCAGCGCGGCCTTCTTATCTGCCGCAGAGGGAGCAGCCTTGGCATCTGCCGCAGCCGTAGTCTTTTTCGTTGCCATAATTTATATCTCCTATTATTTTATTTTCTAAATAAAGCCGTAGACATCTACGGTGTTTGATTGATCCAAGTATTTTTCTGTAAAATTCAAGAAAGGCAAAGTGTGTGCGCTTTCCTTCCGCCCTCAAATTCTTGCGCGCGAGAAATCGTCGCAGACAAGGCGTAAGATGCCGATCGAGCTGAAGCCGTAGATGACTACGGCGATGCGAGCGAGTGCATCGACAACGCAGTATGCGGCGATTTATCCAAGCAAGAAACGACAAACGCAGTATGCGGCGATTATTATCCAAGCAAATTCTTGCGCCGTGAGAAATTGTCGCAAACAAGGCGTAAGGCACCGCGCAAGCAGAAGCCGTAGTTACCTACGGCGATGCGAGCAAGTGTGGCGACAACGCAGTGTGCGGCAATTTATCCAAGCAAGCGGATTGCGCCGTGAGGACGAACACATAACCGCATCGTTGCTCCCTCTCCAAAAACGCCGTCCATGGTCTTTACGTAAGAATCGGCATCTTCTGCCTTGACGAAGGCGAGGATCGTGCCGGCGAAGCCGCCGCCGTGCACGCGGAAAGCACCCGCATGGGTCTTCATAAATCCGTCGGTCCATGCAAGTGCGAGGGAAAGGCCTTGATCCTGCACCGCCTTGACGGTGTACACGTTTTGCAGATATTCAAAGGAAGAATGGCCCGAAGCGAGGATCTCGCTAAAGAAGGCATCGACGTTCCCCTCCTTCAGCGCGGCTTTCGCCAGAAGCACCCTTTCGTTTTCACGGACGAAATGGATCGCGCGAAGCAGGGCGCGGTCACCCAAGGTCTTACGGATCTCGGGCGCCCTAAAAAGAAGCTCGCTCTCGGCCGTGCCGCGAAGGGTCTCTCTGCCGAGCAGAGCCGCAACCACCTTCATCTCCTTCGGAACGGAAGCATAATCCTCGTTCAGATCCGCATGGCTCGTGCCCGTATTCACGAGGCAAAGCTCGTATCCTTTTTTGGCAAGTGCCTCTGCCCCGATCGACTCGATGCGGGGGTTATCAGGGTCTTCAAGGTCAATAAAAACGAAGCCGCCCACGGCGCACGCCGTTTGATCCATCAAGCCGCAGGGCTTGCAAAAAAACTCGTTTTCGGAATAACGGGAGATCTGCGCGAGCTCTATCGCACCAACTGCACCGTCGTTATACAGATGGTTCATGATATTACCGATCATCACCGCGAAGGCCGCCGAGGAGGAAATACCGCTCCCCTTCAGCACCTCGGAGGTGCAATAGACGTCAAAGCCACCGATCGCATGACCGTTTTTAACAAATCCCACCGCTACGCCCGCAACGAGCGCGGCAGAGGAGTATTTTTCGAAGGCGGTCGGATCGTCCGACAAGGAAAGATCCACCGTTTCGGGCGCATAGCCCTCGGAAAGCATACGGATCACGCCGTCCTCATTTGGAGAAGCAACGGCAATGATATCGCGATTGATCGCGGCGGCGATCACACAGCCGCGGTTGTGGTCGGTATGGTTCCCGATCGTTTCACAGCGTCCGGGAACGGAAAAAATCGAAGCCTCTCTTCCCTCTCCGTACTGCCTTTCAAATGCCGCAACGGCATCGATCATACGCCGCGTTTGTCCCGCGGTATCCGCATAAAGCGCCTTATGTGCAGAGAGAGCGCCGTCCTTCAACGCTTTTTTCAGCGCCGTGGTAGTCATATCTTCTCCTTAACGTATCATTTTGAAAATCCGTAATGCGCCTCGGCATACGGCACAAGCAACGCCATGATCTCGGCAAGCACCTCGTCCTGCGGGCGCATTTTTCCGTCGTCGGTGTCCATAAAGACTCTGTGTATATCGGGCTGACGGCGAAACCAGGTCTGCTGGCGCTTCGCATAATGGCGCGTGCCGAGCGAGATCGCATCCACCACCGCATCCAGCGAGCATTCGCCCCTAAAATACGGCAAAAATTCCTTATAGCCGATCGCGCCCATCGCGGCAGTATCTTTAGATAAAAGTCCTTTTTCATACAGTGCACGCACCTCACAGAGAAGCCCCTCCTCCATCATAATGCGTACGCGGCGGTCGATCCTCTCGTAAAGAAGATCGCGGTTTTTAAAATCGAGCGTGACGTGCAGAAGAGATACCTCTCCCCCGCCCTCGCGGCTCTGTTTGTCCCAGGCACTTTTGGTTTTGCCCGTGGTGTCAAAGATCTCGAGCGCGCGCAGAACGCGGCGCACGTTGTTTTTATGGATCTCGGCGGCACTTTCGGGATCTATCTCTAAAAGGCGGCGGTGCAAAAGCTCCTTGCCCTCCTCGGTGGCGGCAAGCGCTTCGTGGCGGCGCATATATTCCTCGCTTCGGCCGGGTGCCTCCGCGTCCTTTCTCGTGAGTGCGGAAAGGTAAAGTCCCGTACCGCCGACGAAAAGAGGCAGATGGCCGCTCTTTGCGACCTCCTTTGCCAAGGGCAGAGCCATCGCCTTGTAGCTATATACGCTGAAATCCTCCGTGACGGAGGCAACGTCGAGCATCAGATGCGTAACGCCGTCCATTTCCTCAGGGCGCACCTTCGCCGTGCCGATGCTCATTTCCTTATAGATCTGCATGGAGTCCGAGCAAAGCACCGTTGCACCGAGTGCCTTTGCCGCACGCACCGAAAGTGCGGTCTTGCCCGATGCGGTCGGTCCTGTGATTGCGGCAGCGTAGATCATTTGGTTACTTCCTCTAAAAAGCGGATCAGATCGGCGGCAAATTCATCGCGGTTGAGCTCATTGAAAAGCTCGTGGCGCGCGCCCTCGTAAAGCTTCAGCGAGACCTTGCTGCAGCCCGCAAGAAGCATACGGCGGTACACCTCGTTTACCCCCTTGCCGAAATTGCCGACGGGGTCTTGATCGCCGCTCATGATCAAGGTTGGCATCCGCTTCGGATACTCCTTAAACCAGGACGCGCTGTTGCACGCACCGAGCATACGGAAAAGATCTCTGTACGCCGAAAGCGTGAAGGTCACGCTGCAGTACGGATCGGTCTTATAGGTGGAAACGCGCGCGGCGTCTCTCGTGAGCCAAGCCGTCGTTCCCTCGGCGGGATCGAATTTCTTATAGTAGCTTCCCGTAGACATCTTTGAAACCAGCGCGCTGCGATGCCGATCGCCCAAAAAGAGCGAAAGGATCGAGCAAAGCGCAAGTCCAAAGGGGAGCAAGGGATTTTTTCCGCCCGTACCGAGAATGACACAGGCGTCCATCGCGTGGGGATGCTTCGCGGTGTAAAGTCGCGCAATAAACGAACCCATGCTGTGCCCGAGCACGATCACGGGCATGCCGTGATAACGGGAGCGAAGCAAGCGATTCATCGAATGCATATCGCTGATGAGATAGGAGATTCCGTCCTTTTTCGCAAAATAGCCGAGATCCTCATCGGAGCCTGCGCTCCTGCCGTGCCCCAAATGGCAGTGCCCCGCAAAAACGTAGCCCGCATCGCAAAGCGTGCTTGCCAGCCATTCGTAGCGCGCAACGTAATCCGTCATGCCGTGTGCAAGCTGCACCACGCCGCGGATCGCGCCTTCTGCCGGCTCGTAGATCTCGCCGTAGATCGTATGCTTTCCATCCGCAGAGGGAAAGGATATTTCGGACAAACGGTAATTTTTCATAGCGTTCCCCTTCTTATATCGGTTAAACGGGATTTCTTTCAAGGAAAGCCAAGATCTCTTCCTTCGTAGGAACCGACTCTGCCGCGCCCTTTCTCGATACTGTGATCGCGCCCGCGGCCGCGCCGTAACGAACGGCATCCTTGATATCGCCGCCGTTTTCAAGATAACGAAGCGTCATCGCCGCCGTAAAGGCGTCGCCTGCGGCGGTGGTGTCCACCACCTTTTCCGCACGGAAGGCAGGGATCATATCGTAATGCTTTCCGTCGTAGATAAACGCACCGCGCGAGCCGAGCTTGATCACGAGATGCTTGCATTTCACGCGGCGGCAAAGATTCAGTGCCGCACGCAGGCACCCCTCCGTTCCAAAGGGAACGATGCCCGTATAGGCTTTGGTTTCGGTTTCATTCGGAGAAAAGATCTCCATCGGGGGCAAAGACTCCAGGGGCTGGTCCTCGCTTGCGGGCGCGGCATCCACGAAGATGGGAATTCCGCGCGCGGCGGCAAGCCGCGC
Organism: Clostridia bacterium; assembly: GCA_017504785.1. GTDB lineage: Bacteria > Bacillota > Clostridia > Oscillospirales > CAG-272 > UBA1740. The sequence goes on along the minus strand of JAFVQL010000081.1, from coordinate 15,888 downwards.
GGCACTCACCGCGATCGCAAAGGGGATCTCAAAGCCGAGATACAGCGCATCCGGCGCACAGCCAAAGGCTTCCTGCGCGTTCTCCGCCGTCAGCATCGTGTTTGCACCGGGATAGAGGATGATGCGGTTTTCTCCGCTCGACTCCTTCATCACAACGGCAAGGCCGGTGGGATATTCATGGTCCACCTTCACGTAAGAGGTGTCGATCCCTTGGTCCTTATAGTAAGAATACAGCTTCTGACCGTGCAGATCCGCGCCAAGCTTCGTGCAGAAGACCGAGTGCCCGCCAAGGCGCGCAAACGCGCACGCCGCATTGGCACCCTTGCCGCCGGGCAGATAGGCAACGCCCCCGTCGTCCAGCAGGGTTTCTCCCGGCTCGGGAACGCGAAGCATATTCATGGAAAGGTCCATATTGGCACTTCCAACAAGCAAAATCTTTTTTGACATAGCCGCAAAACCCTTGGCAAATCAGCCAAGTCCTTTCCTTTGATTTTTCGAGCCTCAATCCTGCGCGTCCGCGGCGGCAAGCTTATAAATGCCTGCGCCCGAAACCGCCTCGTTGGCAAGTGCGGTCTCTCTTGCGCGGCAGGTGAAGATGAAGCTCTGCTTTCCTTCCTCCTCGGAAAGATAACGGATCGCCTCCATCATGCTCTTGGCGCGCACGTTGTCCTGATGGGCAAAGCTTTCGTCAAAGCAGATGGGCGGATGCTCCGTATAAAGCATATCGATCAGCGCCATACGAACGGCGATATAGGTCATATCCTGCGTGCCACCCGAAAGGAAATCCACGGATTTCTCCTGTCCCTCGGCGTTTTTAAAGGTCACGCGCATTCCCTCGGAAACATCGAGAGAGGTGTACTTTTTATCGGTCATGATCTCCATCAGATTCGTCGCGTACGCGCCAAGACGCGGAGAGATCTCCTCGCGCAGATTTTCCGACGCGCCGACCACCGCGTTGTGTGCAATGTAGTACGCCTTATGGTGCAGGCGCAGCTTTTCGATGCGGGACTCCAGCGCCTGGATCTTCGTCAGAAGCTCGCCGGGATCCTTCGCGCGCAGCTTCAGCGCGGCAAGCTCGTTCTCCACGTCGAAAGCAAGGCGATCCTGCTTTTCGATCACGGCTCTGCATTCCTCGATCCCCTCAAGGATCTCCTGGTAGTTCACGTCGGTCAGCGCCTTTCTCTTCAGCGGCGAAACTCTGGCGCGAATATCGATCTCACTCGTATCGGCCAGTGAGCGGCGGATCTCCTTCATTAAGGTCTCCACGCGGCTCTTCTCCTCGGTCAGACGGTTCTTCTGCTCAAGGTATGCGGAGATCTTTGCCTCCAAGCGGTCAAGAAACTCGTTCAGCGCGGCCGTGGGAGGCTCCTCGCCCCAACGAAGGATCACGCTCGTAAGCTCCTTTTTCGCATCGTCGTATTGCTTTCTTGCATCCTCTGCGGCACTCCTTGCATCCTGCGTGCTCGAAAGAAGATCGTCTCTTTTTTTGCGGTTTTCCGCGATCACCGCCATCTTCGCGGCAAGCTCCTCGGTATTCTGCGTGCCGAACTTTTCACAGAGCGCCCCCAGCGCATCCGTGCTCTTGCGGAGCGAGAGAAGGGCATACACGCCGAGAGCGATACCGCCGAGCGCCAAAACGCCGAAGCCGATGCGGGGCAAAAGCTGTGCAAGCGCGCCCTTCGCAATGATCTCTGCCACCAAGGCAAAGAGCGCCACGAGCGCACCGAGAACGGTGAGGGCAATGCTCTTGATCTTCTTTTTCTGCTGTGCGGAGGATTCGCGAAGCACCGCCTCCTCGCCGCCAACGGTATCCGAAAGCGCGATCGCCTGCTCAAGGCCGGGGGTGATGCCCACCGCGCTCTTGCGCTCCGAATACTTCTCGCGCGTTTCGATCATACGGCGGTAGGTATCGTTCACACCGCGGCGCGCCACCGCAAGATCGGTGAGGTACGAGGGCGTGGGAACGAAATGATTGTGCGTATTGGCCTCGATATAATCCGCCAGCGCCTCGCTTCTCTGCTCGTATTCCTTTTCGGTATCGTGCAGCTTATCAAAGCTCTTGATCAGCATGACGTTTTTATAGCAAGCATCCAGCTCGTGAAGGCTTTCCTTCTTCTTCTCTGCGGCGCCTCGCTTCTCGCGGATCTCGTGCAGCTCTGCCTCCTTGGCAAGAATGAGATGGTTTGCCTCGTTGGTGCGGGCAAGCTCGTCCTCCAAGGCCACAAGCTTCTGCTCCAGCTCGTAGATCGCGCCGCCCGTGCCCGTCTTGTGCAGGAGCGCCTCCATCTTGTCGCTGATCTTGGCAGCGGCCTTCTCGGTGCTGAGCCTTTCGCTGCCCGAGAAAAGAATATTCTCGATGGATTCCTTAACGGTACCCTCCGCGATGCGCGCTTCGCCGAGCGCGCCTACGAACGCGGTGTTCTCAAACAGCTCGCGCTTCACGCCGAAAAAGATCTCGCCTGCGGGGGATTTACCGAAGGCGGGCGTTCCCGTTTCCAGATCCACGATAGCCGATTCCTCTTTATAGGTGCTTCTCTGCGCGGTGGGGTCCACCAAAACGGTGGAGCGGTTGATCAGATAGCGGCGACCGCGCACGCGCACGGTCATAGAGCCCTCTGCTCTGCCGGTATCCCAGTTGATGCGCTTGCGGCGCTCACCGATCCCGTTTTCGCCGTCCGCCGCGTCAAAGCCGTACAGCATGTACTTTATGAACGCAGCCAGCGTGCTTTTTCCCGCCTCGTTGCACCCCTCGATGACGTTCACGGAATCCGAAAACTCCATGGACATATCGCGGAGCATACCGAAGCTCTTAATATTGATTTTTTCGATGATCATAGACTTTTATCCTTTCAATGATCTGAAATTCGATTCGTTTTTATTCTATCTCGCCGTTATCCGATGAGAGGAAGCGAATGCTTCTCTCGATGGAATCCTTGGAATTGTACCACGGCTCCTCGTCGTAGCGGTAATCAAACTTTTTGCAGAACCAGCTGACGTCCTTCTCGAGCGTGTCGAGATAGGTCGCAACGATCTTCTCCGCCACGGGGAAAAATTCCTTGAATTCCCTTTTCGCCATCTTCTTCGACGCATAATCGATCATCATGCGGTAATGCGGAAGGCAGAAATAGGGCTGGCTCTCAAACTTTTTCACGAAGGCCTCGTCCGTGCCGTAGAGGTAGACCGCCGTAGCAATCATGGCGGAAAGGTTCTTATCGATGCGGTTGCAAACGTAGCAATCCTTTTCCAGCGACAGAAGCAAGCCCACCGAGGCAAGATGCGAAAGGGGCGTTCCCTTCAGGCGCGCCTTGACGTCGGGCAGATGGCTTTCCAGCATCAGTCCCATGCCGAGGCGGCGCTTTCTCGAAAGCATTTTCTTATAATGCGTGGGGCAAAAGCCCTGGCGATTGGTCATCATGCGGATATCCGGCTCCATCATGGATGCCCCGAGAATGATATCCAGCTCGTCCTCCTGCAGCTTCTTGTAAAGCGTGCAGAAGGGGCAGGCGCACGCGCCCTCCGCAAGTCCCGCGTCAAACGCCTCGTTGACGGGTATGGTATAGATCTGTTCCAAAGACTCTGCCTCCAAAATATAAAAATCCTATTTTAAATATTATACACTACTTCTCCGCGTTTTGCAAGAGGGTTTTAAAAAATGCGCGCGCACGAGGGATGAGAAAAAACGCGCGAAAACCCATGCAATTTTCACAAAAAAATTATACAATGTTTTTGTTTTCGGGTGGTAAAGAAGTGATGTTACTCACTTCGTTCGTAATGATGTTGCGCCCGTTGGTCGCGAGTGATGTGATGTTTGCCCATTACGCCGTCAAGCGTAACATCACTTACGCAGTAAACATCATTGCCGAAGGCAACATCATTTGCACGCAAGGGCAAACATCGTTCGGCGCACCTGCTTTATCGCAGGTCGCCGTTTCCGCCCGCAAAAGAAAAAAGAAGCGTAAAAACAAAAAAAGATCGCGCACTTTTTCTCACGAAAAAATGCGCGATCTAAAGGAAAAATCCATTATTTTGCAAAGCATAGTTTGCAAAATATTATCTTTGTACCTCTTCCATCACGAAGGCTTCCAGTATATCGCCGACCTTGATATCGTTAAACTTTTCAAGTCCGACACCGCATTCGTAGCTTTCTCCGACCTCTTTAACGTCATCCTTGAAGCGGCGCAGAGAGGAGATCTTATCCTCGAAGATAACGATACCGTCTCTGACAACGCGGATCTGCGACTGGCGCGTGATCTTACCGTCACGGATATAAGAGCCCGCGATCGTGCCGACGTTGGGCACGCGAATGGTCTGGCGAACCTCGGCATGTCCGAGAAGCACCTCTTTATAGGTGGGCGCAAGCATACCCTTCATAGCCGCCTCGATCTCGTCGATGATCTCGTAGATGATGCGGTGCGTACGGATATCTACCTTGTTTCTTTCTGCGGAATCCAGCGCGTTCTTATCGGGGCGCACGTTAAAGCCGACGATGATCGCATTGGATGCGGTCGCAAGCATAACGTCCGACTCGGTGATACCGCCGACGGCGCTGTGGATCACGTTGACCTTAACTTCCTCACCCGAAAGCTTGAGAAGCGAGGCCTTGACCGCCTCGGCAGAGCCTGCCACGTCGGCCTTTACGATGACGTTGAGCGTCTGCGTTCCCTCTGCGATCTGGCTGAAGAGATCGTCGAGGTTTACGCGGGCGTTGGCAGCAAGGATCTCCTGGCGCAGCTTTTCTTTTCTCTGCTCTGCCAGATCCTTTGCCATTCTCTCGTCCTCAACCGCATTCAGCACGTCGCCTGCCTGCGGAACGTCGTCAAGACCGGTGATCTCAACGGGAACGGAGGGACCTGCACTCTTGATGCTTCTTCCCTTATCGTCCTTCATCAGGTGCACGCGGCCAACCGCGTTACCAACGATGACGTAATCCCCCTGATGCAAGGTACCGTTCTGCACGAGAATGGTCGCAACGGGGCCCTGGCCCTTATCCAGTCTGGACTCGATAACCAGACCCTTTGCACGCTTATTGGGATTTGCACGAAGCTCCTTTACCTCTGCAACGAGCAGAACGCTTTCAAGAAGGTCCGTAATACCCATGCCGGTCAGCGCGGAAACGGGAACGCAGATCACGTCACCGCCCCATGCCTCGGGCACAAGGTCATACTGTGTCAGCTGATTCAGAATATTATCGGGGTTCGCGGTGGGCTTATCCATCTTGTTGATCGCAACGATGATATCGATGCCTGCGGCCTTCGCGTGGCTGATCGCCTCGATGGTCTGGGGCATAACGCCGTCATCTGCGGCAACGACGAGGATCGCAATATCGGTGGACTTTGCACCGCGCATACGCATGGCGGTAAACGCCTCGTGACCGGGGGTATCGAGGAAGGTGATATCCTGATCCTGTACCTTTACGCGGTATGCACCGATGGCCTGCGTGATACCGCCCGCCTCGCCGCGGGTTACGTTCGTGTGGCGGATCGCGTCCAAAATAGAGGTCTTACCGTGGTCAACGTGGCCCATAACGCAGACGACGGGTGCGCGAAGAACGAGATCCTCTTCGGTATCCTCTGCTTCGGTAAAGAGCTTTTCTTCAATGGTAACGACAACCTCTTTGGTGACCTTTGCGCCGAATTCATCCGCGATCAGCTCGGCAGTGCCGTAGTCGAGAATATCGTTTACACCCTTCATCTCACCCATGAGCATCGGGCGCTTGATCACCTCTGCGGCACTCTTCTTCAAGCGGAGTGCAAGCTCGGAAACCGTGATCTCATCGGGCACGGTGATCTCCAGCTGCTTCTTTCTTGCAAGCTCGGCCTCCATGCGCTTGATCTTCTCCTGCGCGGCTCTCTCCTTATCCTTTGCGCTCTTGGCAAACTGACCGCGGTTATCCTGCTTCTTCAGCTTCTGCTTCTGCGCCTTGGAATCGGTGCCGTTTGCGATGGCATAGAACTGCTCGTTGTAGCGATCGTCGTACTTGGAAAGGTTGACATCCGAGGTACGCATATCGACAACGCGGGTCTTCTGCTGCGTGGTGTTATACTCACCGCCGATGTTAACGCCGCCCTTGACGTTCTGCGTGTTAACGGTAGGCGTAATGGTCTTGAACTGCTGCTTTTGCACCTTCTTCTCTTCCTTCTTCGGTGCGGCAGCGGCGGGCTTTACAGCCGCGGCAGCGGCGGCCTGCTTCTGCTTTTTCTCGAGAAGTGCCTGCTGTGCGGGGCGCGCCGTGGATGCCTGCTGGGGCTTCTGCACGGGGGTCTGCGAGCCGGCGGGCTTGAAGCCCTGTGCTTCTCTTCTCATATTGTCGAGCTTTCTTGCAAAGGGATTTTCCTGCGGGCGTGCGCCGTAGCCGTTATCAAAGCGGCGGCCGCCCTGCTGGCTCTGCTGGCGGTTATCTCTGCCGTCGGGGCGCTGCTGGGAGCGGTCAAAGCCACCTCTCTGTCCCTGCGGCTGTGCGGGGCGATCGGGCTTCTTCGGCACGATGCGCTCAAGCGGCTTATCGAGGCGGCGGGGCATCGGGTAAGCGGGTCTTTGAGGCTCTGCCTTGGGTGCAGGCTTTTCTTCTGCCTTCACTGCGAGCTTCGCTTCCGCCTTCGCCGCAGGCTTTTCCTCTGCCTTTGCCGCGGGCTTCTGCTCTGCCTTCTCTGAAGCCTTTTCTTCTTTCTTTTCGGATGCCGCCTCGGTCTTCAAGGCAGGCTTCTTCTCCTCGGCAGGCTTCTCTTCTTCTACCGCGGGCTTTTCGGCGCGGATCTTTGCCACGCCCTTTACGTAATCATCCAGGTTTTCGATCTGGTTTGCCTTCGTTACCTTCTGGAAGAAGAGCGCAAATTCAACGTCGTCTGCATTGGCGCCGCTTTTCTTTTCCATTCCCAGGTCCTTAAAGGCATCGAGCACGTCCTTGGATTTCATTGCGAAATCCTTGGAGAGCTGCGAGAGCTTCATCGTCTTTTTGGCCATATATATCACCGGTTTCCGATGGGTGGAAACTTCCTTTCTGTATCGTTGTTTCGTAATGCCATGGTGGCATCGATCTCTCTGGCGAAGCCGTCATCACAAACGCCGACGGCAGCGGGGGCATACGACTTTCCGAGAAGTCTGCCAAGTGCTTCGGGGTCCTGCGGGATCTCCCATAGGCCCATGCCGTAGAATTCGCATTTGCAGCGAATCTTCTTTTTCGTTCCTTCCGAAGCACCTGCGCTCAAGAGCACGAGGCGAATGCCTCCAAAGCCCTTCGATCCCAGTGCCTTGCAAACGAGCGGCGTTCCTATGCAAAGCTTTCCGGCACGCATAGCAAATCCGAGCATGCCGCACAGTCTTTGATCATGATTCGATTGCACCTGTTAACTCCTCCTCCAGGCGAGCAAAAACCTCTTCGGGGATCTCGCATTCGAGCGATGCCTCGAGGCGCCTTGCCTTCTTCGCTTTTTTCAAGCAGGCGGGATTCTTGCAAAGATATGCGCCTCTGCCGGACTTTTTGCCCGTAGCATCCAAAAGGATCTCGCCCTCCGGCGTTCTTAAAACACGAATCAGCTGCATTTTCGGAAAATGCTCTGCACAACCCGTGCATTTGCGAACGGGGAGCTTACGCGGTGATAGCACTTGTGCCATATCTTTTCCCTCCTTATCTTTTTCAGAGAAATTTATGCCTTGATATCCACCTTCATACCGGTGAGCTTAGCGGCAAGCTTTGCATTCTGACCCTCGCGTCCGATCGCAAGCGAAAGCTGATCGGGTGCAACGGTCACGTGGCAGGTGCGCTCGCCTTACATCTCGGCGGAAATTACCTTCGCGGGCGAAAGTGCCTCGCAAACGAAGGTGACGGGGTCCTCGTTGTACTGAATAATATCGATCTTCTCTTCTCCGAGCTCGGCAAGGATCGCGCCGATACGCATACCGTTCTTACCGATACAAGAGCCGATCGCATCTACGTTTTCATCTCTGGATTCCACAGCGATCTTCGTGCGGCTGCCCGCATCTCTTGCCACGCTGCGGATCACAATCGTTCCGTCCTGGATCTCGGGGATCTCAAGCTCGAAAAGACGCTTTACAAAATGGGGATGTGCGCGAGAGAGCGTTACCAGCGGACCGCGGGTCTCTCCGCTCTTCACCTCGGAAATAAATACCTTGATACGGTCGCCGACGTCGTGGAACTGACCGGGGATCTGCTCCGACTTCATAAGCGTTGCATAGCCCGTGCCGGTATCCAAAATAAGGTTGCCCGTGGTGGTATCCACCTTATCCACGATCGCCGTGATAATGGCTTCCTTCTTTTCCTCGTATTCGCGCGTCTGTCTTTCTCTCTCGGCATCGCGGATGGCCTGAATGATCATCTGCTTTCCTGCCTGTGCGCTGAGGCGGCGGAAGGTCTTGGTCTTCAGCTCGGTCTCCACCGTGCCGCCAAGCTTATGGCGGCGGCTGATCGCTTTTGCATCCGAAAGGGCGATCTGGGTCTTGGGATCCTCCACCTCTCCGTCTGCCACAACGGCTCTCTGCTGAAACACCTTCATATCCTGCTTCACGGGATCGATCTGCACGCGCACAACGGTGGTCTGGCCGACCTCCTTGCGGCAGGCATTGGCCAAGGCAGCCTCGATCTTCTCGATCATATACTCCTTGGGAATTCCTTTTTCCTTTTCCAAAAGGTCCAACGCTGTGTAAAAATCCTGATTCATTTTTATGTCGCGTAAAAGCTACGCATTCCTTTCCTTATTATTCCTCAAAAAACAGAGTTGCAAGACGGGATATTTCGCCTTTTTCCAAAAGCATCTCATTCCCCGCATCCTCCTTGATGCGAACGGCGCCGCTCTCCTCAAGCGAAAGAAGCGTACCGCGCACGGCGCGCTTTCCGTCCTTCGGCGAAAAAAGCTTTGCCTCCACGCGCGCACCGAGAAAAGCCGTAATATGCTCCTCTGTACGAAGCTCTCTTTCGATTCCGGGCGAGGAGACCTCCAGATAATAGAAGCCCTCGATCGGATCCGCCGCATCGAGGATCGGGTCGATCGCGCGATGCACGCGCTCGCAATCCTCGATCTGGATGCCCGCATCGCTATCGATCGTGATCTCCAGATGATAATCCGCGCCGACCTTTGCATAGGTGATGTCCCAGATGCGATATCCGAGCTCTGTGACCGTGGGCAAGATCGCCTCACGCACCGTGTCCTTGACACTTTTTTTCATGCATTCTCTTCCTTTATATTTATGTTATTATACGCCGCCGGAACCTGCGGAGGCAGCGCCATCCGAACAACAAATGAAGAGTGACCCGCAAGCCACTCTTCATCCTCTCTATTCTGTTCAATAACATTATACCATATTTTTTCAAAAAATCAAGTGTTTTTGCAAATTTAATGAAAAAAACGGCAAAATCAATCGTCCAAAACGTCGTTCGGGCGGCGCCCCAGCCTTCTCGGATGCGGCATCTTCACGCTTCGACCCTTTTTCAGACCGGAAATATCCTTTAGTACTTTTTCGATCTCGCGCGTGATCTCAAGGCGCTGCTTTTCAAGATCTCTCTGCCTTTCGCCGCGCTGTGCCTCGGTCAGCAGGCTGAGCTCTTGTATGGTGTTTTCCTTCTTTTTCATACCGGTTTTCTCCTCTGTGCTCTCTCGGATGCGGCTTGCATCCGAGAGAGCTTTCTGATTATTTCAGCAGTGACTTGATCTTAGTTACGATGCTCGGGAAATTTGCATTCATGAAGCCCATGATCTTATCCCCGAACCAATGCCAGCCCAAAACGCAGATGCAGATCAGCGAAAGCGTGATCGCGAGCGACAGCATGGATACGTACCAGAAATCTCTCTTATCCGCCTTGGCTCTTGCGATGTTCATCTTGCGCTTCATGTGATTATGTGCCTTGATCGCATCGCGCTTCATCGCCTTGATCTCCTGCTTTTGCAGGCGCTTCGCCGCGCCCTTCAGCTTCTGCTTCTGGATACGGCATTTCGTCTCCACGATATCGGCGTGAGAGGTGGCAACGCAGTCAAGATCCGCGCGCAGCTTTTGCTTATCGCGGCGGGAAAGATTCATCGAATCGATCACGCGCAGATCGGGGCGCAGCTTCTTGTGCCAGCGCTTCTTCTCGCGCATGAATGCCTTGTGCCAAGGCGTATCCACGCGGCCGAGCCTCTTATAGGAATCGTAAGAATATACGGTGTAGAGGCTTTCGTTGACCTTGTCGCGCATTTCCAAAAGCCTTTCGAGCTTCTCGTACAAGCGGGCAAGCTCCGCGCGATCCACACGGTAGTTCTTCGGCTTGATCCTCGATTTACGCAGGCAGCGGAAGTAGCGGTGGTTATCCACCTTTTCGTTCTGCAGCGCACGGCGCTTATTTGCACAAAGCCTCCAGATCCTCTTCTTGGTTTCCGCCTCAATGCGCTTTGCATTCGCCTTGGTGCAGGAGAGATCGCAAAGTGCAAGCGCAAGATCGCGCTTCGCCTCTGCAATCACGATATCGTAGCGTGCCTTCAGCGTTTTGATATCACGCTTCTTGTACGCACGATTGCGCGCAAGACGCTCTCTTCGGGTAAGCTTTTTCGTAAAGATGCCTCTTGCGAAGGGATCCTCCGTCTCGGCGGCAGGCGCGAGCTTCTTCTTCTGCTCCTCTGCCTTCACCTTCAAGCGTTCTTGATCTCTGCGATCCAGCTCGAGAAGGCTCATATACGAGTAGTGGCGCGTAAGCTTTTCATCATGCTTTTCCAAGGCCTTCCAAGCCTTTTCATCCTTGACTCTTTGCTTTTGCTCTACCTTCTGCTCGTACTGCAGCTTTCTTGCGAGTCTTTCATCCTTGATTCGACCTGCAAGCGCCGCCTTACGCAACGCATTGAGATCCCTCTTCTGCACTCTGGATTCGATGACGTAACGCTTGAACTCGCGCTTCAGCTCCTTCTTCTCGCGGGCAAACGCCGCCTTCTGCTGCTTCTTTTGCAGTCTTCTGTCGGCCTTGTCTACGTAAGTATGCTTCGGCTGCGAAGCCTGTGCTTCGGTATTCTGCACCTGTGCGGGAGCGGTCGGCTCGTGCTTTACGCCATCCTTATACAGCTGTGCATCCAGCTTCATCTGCGCCATTTCTGCAGCAAGATCTGCCTTGCTCGCGCGCTTTTGAAGCTTTTTCATCTTGGAATCGTACTTCTTTTGCAGGCTTTCGTCCTTGCGGCGCGCAACCTTATCGGCATAGCGAGCCTCTGCATTCAGGCGCTTATGCGCCTTCTTCTGCTTGTTGACTGCCTCATCCGCACTTTGCTGCAGTTTCTGTGCCTTGCGGCTAAGAGGCGCGGCGATGGCAACGGGTGCGGCATCCTCGCCGTTCAACGTATTTGCAAGCGTTCTTGCCTCGTCTGCCTCGGCTCTGTCAAACAGCGCCGCCTCATAAGCCTTAAGCTTTTTCTTGGCCTTTCCCTTTACGGGAACGAGAAGGAGAGCCTTCTGCTCCGCGCGCATTGCCTTTCTTTCCAAGGCGCGCGCATACAGCTCGACCTCTTTTGCGGAGCGCTCTTCGAGCTTGCTCTTTCTTCTGGCCTTCGCTTCGTCGGCGAGGGCTCTTCTTTCGGCAATTTCCTTTCTGCGCTCTTCAAGAATTACCTCTCTCAAGAGGGCATTCTTTTCCCTTCTTTCGCGCTTGCTTTCCTTATCCATAGCGGCGGCAAAGGCGAGCATGGCAAGCGCTGCTTCCTTATGCTCTGCAATGCGCGCTTCCTTTTCGCGCTTGCTCTGTCTTGCGGCTTGGGCGGAATCGGCCTTTCTTCTTGCCTTATCTGCCTTGTATTCGCTGACAAGAGCTTCCTTGTAAGCACGCTCCAGTGCCTTCTCGCTCTTCTTCTCGAGGCGCGCTTGCTTTGCCTTGGACTTCGCCAAGGTCTTGCGCTCCTCGGAAACGATCGCCGTCGCCTCTGCCTTTGCGACCTTCTTTTCCCAGTCGCGGAGCTGGCTTTGCGTGCGGCGGGCGGCGCGCTTTTCGGCGCGTGCTTCCTGCTTCAGAGCCTTAACGGCACTCTTTTGCTTTTTCAGAGCGGCTCTTTCACGCTTCGAGGCCGCGTTTGCCGAAGCGGCAAGCGCAAGCATTTCCGCCTTCTTTTCGGGCGAGATCTTTTCGACCTTTTCGAGCTTCTCGGCGGCACGCTTTGCGGCCTCCAGCTTTTCGAGTCTGCGCTCGGCGCGGATCCTTTCTTCCTCGGCGATGCCGACAGCCAGAAGTGCTGCCTTGCGCTCCTTCTCTTCCGCTCTTTCGGCCTTCAGCGCGCGCACTCTCTCGCGCGCGGTCACCTCCGCAAGAAGCGCATTCTCATACTGCTTCTCCGCTTCGGTGATCTCCGTTCCGATGAATCCCGTATAAGAGGACTTTCCGAGAACGGTGCCTAAAACCTTCTCTTCCTTCGCCTGCACCTTCTTTTTCTTTTCGATCGGTGCTAAGGCGGCGGCAAAGGCGAGCATAGCCTCGATCTCTTCCCTCTGCTGCGCGCTCTTTTCTTCCTCTGCGAGCTGCTTTACCTTCAGCTTTGCGGCGAGGGCTGCCTCGTCGGCGGCAAGTCCTTCGGCAAGGCTCTTTTGCATTTCAGCCCTAAGTAGCTTCTTCTGCGCTTTACGAGCGGCCTTTTTGCTCTTCGCGGCGGTTTTCGCCGAAGCGGCAAGCGCAAGCATTTCCGCCTTCTCCTCGGGCGAAAGCGCCTTGGATTTCTCGGCGGCACGCTTTGCGGCCTCCAGCTTTTCGAGTCTGCGCTCAGCGCGGATCGTTTCTTCCTCGGCAAGGCCGACGGCGAGAAGCGCTGCCTTGCGCTCCTTCTTCGTCGATCTTTCGCTTTCCAGCGCGCGCACTCTTGCGCGTGCGGCCTCTTCCGCGAGGATCGCGTTCTCATACTGCTTCTCTGCCTCGGTGATCTCCGTTCCAATGAATCCCGTATAAGAGGGCTTTCCGAGAACGGTGCTTAAAATCTCCGCTTCCTTTGCCTTCGTCTTCTTTTTCTTGTCGATCGGTGCAAAGGCGGCGGCAAAGGCGAGCATAGCGGCGGCAGCTTCCTTATGCTGCTCGCTCTTTTCCTTCTTGGCGATCCTCTTCGCCTTCAGCTCCTCTGCGCGCTCTCTTTCCCGCTCGGCTCTTGCTTGCTCGAGCAGTGCATCCTTGTACGCCTTCTTTTGCGCCTTCCTGTTTACCCTTCGGCGCGCAAGGCGCTCGGCCTTTTTCTTCTTTTCGTTCGCGGATTCCTCGGCGATGTGCGCCTTGGCCTCCTGATAGAGATATTGGATCTCAAGAGAATCCTCACGACGCGAAACGGCTTCGGCAAGCTTCTTTTCGGCCAAAGCCTCCTTTTTCGCCGCATATTCGATCTTTTTCTTCAGAAGCTCTGCCTTGAGAGTGTTCTTCTCATCCGCGGAAAGCTCGGTGGCAAGCGAGAGCAGCTCTGCCTTCTCCTCTGCCTTGAGAGCCTTGGAGCCCTCGGCGGCAATTCTCGCCTTTTCGAGCATTTCCTTCTTGGAATTTGCTCGCTCGGCCTCTTCCCTTGCTTCCAGATACGTCGCGTGCGCGGCCATGATCTCGGCCTTCTTTGCGCGCTTGCGCTCCAGAAGCTCCAGCTCGTTTTTAGCGGCGGCAATGCTTCTCTTTTCAGCCGCCTCGAACTTGCGGTTGGCATCCTCGATCGCGGCATCCAGCTTGCGGGTCTCGCACAAAACGATCGCCGCCTGCTTTTTACTGTTCTTCTGCTCGTTATCCCGTGCGGTCAGCGTAGCGGAGAGGGCGAGCATGGCTTCGCCCGCTTCCTTATAGGCCTCGGCGCGGCGCTTTTCAATATCGCGCTGGAACCTCGCGCTGTCTGCCACGGCTCTTGCCTCGGCGGCAAGGGACTGCTCGCAAAGCGCATACTCGTACGCCGCATGCAGTGCCTCGGTCTCCGCCTTCTTCTCGGCAAGCTTATCCGCCTTTGCCTTCGCCTTCGCCGCGAAATCGGCGGCAACACGTGCCTCTGCCTCGGTCTCGGCGGCACGCTTTTCATAGCGATCCATATTGCGATCGAAGTGCTTTTCAAAGCGGCGTGCGGCCTTTTCTTCCTTGCGGAGGGCGGCGGCGACGCTCTTTTTCAGGCGCGCCTTGAGCTTTTCATCATTTTTCTCCGTGACGGTAATCGCCAGAGCCAAAAGCTCGGCCTTTTCTCTTCTGCTCAGTGCCTTCGAGCACTCGGTGGCCTCTCTGGTCGCCAAAAGCGTATTCAGCCTCTGTTGTGCATCGGCGGCAAGCACCTCTGCCTTTGCGGCATCACGGCGCGCGGCGGCCAAACGGGAGGACGATGCCTTTGCATCGGCCAGCAGCGAAAGTCTTGCTTCCGCATTGCGGAAAGCAGCCAGAGCGCGGTCGTAACGGCGCTGTGCACCCAAAATGGCGGTGTTCAGCTTACGCTTATCACTGCCGGAAAGGGGCATTCCCTTGCTGTTTTCATACTCCGCGCTTGCAACCGCGGCAAAGGCGAGCATGGCGGCCTTTGCCTTCTGGCGCTCGATCGCTTTTTCCTTTTCGCTCTCGTATTCGGCGGCAAGGGTATCGGCGGTCAGTCTTGCGCTCTCGGCTCTTGCGCTTGCGCTTAAGGCCTCGCTGTATGCTTCCAGCTTCTTTTTATTGGAAGCACCTGCGCGAAGCGCGGATACTCTTTCCATGGCATCGGCGGCCTCTTGCTCGGCGGCGAGCGCCTTGGCCTCTGCCATATCTCTGTTCTTTTCAAGAAGCGCAAGATTCTTCTTGTCTTCCTCCAGAGCGCGATCGGCATTCTTCGCCTCGCGCTTTGCGGCCGATGCGGTCATGCGGTCAAGCTTCTTCTGCTTTTTCTTATCATCGGAATGCTTGGTAGCCTGCTTTGCCGCGGCCAGCAGCTCTTCCTTGCGTGCGCCGGACAAGGCCTCGGATCTTTCCAAAGCCTCCGATGCGGCACAGATCAGACGAAGCTGACGCTCGTCCGCCGAAAGATCCGCGCCCTCGACATCCGACGCAAGCTCTACCTCGGAGATGTAAGCGTCGGCCGCGCGGCGAAGCTTTCGGTCGCTGATATTCGAATGCAGAGGATCGGCGGCGTTTGCATAATACTCTGCGGCCGCTTCTCTTCCGTATACTTCTTTTTCTTCGCTTGCAAAGGCATTCCTTTTGCCTCCGTGCGCGAATGCGATGAATGCATCTTCGGCCTTTTGCTTCGACGCTCTCTTTTCGTCTTCGGCAAGGGCGGCGGCAAGCTCTGCCTCTGCATAAGCACGCTTTTTCTCCTCACGCAGCTCGGCGCGCGAGGGCTTCTTCGGCTTTTCACCCTTTTCATTATATCCGTCTGCCGCGAGCGCCGCTGCAAGCTCTGCCTCCGCATAACGCTGTGCAGCCGTCTGCTTCTTCTCGGGTGCTGCCTCGGAAGCGATCTCGGGTGTTCCCTCTTTGGACTCTGCCGCGAGCGCTGCCGCAAGCTCTGCAACAGCATAACGCTGTGCGGCTGTCAGCTTCTTCTCGGATTCTGCCTCGGGCGCGGTTTCTTCGGACTCTGCCGCAAGGGCGGCGGCAAGCTCCGCCTCCTCATAGGCGCGCTTTTTCTCCTCACGCAGCTCGGCGCGCGAGGGCTTCTTCGGCTTCTCGCCATTTTCATTATATCCGTCTGCCGCGAGCGCCGCTGCAAGCTCTGCAACAGCATAACGCTGTGCAGCCGTCTGCTTCTTCTCGGGTGCTGCCTCGGGCGCGGTTTCTTTGGACTCTGCCGCGAGCGCCGCTGCAAGCTCCGCCACCGCATAACGCTGTGCGGCTGTCAGCTTCTTCTCGGGTGCTGCCTCGGGCGCGGTTTCTTTGGACTCTGCCGCGAGCGCCGCTGCAAGCTCCGCCACCGCATAACGCTGTGCGGCTGACAGCTTCTTCTCGGGTGCTGCCTCGGGCGCGGT
>JAFVQL010000080.1 GCA_017504785.1 Clostridia bacterium | reverse complement strand
CATCGCCCTCGACGAGCAGGAGGCCGAGAAGGCGATCGAGATCCTGACCGCTGCAGGCGAGAAGGCTTCGGTCATTGGCCGCGTAACGGCGTCGGCCTAAAGCAAATCAGCCAAAAGAGCAGCCAGGCAGCACCCATGCCCGAAAGAGAGAGCAGGCTGCGGTATAAGATCACGTTTCCAAAGCACAGAAAAAAGAGCAGATCAAACCCCGTAAGCGCGAACACGCTCGCAAAGGTGCCGAAGGCGATGAGGATTCCGCAGCAGATAAACGTAGTAAGCTTCATGCAGAGAGTTTGTGCAGTTTTTTTTCCGTCATGCAAGGCAGAAAACTTTCATAAGATATTCTCGAGCACCAGCTTATCGAATTCCACGCTCTCCATAAAATCTGCCCGTTTGAAAACGACGTGGTTGAACTTCGCATAATTGAAGACATGTGCTTTCAAAAGGAGTGGCGTGGGGATATCGAGCGCATCGCAGATTTCCGCGAGATAGCGAAAGAAATCGGCGTACGCAAACCTCTCGGTTTGTTCATAGGTAATTTGTTTCACGACGTGGTCTTCTTCAAAGACCTTTGCCCAAATGCGAAACATATTCCCATTATACAGGAAAATGGCGTGAAAGGCAATCCATTCAGGCGGAAAAAGCAAGCGAAAAATTTAGCGGGCGCGGGAAAGTAATTGACAAACGCGCGCGCAAGGGGTATAATAAGGAAAACGCCGTGAAATTTTCACGGTCGTATTTTATCAAGAAGCGAAAGCGCGAATGCGCAAAGGGGTATTTTATGGCGGATAAATTTTACATGACGTCGGAAGAGAAGGCACAGGCGGAAGAGCGCCTCAAGCATCTTACGACGGTCAAACGCGCTGAGATCATCGAGCGCATTCAGGAGGCGCGTAGCCACGGAGATCTTTCCGAGAACGCTGAGTACGATGCTGCTCGCAACGAACAGGCAGCCCTCGAAGGCGAAATCGCAGAGCTCGATTATCAGATCAAAAACGCAGAGATCATCAAGGAGGTAAGCGATACCTCCGTTGTGCATATCGGCTCCAAGGTTACCGTATACGATGATGATCTCGAAGAGGAGGCAACGTATACCATCATGGGGACGACGGGTGCTGATCCCATGAAGAACATTATCTCGAACGAATCCCCTGTGGGTGCGGCGCTTCTCGGAAAGAAGAAGGGAACGGTCGTTGCCGTAAAGGCCCCCGATGGCGAGTACACGCTCAAAATTCTCAAAATTGAGTAAGCGAGGAAGTATGGAAGATATCATAACGCAACAGGAAGAAAAAGAGCTTCAAGAGCAGGCGCGCATCCGCCGCGAAAAGCTCGCAAAGCTGCGCGGAGAGGGGCGTGATCCCTATCAGATCACGAGCTTTCCCGTAACGGCAAATTCCGTCTCCGTAAAGGGGGAGTTCGAGGCGTGGGAGGGAAAAACCGTTACCGTTGCCGGGAGAATGATGTCCCGCCGCGTCATGGGAAAGGCCTCTTTTTCGCATATCTCGGATAAATTCGGAAGGCTCCAGATCTACGTCACCCGTCAGGATGTAGGTGAGGAGGTTTACGCTTCTTATAAAAAAGATTTCGACATCGGCGATATCGTCGGAGTCGAGGGCTTTGTTTTCAAAACGCAGACGGGTGAGGTGAGCGTTCACGCCACCCGATTCGTGCTACTTTCCAAAGCACTTTTGCCGTTGCCCGAAAAGCACAACGGCCTTAAGGATGTGGATACCAAGTACCGCCTTCGCCACCTCGATCTCGTGATGAATCAGGATGTTCGCGATACGTTCTTCAAGCGAGCGAAGATCATAAGCAGTATTCGCAAATTCCTCGATGATCGCGGATTTATCGAGGCGGATACCCCCATCCTTCTGCCTTTGGAGATCGGCGCGGATGCCCGCCCCTTCAAAACGCACCACAATGCGCTCGATCTCGATATGTATCTTCGTATCGAAACGGAGCTTTACTTAAAGCGCCTCATCGTGGGCGGCTTTGAAAAGGTGTATGAGCTTGGCAGAATTTTCCGCAACGAGGGCATGGATAACAAGCATAACCCCGAGTTCTCTTCCGTGGAAATTTACCAGGCGTACGTGGATTATCACGCCGTGATGGACTTTGTAGAAGAGCTCTACAAATTCGTGGCGAGCGAGGCCTGTGGCACCTTGCAGATCGAATATCAGGGCACCATGCTCGATTTGGGGCATTGGGAAAAGCTCACGATGGTAGAATCGGTAAAGAAGTATTCAGGCGTCGATTTCGATCAGATCGCCACCGCAGAGGAGGCAAGAGCCATTGCCGCAGAAAAGGGCGTAGAGCTTGAAAAAGGGAAGGATACGAAGGGTCACGTGCTCGCGGCATTCTTCGATGCCTTCGTTGAGGATAAGCTCATTCAGCCCACCTTTATTTACGATTACCCCGTTGAGAATTCTCCTCTCGCAAAGAGAAAGCCCAGCGATCCCCGCTTCACCGAGCGTTTCGAGT
>JAFVQL010000079.1 GCA_017504785.1 Clostridia bacterium | reverse complement strand
TTAATCATTTTGATTTTCTCCTTTAATTAAATAAATAAAATTGTTTTAAAATAAAACTTCGAAGTTATCTCGATATTGGATCAGAGCCAAAATACGAGAGCGAGTACAACTGCAAGAGCAAGAGCTCCGGCAAAAGATCCCCAAGCAATGGTCGGCTTAACGGGAGCCTTCCAGTCGAACTTTTTTGCGTTATCTGCCATGAAATTATCCTCCTTCCTTTCATGATAGTTTTTCCGATGAAGTATCGAACTTCATTGTTGGGCATATGGAGCCCTTTACTTCATTCTTACGGGTATTATAGCACTCTTTTCCCCTCTTGTCAACCCTTTTTCTAAAAAAAACCGCCCGAATTGTGTCAATTTTTGTATTTTTGAGGTAAAATATTTTTGAGCTTGCGAATTTTTTTACATAAATACGGTTTAAAAGTAATTTATTCGCAGTCAAATAACAGTCAAAAAAGGAGATCAAAAATCATGTCAAGAAAAGGCGAAAACATTTTCAGGAGAAAAGACGGTCGTTGGGAGGCGCGCTACATCCACCACTACGAGCAGGGTAAGCCGCGCTATCACTATCTCTACGCGTCGAGCTACGGCGAGGCAAAGGCGAAGAAGCTCTATGCGCTCTCTCTGCTGAGCGTGGACGACATCTCTCTGCCGCAGAACAGCTTTGAGCAGGTCGCGCGGCGTTGGCTCTCTGACGTGCGCATCTCGGTCAAGGAATCGACCTACACGCGCTACTACAGGATCGTTGAGAAGTATCTGCTGCCCGAGTTCAATGCGCTTGACGTTAGCGAGCTCGATCACTTCCGCATAAATCTCTTTACCGAGCGGCTTCTGCAGGACGGCGGCATTCGCGGCGGCGGTCTCTCGCCAAAGAGTGTGGCGGATATTCTCTGCGTGCTTAAGGCTATCGTTGCCTTTGGCGAGTGCAACGGCTTCGTTTTTGGGAACACGTCGGGGATCCGCTTTCCGCAAAGGGTGGCGAGGACGACGAAAATTATTGACAAGACTTCGAGGGCGCGCCTGGAACGCGCTCTGCTGGACGCCGAGGACACCACGGGTATCGGCGTTCTTTTTGCTCTTTTCGCGGGGATGAGGATCGGCGAGATCTGCGGTCTTAGGTGGTCGGACGTCGATCTGCGCCGCCGCACAGTTACGGTCGCGAGGACGGTCGAGCGGATCGCCAACCTCGATCCCGACGATATGCGGCGCACCAAGTTAATTATATGCGAGCCGAAGACAGAAAGTTCCTGCAGAGTGATACCTTTGCCGAAATTTCTCGTCGAGCAGCTCTCGCGCGTGCGCGGTGAGGGGGAGAATTTTATCCTGACCTCCTCGCCCACCCCCACCGAGCCGTCCTGCTTCTACAACCGCTATCAGACGCTGATGCGCCGCCACGGGCTTGAGGGCTACTCCTTCCACGCCCTGCGCCACACTTTTGCCACCCGTTGCGTTGAGAAGGGCTTTGACACAAAGTCGCTCTCCGAGATCCTCGGGCACGCCAACATCTCCACCACGCTCGCTTTCTACGTGCATCCCTCGCTCGAGCAGAAGCGCGCCCAGATGGAGCGCCTCGCGCCCGGCAGGTGAGCTATTTGCAGTCAGGTTTTCAGTCAGATCGGGAGCACTTATAATAATGAAAGAAATTTTTGCGGTGATGAAGTTCGATACTTCATCGGAAAAACTATCATGAAAGGAAGGAGGATAATTTCATGGCAGATAACGCAAAAAAGTTCGACTGGAAGGCTCCCGTTAAGCCCGCTGTTGCGTGGGGTGCTTACGGCGGAACTCTCGCATT
>JAFVQL010000010.1 GCA_017504785.1 Clostridia bacterium | reverse complement strand
CGCTACGCGAGCTTTTAGGCGAATAGAATATCACTGAAGCCGCAAGGCTTCAATATCACGATTGCGATAGCAATCATATCACTCTTTGCGAGAGCAAAGAATATCACTAAAAGCAGAAAAAGAGAGAGCAAAGCGGTTTTTTTCCGCATTGTTCTCTCTTTATGTTTTTATCGCAAGTTTCGCATTTGTTTAACAAGTGCATCGGGCTATGCCCATACCCCTATTATAAATTCTCCGATAAGGACATCACTCATAAAGATCATACACCTTTTTGCTTGCAAATAAAAGAATTTTATACCTGCGCGGTAACGCCCAAGGTCGCGTATGCCTTTGCGATCGCATCCATGGCGGGCAGAAGCTCTTGCTTGGTGAGCGTTCTGTCGCTTGCGGAGAATGCGAAGCGCAGTGTCAGCGTTGCGCTCTTTTCGCCGTCACCCTCGTAGATATCCTGCACCGATACGGATGCGAGAGGCGCATCGGTTGCGGCCTTTGCTGCATCCTTGAGAAGCTCAAAGTTCACGCTGCCGATCTCGCAAACGAAGGTCATATCCATCTCGATCGCGGGGAAGCGGGAGGGCTCTGTGTACTTCACGATGCCTGCCGATACCTTGGAGAAGGTGTCGGTATGGATCTCGAAGAATGCGATCGATGCCTTCTTGTCAATGGCTTCCTTCACGGTGGGATAGGGAAGCGAGAGATAACCGATCACGGTGTCCGCCACGGAAACGGTGTAGCAGTTCTGCGGATGCTCAAAGCCGAATACGGGCTCTGTGGGCGTGAATACAGGGCTCTTGTGAAGAATATCCTCGCAAAGCTCCACGATCGCATCGCGTGCGCGCAGGAAGGTCTTTTCCTCGCTTTCCTTGCGGCTGAAGAGAACGGCGCCGAGCTTCTTCTGCTCGTTGCACTTTCCGTCCGCACGAAGGCCCTCTACGGTGTGGCCGATCTCGAAGATCGAAAATTCCTCGCCGTAGCCGCGGTTTTCCTTGGTGAAGGAAAGAAGCGTGGGGATCATGGAAACGCGAAGGAACTGATGGTCGGGCGTCTGCGCGTTGATGACGCGCACGTTCTCGGGCGTTTCAATACCGAGTGCCCTGTTCTTCGCAAGGTCGGACCAAATGTAGGAATGCACCTCGTGCATGCGGTAGCTCTTCACGAGCAGATCCTTGATTCTGTTTTCCTCTGCCTTTGCCTTTTCGGGGAGCTTTGGAGCGAGGGGGCTGACGGAGGGCTTCACCTCGAAGTTATCGTAGCCGTAAATACGGGTGATCTCCTCGATGATGTCCGCCTTCAGGGTAACGTCCTTGGTGGCGCGCCAGGAGGGAACGGTCACGGTGAAGCTGCCGTCCTTTTCGGTGAGACCGAAGCCGAGCGCGGTCAAGGTCTTTTTGATCTCGGCGGTCGAAATATCGATGCCGGTGTATCTGTCAACGTATTTTTTGTCGAAGGTAAGCGTGATCTCGGGGTAGTGCTTCATGTAGCAGTCGGTGAAGGAGGAGATCACTCTTGCGCCCTCGTCGAGCGAGTGAAGCAAGGCAAGCAGACGCTTGGTCGCCATGGGGCAAAGCTCCGGGTCGAGCATCTTCTCGTAGCGCATGGAAGCATCGGTGCGAAGGCCGAGGCGGGTACTTGTCTTGCGGATGCTAACGCCGTCGAAGGTCGCGCTCTCAAGAAGCAGGGAATTGGTATCGTCCTCGATCTTGGAAGCGTCGCCGCCCATGATACCGGCAACGGCAACCGGCTCGTCACCGCTCGTGATCATCAGCATCTTGTCGTCCATATTGCGGTCGATGCCGTCCAGCGTGCGGAAAACGAAGGGATCCTTGAAGGTCTGCACCTCGATCTTGTTCACTTTCGCGCAGTCAAATGCGTGCATGGGCTGGCCAAGCTCGAGCATCACGTAGTTGGTGAGGTCGGCAAGGAAGTTGATCGCGCGGCTGCCGCAGTAGAAAAGGCGGATCCGCATATCCACGGGGCTGATCCTTCTCTGCACGTTCTCCACCTTGATCGCGGTGTAGCGCAGGCAGAGATCGCCGTCCTTGACCTGAACGTCCACGGGGGGCAGATCCTTATATTCCTTCACGCACTGCATGGCGGGCTTCTTCAGTTCTCTGCCGGTCAGCGTCGCGAATTCTCTTGCCATACCGTAATGGCTCCAGAGGTCGGGGCGGTTGGTGAGGGACTTGTTATCCACCTCGAAGATAATATCGTCGATCGGGTAAACGGACTTGATATCCGTGCCGAGCGCAATATCGTCGGTAATATCCCAGATGCCGCTGTTGTCGTCGCTGATACCGAGTTCAGCCTCCGAGCAGCACATACCGTAGGACGAAAAGCCCGCAACCACGGCCTCGCCGATGGCGTGTCCGCAAACCGAGCCGCCAACGGTCGCCAAAGCAACCTTCATGCCAACGCGCACGTTGGGCGCACCGCAAACCACGTCGATGACCTTGTCGCCCGTGTTCACCTTCAGAAGGTGGAGCTTCTTGGAGTTCGGATGGTTTTCGATGCTTTCGATCCTTGCAACGATAACGCCGTAGGTGTCCTCGCCCTTAACGATGATGTCCTCCACCTCGGCGGTGGAAAGGGTGAAGTTCTTGATCAGAGCTTTTTTATCGAGTCCGGAGAAATCCACGAAATCTCCGATCCAGTTCATAGAAAGAAACATACCGCTACTACCTCCTTACAAAGACTTAAACTGGGACAGCGCCTTGAGATTTCCGCTGTTGAAATCGCGGATGTCCTTCACGCCGTAACGCATCATGGCAAGGCGCGTAAGTCCGAGGCCGAAGGCAAAGCCGGTGTATTTTTCGGTGTCGATACCGCCGTCGCGCAGAACGTTGGGGTGGATCATGCCGCAGGGGCAAAGCTCCAGCCAGCCGGAGTTCTTGCAGGAGGGGCAGCCCTCGCCACCGCAGATCAGGCAGTTGATGTCAAGCTCGAAGCCGGGCTCCACGAAGGGGAAAAAGCCGGGGCGGAGTCTGACCTTGATATCTCTTTTGAATACCTGGGAGAGCATCGTCTTCATAAAGTAGATCAGGTTGGAGATCGAGATGTTCTCGTCGATCATCATGCCCTCCATCTGGAAGAAGGTGTTCTCGTGGCAGGCGTCGGTGGACTCGTTGCGGAAGCAACGGCCGGGGAAGATCGCGCGCAGGGGCGCGCCGTACTTCTTCATGATGGCGTTCTGCGCCGCAGAGGTATGGGTCTTGAGAAGCTGGCCGTTTTCAAGATAGTAGGTATCCTGCATATCTCTTGCGGGGTGGTGCTTGGGAATGTTCAAGGCCTCGAAGCACTCGTAGTCGCCAACGATCTCGGCGTAGTCCTCAATGGTAAAGCCCATGCCCATGAAGATCTCCTCGAGATCCTTGGTGCAAAGGGTGATGGGGTGGTAAGAGCCCAGCTCGCGCTCTGCGATCAGGGTGGGGTTGAATTTCTTTGCGCTGCGGATCTGCGCCTTGATCGCGGCATCCTTCAAAGCGGCGGCCGCCGATGCGATCTCGCTCTCTGCCAGCGTTTTAAATTCGTTGATCCACTGTCCCGCGCTCTTTTTGTCCTCTACGTCGCGCAGGCTCTTCATCAGGTCTGTGATCGCGCCCTTTTTGCCAAGGTAAGCAACGCGCAGAGCCTCCAGCGCCTCTTCGGTGGCCGCAGCCGCGAGAGCTTCGCTGAATTCTTTTTTCAGTTGTTCGATTCTTTCCTTCATTTGGAGACCCGTCCTAAAATAATAAATATTTACAAATGTTAATTATATAGTAAAAACTTAACTTTGTCAAGATTTTTTTCGCTTTTTCTCCGCGATAAACTGTCTGACGCCCTCGGTAAGCATCGAGTTCGTGGCGGCATCGCGCGAAAGTGCGGCCCTTGCCGCCGTGGAGCTGACGGACTCGAGGCCTTCCTCTGCGGGAAGAAGGCGGGTCTCAATACCGCCGTTTTCAAGATTCCATTCGGCCTGCCGCCTTTCGTAGGCGAGATCCGTCTCGTTGCGATAGCCCTTGATGAGAAGCGTCGCGCCGTGCTTTTTTGCGTAGTCGATCACGAGGCCCTCGGCGTAGCCCACGGTCACGTTCGGCAGATGCGCGCACGTGCGCTTCAGCATCTCCACGCGCTCCTCGTGGGTAAAGGTGTACTTTTTTTCGGGATTGACGAAGGCGACCGCGTGCACCCTCGCGTATTCGCTTGCCGCGCGCTCGATCAGCGAAAGATGGCCGACCGTGGGCGGATCGTAGCTGCCCGGCAAAAGCACTGTTATATCCTTCTTACGCATCGTCTTCATCTCCGCGGTAGAGAAGAATATGCACGGCGGTCTTTTTGCCGTAGGCGGTGGATTTCTGCACCTCAAAGCCGTGAAGTGCCCCTGTGTCGATGGCTTCCTCTCCGCTTTCCAGCACGACCAAGGCGCCCTTTAAAAGAAGCTCTGCCTCGGTCAAGCGGCGCAGTGCCTCGGTGCAGCAGGCCATCGCGTACGGGGGATCGATGAAAACGAGGTCGAATTTTCTCTCGTGCGCCGCTTTCCTTATAAAGTTGCGGTAGTCGCTGACGAGGAAGCGGCATTTGTCAAAGAGCCCCGTGCGCTTTGCATTCTCCTTGCAAACGGCGATGGCGTCGGTCGCGCTGTCAATAAAGGTCGCCGAGGCCGCGCCGCGCGAAAGCGCCTCAAGGCCCATTTGTCCCGAGCCGGCGAAAAGATCCAATACGGCGCGGTTTTCTATATCAAATTGCAGGGAAGAGAAGATCGCTTCCTTAATTCGCTCGGAGGTCGGCCTCGTGGCATCCCCCTCGAGGGTGAGAAGCTTTTTTCCTTTGGCAGAGCCGGTGATAATACGCATCATTTTGATTTTTCTCCCGTCTTTTTGGTTTTATAGTAGGCGGCGATAGCCTTGGCGTTTTCCTCGGAAATTCCCTTTACGGCGGCGAGGCGCTCCGGCGTGGCGGTGCGGATCTCGGAGAGGGACATTTCGGCAAGCAGGCGCTTGGCCTTGGCGGGGCCGATGCCCTCGATCTTCTCGAGCGTGGAGCGCGTCAGCGTTTTCGTCTTTCTTGCCATCGTGCCCTTCACGGCGAAGCGGTGCGCCTCCTCTTGGATTTTATAAATGAAGGTGTAAACGCCGTGCTCAAGGGCGATGGAAAGCTCCTTGTCGCCGTCGGTCAGCGCGCGCGTCTTGTGATAATCGTCCTTCACCATGCCGAAGATCGGAATATCTAAATCCAAGGCGGCGAGAACCTCACGTCCCACGTGCACGTGCGCGGCACCGCCGTCGAGGAGAATGAGGTCGGGCGTGGCACCGAGCGAGGGCGTTGTGTCCCCCAGGTGAGAAAGCCTGCGGGTGAGGCATTCACGCATAGAGCCGTAATCGTCTGCACCGTCGGTGGTCTTGATATGGAAGGAGCGATAGTCGCTCTTCTTCATTTTTCCGTCCTCCCAAACCACCATGGATGCCGTGATGCTCTCGTTTCCGACGTTGGAAATATCGTAGGCCTCGATGCGGCGCGGCGGCTCGGAAAGTCCTAAAACGGATGAAAACTTCTTTAGATTCTTGTCCTCTCTCTCTCCGTCGAGCCGGTGCTGCTTTGCGGCCTCCTTGGCGTTCTCCCAGGCGATTTTGCAAAGCGATCTTCCGTCCCCTCTCTCGGGAATGCGGACCTCGATCTTGCGGCCGGAAAGGATGGTCAAATATTCGGAAAGTAGAGTAAGGTTGTCATTTTTTACCTCAAATCCCAAAAGAACCTGCTTGGGAATGGCGGTTGCAGTTTCGTAATATGCCGCGATCAGAGAGATAAGGTTTTCTTCCTCCGCAATGGCGTCGGCGGAAAGATGAAAGACGTTTTTTGCCGTGAGCGCACCCTCGCGCACCGAGAGAAGTGCAAGCACGCACTCGGTATCGTCGGTATAAAGAGCAAAAACGTCGCGATGCACGGATGCATCTGAAACCACCCGTTGCTTTTCGCAAAGCGCGTCGATGGCCTTGATGCTGTCGCGCAGCTTCGCGGCGGCCTCGAAATGCATATCCTCGGCGGCGGCGAGCATCTTCTCCTCGAGAAGCGCGCGCGTGTCCTTCACGCGCCCGTCCAGCACCTCCATGGCACAGCGCACCAGCGCTGCATATTCCTCTGCGCTCACCGCACCCGTGCAGGGGGCAACGCAGCGTCCCATTTCCTTATAGATGCAGGGGCGCTCCTTGCCGATATCGCGCGGGAACGAGCGCTTGCAGGAGGCAAGCGAAAAGATCTTCATTACGGTTTCGAGCGCGGCATAGGCACCGCTCATGCCCGAATAAGGGCCGAAATAATGCGCCTTGTCGCTCTCTCTTGCGCGCGTGACAAAAAGATGCGGATAGTCTTCCTTCGTCACCTTGATGTAAGGATAGGACTTATCGTCCTTTAGGCGGATATTGTATTTCGGCGCGTGCTTTTTGATCAGCACGTTTTCGAGCGTCAGCGCCTCGATCTCCGTGGTGCATAAAATAGTATCGAAGTCCTCAACGCGGGCGAGCATGCGCTCGGTCTTTGGGGTGTGATAGGTGTCGGTGAAATAGCTGATCACGCGGTTTTTGAGGCGCTTGGCCTTGCCGACGTAGATGACCGTGCCATCCTTGCTTTTCATAATGTAAACGCCGGGGGATTGCGGCAGGGAAAGTGCCTTTTCGCGCAATCTGTCGATCGTAGCGTTTGCTTGCATATTTTCGCGCCTCCTTTCGTGAGATCGGTGCCATGCCGCGGCATCTTGCGGCGGGCAAAAAATGAAAAAAGAGAGCCGACTCGCGCACTACGCGCAAACACGGCAGGACGGCGCAAATATAAAATGCGGCCATCCGAGGTTGCACGCTCGGGTCAGCTCTCTTTTAAAATAAGTGCAGAATGCGGATCAGTCATCAAAACCGCTCTCAACCAATGCGGTCAGTCCCTCGATCGCAGCGGCTTCATCGGCACCGTCTGCAATCAACGTAATAACCGAACCCTTCGTGATGCCGAGAGAAAGCACGCCCAGAAGGCTCTTTGCATTCACTCTGCAATTCTCCTTCTCCACCCAGATAGAGCTCTTAAAGGAATTGGCCTTCTGGATAAAAAAGGTCGCGGGTCTGGCATGAAGACCAACGCTGTTCTTAATCTCGAGATTGCAAGATATCATGAT
Source organism: Clostridia bacterium (assembly GCA_017504785.1). Taxonomy (GTDB): domain Bacteria; phylum Bacillota; class Clostridia; order Oscillospirales; family CAG-272; genus UBA1740. Next base: position 104,733 of record JAFVQL010000010.1, on the reverse strand, counting down.
TATGACTCCTTGATTTTTCAGTAAAAACAGTATACCAAAAATCCCGAAGAAAATCAATAGTCTTTTGAAAAATTGTGAAAAATACTTTAATATGAGCGGCATTTTTTCTTCGTTTTGGTGAGAGTGACAAATAAATGCGCGGTTTTTACATAAAGCGATCCTGTATTTAAGTGCCTTCGCCCCTTTCGGGGAGCGAAAGCGAGAGAAGCAAGCCCTCGGCGGTGATTCTTTTTCCGTCGAGGATGAGGCGGCTGCCGGAGAGAAGCCTGCGGCCGCCGCTTGCAAGAAAGCCGTCCTCGGTCCTTTTGCCGTAAACGCGCAGCGTCAGATGCGTGCAAAAACGGCGGGAGGAGGGGAGAGTGATGATGCGGCCGCTTCGCGTGATCTCGCGGACGGGCTGCGGGGTGATCTCTCCGATAAAGACCACCTCGCACCGTGCCGTGCCGATCGAAAGGGTCTTTTCCGAAAGCAGAGATTCCGCTGTCGCGCGGTCCATATTTTCAAGCAAAATATCTGCCTCGGCAAAGACGGCTTCGCCGCTCGAAAAAAGGCGCGATGCGTCCATGGCGAGCACGAGGACGAGGGAAAGAAGCAACGCGCCGATCGCAAGCGGCATAAAGCCGATCCCTTCATTTTCCCTTCTCATGAGAGAGCCACCACGCGCCCCTCGCCCGAAAAATCGTAGGTGCGGAAATAATAGGTCTGTCCGAGCCGCACGGTGTCACCGCTCTCGGTCAGCACCGCACCGTCCCTTTCGGCTGCACGCAGAGTCAAAAGGATCTTGAGCCTGTCCGGGACGGGGGACTCGACGAGTGCGCCGTGTGCTTCAGAATATACTTCTCGCATGCTTTGCGAGGATCGGATCTCGGTGATGTCGCCGAGTATGCGGCGGCTTTGTCGGTCCACCACGCGGTCGCCCGTGTGCAGATGGGAGAGGAGCGCCGCATCCACCTCGTCAAGTGCTAAAACGAAGGTGGCGTTGCCCTCGGGGATGGGTGCCTTCGTGCTTTGCCGTTTTGCGTAAAGGCCAAAGAGAAGGACCGCCGCAAAAAGGATGGGAAGCCAAAGAAGCAACCCGTTTTTTCTTTTTCGTATTTGCATATAACACCTCAAAAAAGCGAAAGAGGCCGTGCTTCCGAAAATGATAGAAACAACGACCTCTGTGAAAAGTATATGCGTTTTTGAGAATAATTATTTACAAATTAGGCTAAAGATATGTCGATGACCGAAGAATCGGCGCGTCTTGCATCGCCGTGATAATTCAGTCGGTCGTCCGCCTCTTCCTTAGCAATACGCAACGATGCACTTCCCATTCCGAAGAGGAAAACGAAGAGATAGTACATCGAAGGGGAGAACCAGATATAGTCGGTCATTCCGAAGATGAGCAGCGCAAAGAGCGCCAGCGTGCCGAACAACGTGACCGTCCGCATAGAGCCGCGGCGGATATAGCGGCCGTAGACCGAAAGATGGCGCATTCTGGTAAAGAAGAGCAAAACGAAGGCAAGAAGCGCGAAGATGCCCGCTTCACAGCCGATCTGCAATAAAAGATTGTGGCTGTGCGGCGCGATCACGCCCTCCTCCGCAAAGGGAGCGAAGGCCTCGTAGAAGTTATCCGCGCCCACACCGATGCCTAAAAGCGGGTGCTTTTGAAGCATGGAAAAGGAGGAGCGGAAAATGGAAAGGCGGTACGCGATCGAGGAATCCGAGAGATTTAAGATCGAAAGGATCCGCATCTGCATTGCCTCCGGCATGAGATAAAGCGCGCAGGGGAGCAGGAAAATAAAGCTCAACCAGAAGCCGGGGCGGCGGAAAAAGCGCAGGCCGAGATAGGCGGGAATGGTGATCATGAGCGCAAGCCACGCGCCTCTGCACCAGGTAAAGATCATGGCAAAGAGCGATAGGAAGAAGGTGAAGCCGCAAAGGACCTTTTTGGTCCTCTCCTCGCTTTCCACCAAAAAGCCAAAGGAGATCACCGTGACCGCGAGAAGATAGACGGCGAAGACGTTGGGATTGTCAAAGGTGGCGGTCGCGCGCCCCTCGATCAGCCCCGCAAAGCCGCTGTCGAGCCATTGGTTTTTGGCAAGCCCCGCGGCGTATTGGTAGATTGCCAGCACCGATACGGGCACGGAGGAGAAAAGCAGCGCGCCCACGGCGCGGTGCGAAAGTCGGCTGTTGGTGATCAGATTGCTTGCCAAAGTATAGCCGCTCGAGAGGATCACGAAGTTCATCGCGGCGTAGGTGGAGCTTGTGCCCCCGTTGAAAACGCCTGCCGCCGCGTAAAACGCAATGAAGATCAGGATCAGAACGTCATATTGCTCCAAGGCAAACACGCGGTTTCCGTTGTATACCTTCCTGGCAAAGGAGAGAAGCGAGATCAGCACGATCGCGCAAAGCACAGCGGTCGGATGCGAAAGAAGCGGAAGGAAGGGAAGTAGAAGAAGCGTAAGGAAAAAGGGAAATTCCGGCGAGCAAGCGGAGAGCGTGACGAACAAAAGTCCAAGCAGCACCGAAACCAAAAGCTGCGGCGTGACGAAATATCCGACCGTGGCGAGCATAACGCCGGAAAGCACCGCAAGAAGCGGGGAAACGCGGGTGGGTGCTTCCTCTCGGTATACGCGCTTAAAGCAGAAGAATTCGAAAAACAGATATTCGGTCAGCACGCCGTCCTGTAAGGCAACGGCAAGCGGCTTTTCCGATACCATAAGGAGAATGGAAAAAATCGTCGTCAGCACCCCGATCACGAGCGGGATGAATACGTCGATGCTTGCATTTAAAAATAATAATGTGCGAAATGAAGAAGCAGCGTAACGAAGCCGAACGAGAGTGCGAATGCACCCAGCATGCGGCAGGACGTGAAATAAAGCCGATGCCCGATGCCGTGCAGTGCGCGCCCGATGCGTGCCACCACCGAGCCCTTGGCTGCGCCGATGCCGCTGATGCGCTTGGAATAAAAGGTTTTTCCGTAGCTGATGCGCTCGTTGCCCGTATGCGTGGCGGGCATCTCATAGCCCCTCGCAAGGCCGTCGATCATCCGTCGGTCCATAACGCTCTCCTTTCTTTATTTTCGTATGTAAAAATCAAGTCTCGGATCCTTTGCTCCGTCTTTTTTTCGCTTTGGGCAAAAGTGCCGCTTCTGCCTCGGGGTGCAGAGCCAGAAGATCCGGGCGCCGCTCTCTTGTGATCGCGACCGATTGCTCCAGCCGCCAGCGGCGGATCTTCGCATGATCGCCCGAAAGAAGCACCTCGGGCACCTCGCGGGAAAGGAAGGTGCGGGGCTTCGTGTATTGCGGATATTCGAGAAGGCCGCCCGCGATCGATTCGTCCTCGTAGCATTCCTTGTCGGCCAGCACGCCGTCCAAAAGGCGGGAGACTGCGTCGGTCACGATGCAGGCGGGGATCTCTCCGCCGGTCACCACGTAGTCACCGATCGAAAGCTCCTCGTCCACGATCTCGTCGAGAACGCGCTGATCCACTCCCTCGTAGTGTCCGCAAAGGAAAACAAGACGGTCGTACTGCACGAGCTCCTTCGCGATCTCGTGGTGGAAAATGCGGCCGCGCGGTGACATGTAGATCACGCGCACCCTTTCTCCCTCGGCAAAATCCTTTTTTATGCTCTGAAAGCAATCGTAGATCGGCTGGCAGGTCATCACCATGCCCATGCCGCCGCCGTAGGGCGTATCGTCGGTATTGCGATGCTTGTTGGTGCTGAAGTCGCGGATGTTATGGCAGCGCACCTCGATCGTGCCCGCATCCTGCGCGCGGCCAATGATGCTTTCGGAAAGCACGGTGCGGACCATATCCGGAAACAGCGTCATGATATCAAATTTCATACCTCGTCCTCGAAAAAGCCGGGGATCGGGCGGATGTAAATGCCCTCGTCCGGACGGATCTGCTTCACAAATTCTTTCACGGCGGGAAAAAGAACGTCGCCCCTCTCGGTCTTGACGGTGTACATCTGTCCGCGCGGCACCTCGGTGATATCTGCGACTTGACCGTAAACGCGCCCGCTGTCAATATCGATCATGGGCAGACCGATCAGATCCTGGATCAGATATGCACCCTCCGGCACGGGAATGTCCTCGCGCTTAAGATAAAAAACGGTATTTTTCAAGGCAATGGCATCCTCGCGGGTCTCAATACCCTCGATGCCAAGCAGAACGAACGCTGCCGCAACCGAGCCGCGGGTGACCTTGCATTCCTTCATCGTGCCGTCCTTTTCGGCGAAGAAAATGCGCTTTTGCGCCGCAAGCACCTTCGGTGAGTCGCACCAGGCCTCTGCCTTCAAAAGTCCACGGACGCCGTGTGCATTCAGAACACGGCCGCCCTCTAAATATTCCTTTTTCATACCTTTTATTTTAACACACTCGCGCGCGGATGTCAACTGTTTTCTGCGTACAGCCGTCTGTATCCCTCCAGCATTTTTGAAAGGGTGAACATCGTTTCGTAGCGCTTGCGCGCGCCCTTGCAAAGAAGCTTTCGCAGTGCCGTATCGGTCAGCACGCGCTCGATGGCAGAGGCAAGCGCGGCGGCGTCTTCGCTTTTGAAAAGCAGACCGCTGACCTCGTGCGCTACGCATTCGCGGTTTCCGCCGAAATCCGATGCAACGGTGGGGATGCCGAGGGCGGCGCATTCCGAGGTGGCAAGGCAGGAGGTCTCCGTGCCGCGCGAGGGGTTCACGTTCAAGGAAAAAAGATTTTGATACACGGCGGGCGTCGGCGTGTAGCCGGTAAAGCGAACGCGCTCCGAGATGCCGAGCCGCTCTGCAAGCGCGGCAAGCTCCGCTCTTTTGCTTCCCGTGCCGACCAAAAGCAGGTGAAGCGAGGGAAAGCGCGGTGCGAGCGCCGCCACCGCCTCGATGAGAAGATCCTGTCCTTTCACGCGCTCAAGACGGCCGCAGCAGCCGATCACGGTGTCCTTTTCGGAAAGTGAGAGCTTTTTCAGTACCGCCCTTCTTTCGGCAGAGGTCAGCTTTGCCGTCTCGCGGACCCCGTTGTAGATCACGCGGATCTTTTTCTTCGGCACGCCCTCGCAGATCAGCTCCTCTGCGGCGGCAGAGGCGGTGGCGACCGTCAGGCTGGTGACGCGGTTATAAAGCTTCGCATACAGCGGCGGTGCCGCATGCGCCCCCATCGCGCAGTGGCGCGTGGAGTAGAGGCGGGGAATGCCTGCCATTGCCCCAGCGAGCCTTGCGCTGAAGGCGGCGTGCGTATGCAGCACGTCGCAGGGATGCGCGCGAAAATACTGCAAAAAGCGCGGCACGTCGGCAAGAGAATTGCCCCCGTGCATGGGAAAGGGCGTAATACGCACGCCCTCGGGTAGCCTTGGTATCAAGGACGAGTTTTTCGGTAAAAGTATTTCAAAGTCGTATTCTCCCGAAAGCCCGCCCGTAATGCTCGAAAGCAGAATGCCCGCGCCCCCGATATTCTCGTCGCTGATGACCTGCGTGATCTTCATAGAATGCTCCTTGCTCTTTTCTTTGGTGGTATGTAGATCTATCGGCGAGGAATTTTGTATAAAATATAAATAATAGTTTTCATTTTATACAAAAAAAGAAACGGGAAGCGACGGAGCCGCTTCCCGTGCCGGGATTAGTTTTTGCGTTTTTGCTTGAAGTATGCGCGCAGAAGCGCAAGACACTCGTCGCGCATCAGTCCCCCTGCCACGGCGGGGGTGTGATTGGTCGGTAATGCCGAAAGATCGAAAAGCGAGCCGAACGCGCCGAAACGAACGTCGGGCACACCGTAGACCACGCGCTCGATCCTTGCGTTCACGATCGCACCGGCGCACATGGCGCATGGCTCCATCGTCACGTAAAGCGTGCAGTCCGGCAGCCGCCAGCCGCCAAGGGTGCGGCACCCCTCCTCGATGGCTAATATCTCGGCGTGATGGGTGGCACATTTATTCTGCTCGCGGCGGTTGTAGGCACGGGCGATCACCTCGCCCTTGTGCACGAGCACTGCGCCGATCGGAACCTCGTCCTCAAGCATCGCCTGCTCGGCAAGCATAAGTGCCATCTGCATATATTTTTCGTCCTCGGGTAAAAAGGTGTTTTTTATTTCCTTCATAGCCTCTCCTGAATAAAAGCACCCGCACCGCGGGGGCGTTATGCCGTAGCGGGGCGGGTGCTTTTCGTTTGCATCTTATTAAGCCTTAAAGCCTGCTGCGTACTGGGTAAGCTCCTTCCAAGAGCTTACTGCTGCGGTCTCGGCATAGTCGGGCTGGATCACGTAAACTGCAAGAACGCAGAGCGCGAAAATAAGACCGACGATCTTGGTCCACTTCTTAAGAGCGAGATCCGTGCGGTCGCCGCCGTCCCTGCCGTAGAAGGTATCGGCACCGCCCTTGATGGCGCTGGAAAGACCGTCATCCTTCGTCTTCTGCATGAGCACTGCCACTACGAGAAATGCGGCAGAAAGAAGCAGGATCGCCATAAGCACATAATTCAAAACATTCATAAATTCATCACCTAAACATCAATTGATGCCCTCAAAAATTTCTATACGGAGATTATACCATATTTTTTAGGAAAAAGCAAGACCTTTTTTAAAATTTATTTAGTCTTTACAATATAAGGGGGTGGAAAGGTAGCGTTCACCGGTATCGGGCAGAACGAAAACGACGTTCTTGCCTTCCATTTCGGGGCGGGATGCCACGCGCACGGCGGCCGAAAGCGCCGCTCCGGAGGAGATACCGCAAAGCAGCCCCTCGGTACAAGCCAAGAGACGTGCAAAGTCGTATGCGTTTTCCTCGGTCTCGGTGATCACCTCGTCGTAGATCTTCGTATCCAAAACGGCGGGGATGAAGTTTGCGCCCATGCCCTGCAAGCCGTGCGCGCCCGCCGTGCCGCCCGAAAGGATCGGGGATGCGGCCGGTTCAACGGCAACCACGTGCAAGGCTTTGCAATGCTCCTTGAGATAGCGCGCCGTGCCCGTGACCGTGCCGCCCGTTCCGACGCCCGCAACAAAGGCGTCCACCTTGCCGTTCAGCGCCTTGAGGATCTCAGGCCCCGTCGTCAGATAATGCGCCTCGGCGTTATCGGGGTTTTCAAACTGCGAGGGAACGAAGGCGCGCGCATCCTCCTTGCAAAGCGCCTCCGCCTTTTCGATCGCGCCCTTCATGCCGAGCGCGCCGGGGGTGAGGATCACCTCTGCGCCGTATGCTTGCATAAGAAGCCGTCTTTCTTTGGACATGGAGTCAGGCATCACGATGCGAACGCGATAGCCGCGTGCCGCACCTACGGCGCAAAGACCGATGCCCGTGTTGCCCGAGGTCGGCTCGATCAGCGTGTCGCCCGGGCGGATCAGCCCGCGCGCTTCCGCGCCGAGGATCATCTGCAGTGCAACGCGGTCCTTGGCAGAGCCGGCGGGATTCATGCCCTCTGCCTTCGCGTAAAGACGTGCCTTCAGGCCAAGCTTTTTTTCAATTCTTCCGAGATGAAAGAGCGGGGTGCCTCCGATCGCCTCTTCCAGTCCTTCGTAAATTTTCATAACCTTCCTCCGGGATAAGCCGCGGGCAAAAGCCCGCGGCCGTCGTTCGATGCTTCCATTTTAGCATACCCCGATTTGAAAGTCAAGTATCGGCGGTTTTCTTGGAAATATTTTGCTCGCAAAGAAACTGCTCGAGCAGGCGCGTTTTGGCTTGTAGAAAGGGGGTCTCGGCATCGCCGATGAAAAGATAGCCGACGGCGTAGCCGCGCAGGGCAACGATCAGAAGCGCCGAGATCTTGAAAAGTCCCTCTATGATGGCGGAGGGCGTCATGACGCCGCGCACGCCGACGGCAATGCCGATCCCGAAGACCGAGCAAAGAAGAGAGGGCAGAAGTCTTGCGGCAAGGCGGCATTTGCGGCGGCGCTCGGGGCTTTCAAGAGGCGAATGTCTTGGGGTAGCGCTTGGATCCAAAAGGGTGGCGGCCGTGACGCGCAGCGGCTTCAGCGCTTTCATTTTTCTTTCAAGCGGTGCGGGAAGGGGGGCATCGCCGCGCGTGATCCCGTGCGAAAGCAGAAAGAGCGATCTTCGCTTGGAAAGCTCCTCCTCGATATACCTCTCGCAAAATTCGTCAAGCGCGCCGTAGTGTGCGGGTGTCACCGCCGTTTTCACGGCGAGAAAGGCTTTTTCACTCTCCTTGTAAGCGCTCTCCGCGCGCCCCGTGCGCTCGCCCTCCTCCTCAAGCGCGTAGAACATGATCACCGTTACGGCGGCGTATACCGCCATTTTCAAGGTGAGGCTCTCGGCGGAAAGCGAGAGAAACGATACGTCCGTGAAGGTGATCACGACGGCGACGAGCAGGGCGAGTGCGGAGATCCAAAGCCCAACGCGGGAAAAGATCCGCTGCCGTCCCTTTGAAAGAGAGGTCAGTGCGCTCGTAAAGAGGCGTTCGGTCTCATGCTCCACCGCCGCCACCCCACTTTCTCCCAAGACGGAAGCATAGCGATCCGATCAGATTTCCGATCAGACCGAAAAAGCAGATCACGCACATCTCGCCGGCGATGCTTTCAAGTAAAAAGAAGGCGAGAAAGGCAAGGAGCCAAAGCCCCCATACGGAAGGACTGCGTAGCAGGGCCTTGAGCCCTCGCCATAAGGGAAGCGCGCAGAGTGCGATCAAAAGGAGCGTTCCGCCCGCGAGCACGGCCGTGCCGCCCTTTTCTCTCCAAAGCGGAAAAAAGGAGAGCGTGGCGGCAAGCGGCAGGCCGACCGAAAAAAGATAGCCGCCAAGGGAGAATAAAATTTTCGCGCGGCGTGTCTTACGCATGGCTTTCTTCTCCGTTTTTGGGTGAGCCGATCTCGCGCTTCATTCGCTCGATCCTTTGGGTGACGCGGTCCTTCTCAAACTGCGGCAGCGAGGAGCTTAAGAATATATCGTAGAGCATATCCAGCTGTCCCATCAGCACCGTCCTCGTCTGCCCGTTTTCTTTGGCGTTGCTTTCAAGAGCGGCAAGCTTCTTTTCTATGGATTCAAAGCATTCCTTCAGTTCATCGATCTTTTTATCGGCTTGCTGTATATAGTTGTTTGCATTTTCGCAAATTTTCTTGGCTTCCTCTCCATAGCTTTCGGCATTCTCGCCCCATTTCTTCGTGGCAGATCCGATGGCACCGATGCCGTTTTTCAGTATGGGCAAAAGTCCCTTTTTATAGCAAAAGGCAATGGCGATGGCAGAGGCGGCAGAGAGCGCGGAGAGTATTTCCGCAAGGTGCGCCCCCGCCGCTTCGTAGAGCAGGGAAAAGAAGCCGGGCTCTGCCGCTTCGCTCGTGGCGGGGGCGGCCATAGAGGCGAAGGGAAGCGCCGCAAGGAGCGTGAGGGCGAGAGAAAGCGTGATTAAAAATTTCTTCATTCGTTTTCCTTTCTTTAAAAGATATTGGTGTTCTGTATGCGGTCCTCGATGGCGCGAACGCGCTTTTCGAGCGCCGCGATTTTTTCGAGCGCCTCTTCTGCACCGGCCTCTGCCGCGGCGAGTCTTTCATGCGTTGGGGGCAGGAAGAAGAGCGTGCCCGCGAAAACGGCGACCGGAGGCCCCTCGAAGCGCTCACCGTTCGAAAGGATCAGCGGCGTATGCATGCCGCTTGGCAATGCGGCGGCCGTTAGATATGCCCCTTCCGAGGGGATCTCTGTGCGCCGTCCCGCGATCAAAAGCACCGCGGGGCGCCCGTCCTCCAGGCGCAGTAGGGCGCGTTCGGTGGGAAAGGCATCTCCCTTCACCAGCTGTGCGCGGCCGTTTTTCGTACGAAAAACGTATTCTGTCACGAATACTCCTCCCTTCCGCCGTAGCAGATATAGACGTTTTTTTCGTCCTCCTCGTAATAGACGTAGTGCTCCCCTTCGGGGCAGGGCTCCTTTTCAACGAGGGGCTTATAGCCTTGCCTTTGGAGCTGTGCCGTTGTGGGATTGGTATAGATCCTTCCGTCCGCGACGAGATAGGGGCGATCCGGACAGAGGATACGGTATTTGTTAATTCGTTTGGCGTACATGGTGTCTCCTTTTTAGTAGTAGGTAAAATCGATCTTTGAGGGGACGACCAGGGTTTCCAGATCCACGTAGTTCAATCCCTTTCTCGTGGGGATCTCGATTTTATCAAAGGTTTCGATCAGCGGCGTTTCATGATCGATCTGAATGCGGACGTCAAGGGTGTGAAAGAGATCGGAAAATTTTTCTACCGTCTTATATGAATTGGATGCCGATATGTAAAAGGCATCCCCCTCGGGCGAGCGCATATATTTGAAGGTGGTGGATTTGAAGGTGGTCTCATTCGTTCGAGAAAAATGATCGAGGATGATCCCACTTTCGCTCCAAAGGCGCTCTGGGATCTGAACCCGATAGGTCGGATAGGTTGCTCCGAGAGAAATCGCGCTGATGGGCGCATCCGCGAGGGAGATCCTTTCCCCCCGGCGCTCCGTATAGCCGCGCATGGGATAAATGACGTCTCTGCCCGCGTTATAATAGACCAGCGGACCGGTGAGCGGGATCTGCACGCGCTCGCCCCAATAGGGCTCGTGCTCCTCCGGTGCGACCGTGCCGCGGTAGACGCCGAAGCTCTTGAGGTCGATAACGCGCGGCGTTCCGCCCGTGGATGTAATTCGAAGTCCGCTTATCTGTTTTGTCGCGCTGCTTGTGCTGATGATCGTCACGCTTTCTCCCGCCGTTTCGCAGTCGAAGGAGGCGGTGTGCACACCCGAGATGTAGGTAAAGCCGAAGCCCGCATTGATCGCCGTTCCGCTGTTTTGCGGCGCAGAGACGGTGCAGCGGATGCTGAAGATCTCGCCGTAAGCGCCGTGTATTCTTCCCGTGGGCAAGAGGGAGATGGCACTCTTCGAGGAATAGGTCAAAAAATCGCCGTCCCGCGATGCCGTCACCGAGCTGTTTGTCTCTGCGAGCGCAAGGACGGCGGCGGCGAACTCCTCTCCGCCGAGTATATTTGCGCCGTGGCAATGCAGGGATATTGCGTATTGCCCGTCCTCCGTCACCTCGCCGAGCGAATAGATCTTCATGGGGCCGAGCTCGCAGGCCTTCGTCAGGTTGTTGGCGTAGATCGCAATATCGCGCAGTCCCTTATCGTGTGAAAGATAAATGCCGAAGCCCTTTGAGAGCGTTGCTTTTTTTTCGGTGGGCGTCTCGGCGCGAAGCAGATGGATCTTACTCGGATGCAAGCGTAACCCCCCTTGAAAGTCCCTGTATCCTTCCGTCATACCAGAAAAGCAGGGTATAGTGCTTTCCACCGCCGGGAATGAAAATGCCGTCCATCACGTCGTCGCCGCTGAAAAAGATCCGCGGCTCTGCGGGATAGGTGAGCGCCGTGGGCGCATCGGCAGGGGAGTCAAAGCTTAACAGGGAATAGTAGTCCTCGCGAAGCGCTTGCGGAAAAGAGAGGGAGAGGGCTTCAAGCGCCTCAAAATGCGTGTCCTCTCCGTGGCGCAGAAGAAGGTCGCCCGTGTCGCCGCGCAGAGCCTCTCCCGTGACTGTGGGAAGCTCGGAGAAGCGATGCACCCCGTCACCGACCTTGATCAGCGTCGCGCCGTCGTCGGTGCGGAGGAGCGCAAGCTCTCCGTCCTCGGGAATGATGTCGTGCTGTGCCCAAACGGCACGGTCCGCACGAAGATGCTGTATTGTGTTTGCCATAAGGTCTCCTTTATGTTCTTTCTTTCGGACTGCCGCCGTCAAGGCCCGCATCCTCAAGCACGCCGATCCTTTCGGTCAGCACGCGAAGGCACTCGCTCAGCGTTTTCTCGCCCACCGAAAGGTAGGCGGCCGCCGCGCCGCTTCTAAGATCGCTTTTCAGGTCTGAGATGGCCTCGTTTGCGTCTTCTAAGCTCGCGCGGATGACGGAAAGCGCATCCGTGAGCGATTGGTCGTCCACGCGCAGGTAAGAGGCGAGCGCGCCGCTTTCGGCATCCGATGCAAGGGCTTTCAGTGCTTCGATGTCTTGGGTGATGGCCGCGATCCTTTTCTGCAAGGCTTCGCCGTCTACCGAAAGGTATTGCGAAAGCGCACCGCTTTCGGCATCCGCGCGCAGCTGTGCAAGCGATTGCTCGAGGCTATCCAATGCGGCGGCGAGCGAGATGCCGTCCACCGAAAGATAGGTGGCGAGCGTGCCGGACTTCACGTCATCGAAAAAGCTTTGCAGCGTGTGCCCGCTTTCAAGCCCCGTGGGGATCTCCGCCGCGAGTGAGCCCTGTCCCGTGCCGCCGATATCGGAGAGCAGGCGGTTAAAGCGCTCGATCAATAAAAGAGGAATGCGGTCGAAGGCTTCCTTTAACTGCGTTGCGGTGTAACCCTTGCCTCCGAATGCGGAGGAAGCCGTCGGGCGGGAGGGGAGTGCGGATATGCGTAAAGAGGCGTATTCACTCTCCAAAATGGGTTTTGTGTTCATGTTATGTCTCCGTTTCAGTATTTAACGATTTTTGATGCCGCCGTGGATGGTATAGCGGTAGCTGATGCTGTAAATGCCGAACGGACCGCAGAAGCTGTCGCTGTGCATCGCGACCTGCTTTTCTATCCAGTTTTTCTCCTTCTCCTTAAAGTTCAGCGTAAAATAAGGCGAGCTTTCCATCGTCATTGCGGTGAAATCCAGGGAGTCAAAGCTGAAGCTTGCGCCCTGCAGAAGCGCGCCCTCGCTGTAACCGGTGCGGTCGGTTCCGACCTCCAAAAGCAGAGAGGATGCGGCGTAGCTGCGGCATTTGAATGCCAGCGAGCCGCGCACGGTGTCCTTCGTCAGATGCGGAATGCCGCAGCAGTCGCGCTTGGTCGCCAAGGCGTAGCGCGGCGCGTGGTGGTCGAAATCGTAAAACGCGCTGTGAATGCGCCTTCCGTTATGCAGGCGGTATTCCTCCGCATCAAAGTCGTCGCTTTGTGCAAGCTGCTCGGGCGCAACGCCGCGCTTGTCGTTATTGAAAAGGCAGAGATCGCCGTTTTCCGTGCCGAAAAAGAGGTATTCGTCCAGCCCGAGAAGGCTTTTTGCCGCGAAGAATTGGCCGCCGTATTTTTCCTCGGTTCGGTAGGCGAGATAGCAGACGTCGTTTTCGATGCAGTAATAGGTGCGGTTGCCCTGATAGAGCGTGCTGTAAACCGTCGCGCCTTCGATCCGTTCGTCGAAATGCCCCTCCTTGAGGGCAAAGCCTATGACGGGCTGGGATGCGTAGCGATAGACGGTGCGATCCTCTCGGTAGGTGCCGATGCCGTTCAGATAATACCATTCGTAGGCGAAGCTTCCCGTCGGGTGGGGATAGGTCTGATGCGCGTCCGCAAGGTAGATATGCGCGCCCGCAAGGACCACGAGATAGTTACGCCATTTCGCAAGTCGGATGCTCGTAAGATCCTCCGTCAAAAGGCGGGTGTTCACCGTATGCGAGCGGCAGATCACGCTCCTTTCGAGCGAAAGATCCTTTTTATCCAGCGCGCAGATGCCCTCCTCGCAGACGAAAACGGGATCGTCGTAAAAGGAAAGTGAGCCTGCGGTCGCGGCAATACCCGAATGCACGTAGGTGACGGGGTAGATCTTCGGAAGAAGAGAAATGCCCGTGCTTTCGGGGGTGTGATAGTAAATGCTTCCGCCGCCATCGTCTCCGCTTTTGAACACCGCGAGAGAATCTCCCGCCGCAAGCAGGGATTTGACGGTGAAGCCCGCGATGCCGTCGTTAAAGTAGTTCAGGCTTCCGAAATAGGTGGGATTCATGCGCCCCGTGTTATCTCTTGCGCTGTAAAATACCGTGTTGGGAAAGCTTGGATTTCCCGAAAGGAAAACGCGCCCGTCAAACACCTCGCAAACGGTGCAGTCGAGAATGGCGCGCGCACCGCTGATGCCCGCGTCCTTGTTTTCGTAAAGAAAATCCGTGCCGGCAGAGCTTTTTGCGCCGGTTCCCTCCGGGCTTTCTCCGTGGATCACCGCGGATTTTCCGATCACGGAGCCAACGTCCCCGATCTGCACGTCCAAAGCCTCGATCAAGCCGTCGCGCACGGTTTCGGTGAAGGGGAAAACCGTGTCACCGATGCGAAAATCCGCGATCGATGCGGTCGGCTCGTGAAGCGCGAGGCGAACGTGAAGCTGCTTGTAGGGACTGCGGTATCGAATGGTTGCCCCGGCGGGAAGTGCGGCTTGTACGACCTCGGAGAGGCTCCCTGACGCACCGTCCACGTGTACGGTGGAAAGAGCGGCGCATCCGAAAAGAGCATTTTCTCCCAAGCTGTCGATATAAGGATAAAGATAGAGGGCAAAAAGGCTCGTCGCATTTGAAAAGGCCTCTGCGCCGACCGAGGAAAGCTCTGCCCCGAGGGCGGCGCTTTTCAGAGCGGTGCAATCGGCAAAGGCGCGTGCGCCGATATGCACGATGCTGCGGGGGAGCTGTATGTGCGTCAGTGCCGTGTCCTTCTCGAATGCCCCCTCCGCCACCTCGCAGACAAGGTAAGAGGTGCCGCCGATCACCGCTTGCCTTGGCACGGAGATCTCCTTGTCGGTGCAGTCGCCGCGCCCCGCGAGGCGGCAGGTGAGATCGCTCTCGCTTTCTACCTCGTAATAGAGTCCGTCAGAGGTGTAAGCCAGTCGGTAGGGATCCTCCATGGTGTAGACCTCCTTGAAATCCGTGCAGAGAAGATTCCTTTGCTCCAAGGGCTCGCCGTTATGGTAAGTGGTCGGAATGTAAACTTCTTTTTGCTTATTACCGTCTATTTTAAGGAAATTTCCGTTTTCGTCCACGCGGTTGATGCTCTTTCCGTCAAGGATAAAAATGGCGCTTCCGTAGCAAAACGCGCAGCTTTCACCCTCGGCAAGCGCGCCGATGGGCGAAAGCGTATCCTCGATCGCATCCCGCTCGGAGAGTGGGATGCGATAAAGGCCCTCGCCGGCGTGCACGAGAATGAATTTTCCCTGTGCCGTGATCTGGGAGAAGAGACCGTGGATCGGAGCACCGAAGGCGTGCAGGCGGCGAAAGCCGGGAATGCTTTCGGTGATGCCCTCGCCCTCGCCGTCGTAATCGCGGTACATATTTTCAAGATAGGCAAAGCGATCGGGGTCAATGTTACTGCCGTCGCCCGTGAAATCCACGCCGCGCATATTATGATAATGGCGGTTGTATTGGCTTTTGCTTTTGATCAGATTGCTTGTGTTTTTCATGCTCCTCCTTGTCTTTACGCCCAATGATGGGTATCCACGATCGCGGTGTCGGCGGCAGAGGGGCGGCGGATGCGAAGATCGCGCACCCCTTCCATATACATCTGCATATAGAACTGCGATTTTGCGCTGTCATCGTCGATCCAGAGATAGGCGGCGGTGAGAAGGGCGAGAAGGTGCGTCATCGAGGGGGAAAGATCGATCGGCGCGTTCGGCGCATCCGAGGTGATCTCGCGCGGCACGCGGTGGTAGATGAGATGGATCTCTCCCTCGTAATCGCTCGGGATAAAAAGCGTTTCGTCGCGGAAATACGAGCCGGCGATCGTGCGTCCGTGCTCGTCGGTCGGCAGGGTCGTGAAGCCGAAGAAATCCCTCGTGTGCTCGAACATATCGTAGCTGCGATGGGGGGCGATCAAGGGAATGTCGGCCTCGGAGGTGCCGAGAACGTAAGGAAAGCAAGCGAGATCCTTGATGGTAAAGGCAATGTTGCCCGAAAGGACCAGCTCGCCCTCGCCGTCGAGCAGGTATTTGCGAAATTCCGTATAGGGGCTGTCCATGAAGAACGGAGAGACTCTGTGCCGCTCCTTTAGCGTCACCGTTCCCGCGCCCGAGAACTTGAAGCTGAATACGGCGCCGCGAAGCGGCACCGTGATCTCCTTTCCGGGGACATAATTCAGCTCGGGAATGTGCGAAAGCGGGGTAAACGCGCGCTGTATCAGCGTGACGGTCCCGTAGGCGGGCATGAGGGCGGCAAGGCTTTTCAAGGCTCTGTTGGCAGAGAAGAGCAGGGCAGGCTGATTCTCGATCTCGCCCTCAAAGCCAAGTGCCGCCACCTCGGCGTATAGCTGCTTATAGGTCATTCTTTATCAGAGCGCGGTCGCGTTCTCCACGGCGCTTGCAGAGTCTACGGCCATCAGAATGTGCTTGTAGCTGCCAAAGCCTACGCCGAAGCGGCAGCGGCCTGCCCAAAGATAGTTGCCGGTGTGGTGGTCCACCCAGTTGGAAACCGAGAGGGGCACGCGGTTAAAGAACATATTGCCCGAGAGGTTCTTATTCGCCTCCGAGGACATGATCATCACGCGGTCGTCCGCGGTCTGCCAGCCGGGCAGGATCACGATGTTCCAGTTGCCGAACTGAAGGTTGATATCGTTGTAGCCGTTGCCAAGTGCGCCCTCCGAGCCGCATACCTTCTTTGCGATCATTTCCGCCGCGGGACGGTTGCCGGGCAGAATGAGGGTGTCGGCGGTATAGCCGAGTGCCTCGCCGTTTTCGTCCTTCATGTTGCGAAGCTTCACCGAAAGCTCGGAGAGTGCCGCCTCAAAGGCCGCCGTCGAGGGCGTGCGCGTGGTGCTTCCGGATGCGAAAATATCGCCGTAGAAGAAGTTGGACTGGGTGGCGGTGTCCGTTCCGTACTTATGCGCCGAGGAGAAGAGGGGGAGATTGTCGGGCGCGGTCAGATCCAGCGTCGCGCCGGCGAAGGTGCCGCTTGCCGCCGTGCCCATCGAAAGGGCGTATTCGCAGATCTTGTGCATGGTCTTGTAATAAGCGCGGGTGAAGTTCTCCGCGCGTCTTTTCGCATCGGCGGCAACGCCGTAGCTTGCATCCTCCATCATCTCTGCCGTGATCACAAACTCCTTCATGAACTGGATGTGCTCGATGAACTTGCGGTAGGTCTCGGTCAGCGTATCGCGCGGTGCGGCGTCGCCCTCGGGCGTTGCGGCAAAGACGTTGAATTCATTTTGGCCGACGATGGTCTCGCCGAAGCGCATGCTGCTTTCCACGTTGAAAAGCCAGTCGCGGATGCCGCCCTTCTTGGTCAAAATATCGCTTTCATGCTCGATCACCATCTTGATGGGCGTTTCCAGCTTTCCGATTGCGGCATTGTTGGTTCCTGCCGACTTGGAGTAAATAATAGTTGACATTTAACTTTGTTTTCCTTTCTTAATTGCTGACTTTTTTATATAAACGGTAGATTTCCGTATCGTTAAGATCCGAGAATAAGCGGCGCGCCTCGGCCATCTGCTCGGTGGATGGAAGATCTCTGCCGCGTGCGCTCGTGCGCGGAACGGAGCTGAAAAGATGGGCGCGGTTGTCGCTCCTTTTTCTCGGGATGCCGCCCGTGGCAAGATAGGCCTCGCGGGGCGAAAGTCCAAGCTCGCGCAGCTCGGCATAGCGTAGGGGGTCGGGAAGCTCCGTCAGAGAAGCAAGCGCGCCGAGCGCGGGAAACTGCTCCTTGAGATCCGCAAGATCCGCTCGCGCGATGGCTTCGTAATCTGCCTTTTCACTCTCCTCGGCGTCCTTTTCGGGGATAAGCGCGGGTGCATCGCTCTCTTCGAGCGCGGCTTCTGCGGCGGCGGGCGGCGCTTCCATCGCCGCGCCTTCAAGAACCGTATCTTCCATGATCAGCCCTTCTTTCTTTTTACGCGCAGGTCGTCACCCGTGGTTTTGGTGGCGCGAGGCTCGTCCTTGGCGGTGCTTTTGGGGGCTGCGATCTTGCCGCCCTTATTGGTAGCGTAGGGAGAAAAATTTTCCTTTTTCATAAAATTTCCTTTCGTGTTTTAAATTTATTCGAAGAGTTTTTCGGGGATTTTAGAGGGGATGCTGACGGCGTTGATGTCCTTGGCGTAAGCACCGAAGGTTTCTGCCTCTTGCTCGGAAAATCCTATCTCGAGCGCATATTTCTTCACGCGGTTTGCCTGCAATCTTTTCTCAAGGATCATTTCAAGCAGCTGTGCGGTCGCCTGCTTTTTCGCCGCACCGATGCCGATCTCGGCGGCGGCTCTCGCGTTTTCCTCGGTCAGTCCCGCGGCGAGTGCCACGCGGTAGGCGTTTTCAAGATCAAAGCTCTTGCCCTTGCCGATGCTTTCGGTCACTCTGCGGGTAAGGCTCTTTTGGCTTTCCTCGTGCGAGGTAAGATACCTCGCGTAGCCCGAAAGATCCTTTTCCTTTCTTGCGGCGTTTTCGGTGGCAAGAGCCTTTTTTTGCTCTTCAAAGCTCTTTTTTGCCTGATCGGAAAGGTAGCGCGCGTAGCCGCTTTCCTCCAAACCCTTGTCAAAAAGGCGTTCCGCGCCCGTGCCGTGCGTGAGCGTGTTTGCTGCGAAAGCCCTTGCCGCGCTGTCCGCGCCGGCGGTACTTGCCGCCGCGCCTTGCTTGCGAAGCCAAACGCTGAAGCTGTCGGGGGCGTTCTGCTTTTTCAGGCGTGTGAGATCCTCTGTCACACGATCACCTCCTCTGCTTTAGCCTTCGCCTCCGTTTGCTCGTTGATTGCGCTCTGGAAGTATTCCACGTTTTCTCGTGCATACGGGTAATGCGCGCGCTCCTGGCATTGCCAATAGCGCAGCAGCGTAACGGCGAGTGTCGGATCGCCCAGTGCGCCGCTTTTGAGGTTTTCAAGGTTCTTTTCCCAAAGAAGCTCGCGCTGTGCCTCCGCGCCGCCGTTCAGATCCACGGAGAAAAGGTAATCGTCGTCATAATAAAACGAGCCGTCCGTTTCGTCCGGGGCGATAAAATCGTAGCGGTTGAAGGTCGCGTTGTGAAGGCGGCCGTAGGCGTCTCTGTAAGAGATCCTTCGCGGCTCGTCCGCGAAGGCGAGGTGATACTCAAAGATCAGGCGATCCAGCTCCGCATAGGCGGTATACTTCATCTTTCGCTTGGATTCGAGCCGTCCCGTTGCCTGCGAGATCTGCAGCTTTCTTGCATAGCCCGATTCGTTTTTTGCGTTGTCGATGCCGACGAGCGCGTCGGAAATACCGAGAATGCGCTTGGCATGGTCGTAAAGACGGGATGCCTCGGCAATATCCTGGGATATGTCGGGCGTGGTATCCACCTTGCCGTACTGTGCCGCGCTTTCTCCGGGCTTCATCTTGATCAGCTGGCCGAAGACCGAGTTGTTGAGCGTAATGGTCGCATCCTCGGGCACGACGGGGGTAACGCCGGCGCGCAGAAGCTTTTGCAGAATGCGGGATTCGATCTTGTTGATCGCCTGCTGCTGCGGTCGGATCACCTCGCAGTCGGATGCACCGAAAAGGCTTCCCTCAAGAGAGGTGTTTTTTCGGATGACGATGGGGAAACGCTTAGGCGTGTAATAGGGGATATAAAGATGGCTCTTTGCATCGCGTGCGGGCGCGAATACCTGCTTGCCGTCGGGGAGAGTGTGCAGATGCAGGCCCTCCTCGTTCTGATTTTCAAGCGTGAAGCGCGGATGCTCGCAAAGGCAATTTTGCTCCTCGCCTCCGCAAGCGGTGCAGATCCGTCTTTTTCGCGCGTAGTAATCGGGAATGTCGGTCAGCGTAAGCTCGCCTGAAAAGGCGTATTCGCCGATCCTTCCATTCTCGTCGCGATAGAAGCAGAGGATCACCGTCGCGCCCTCGTCGGCATCCCCCTCGTAGGCGTCGCTGTCGTATTCTCGCTCGGCAAGAGAAAGGGATTCTTCGCTAACGCCGTACTTGCGTATCAGCTCTGCCTTCGTGGTGTCGAAGCGAAGAAAGCAGTAATCCATATCCTCCACGGAGCGTGCGCCGGGCTGGGGAATGAAGTCCTTGGGGGATAGGCAATGCAGCGTCACGCCGCCGATCTTGTTGCCGACGCCCGCGCGGCTGTCCCATTCCGCGAACCAAACGCTTCCGCCGTAGATATAGCAAAAGCGCTCGTCGAGATCGTTCATCTGCTCGTAGGGGAGCTTTTCGCGCACGGCGACGAGCAGTCTTTCCACCGATTGCGCGAGGCGGACCTTTTCTTCACTGTAAGCCGTGGGGTCCACCTTGGGCGGCGGAATGTGCGAGGATACCTGGCCTTCGATCATTTCGTAGGTGATGTTGCGGACGGTGACGGCCTTCTCGGTCGATCCGTCGATCTCGGCACTGCCGCGGTACTGGCGCATGTGCCGATCGTAAAGCGCAAGCGCGCTTTGCGCGGCGTTCTTGCTTTTTTCATAAAGAGATGTAAAGTAGGAAAGCCGCTGAGATGCGTTTTCGTTTTGTGTCATAGGGGTTCTCCGTATTTGCGTTTTAGGTATTGCTTTCCTTCCTCGTCCGCGGCAAAATAATCCTCCCACATATCCGCGCTCCACACGCGGCCGCTCGCGGTGCTCTTTATGGGCGCGGGCCTTGCAAAGGAAACGGCGAAGCCGCGCAGGGCATCGGGGGCGTGGGTGATATCGTGCGGCTCGGTCGCGCAGTCGCTGGGGCGGCGCTTATCGACCTGCAAGGCGGGCAGGCATCGGATCAGCTCCGTGCAATGCGAGAAAAAGGAAAGAGAGGGCTTGCCGTTCCTTTCGCGCAGAAGGTCCTTCACCGAGAGCCAGCCCGCCTCTCGGTTGTTGGAGCATTTCGTGAACGGCACGCCGTAGGAGGCGAAAAGGCTTGCCTTGCTTTTTCCGCTTTCCTGACTGCGGCTGAAAAGATCGGGCGGCGCCAAGGTAGCGTAGATCTCTTCGTTTTTCGGCGTGTGGGAAAGAATGGCGTCTGCCGCCTCCTTGATCGGCAGATCCGAAGCACAGAATTCGCGGTAAACGTAGGCGCGCCCCTCGGGGTCAACGGCGATCCAGAGGCAGGCGAGGCGGTCAAGTCCGTAGTCCACCGTGCGCCATTTTCTCCATGAATTTGGAATCTCGAAGGGGGAACAGGTGTGCTTTGCCGTGGAAAATTCCGAAAAATACTGCCCGTCAAAGATATTCCAGTCACCGTGCAGAAGCGCTTTTCTCTCCCGCTCGGGGAGAGCGAGCAGGCGCTCTTTGTAGCTTGGATCGCCCTCGCTTAAAAAGCGGTTGTCCGAGAGCAGAGAGGGAAGAAAGATGCGTTTCATTCCGTCCCTGCCCGTGAAGGGAGTGCTCGGCGGTGCGGGATCGACGAACCGCGCCTTGACCCATCCGTGCCCAACGCCGCCCGGGTTGGTGGAGGATTTGATCTGCTTGGGAAAGGCGTTTGCGCCGCGCACGCGGGAGATGAGATACAGATACTGTGCCTCGGTGAAATGGGTCAGCTCGTCGAAGCGAACGACGTCATATTCCGCGCTCTGATACTGGTATACGTCGTTTTCCGCCGCACAGTACCCGAAGTCAAGGCAGGAGCCGTTGTGAAATCGCCCGACGTGGGTGGACTGATTGAAGCGGTAGATCTTTCTCGGAAAGAGTGCAAGTGACGTTCGGATCAGAGATTTTTCAAGCTCCGCAAAGCTGCGCCGTAGGATCAGCTGCTTGGAGCCGGGATAGCGAAGTGCGACGATCAGCGCGTCCACCAGCTGGCCGTAGGATTTTCCGCCGCCCGCCGCGCCGCCGAAGAGAACCTCGGTGGCATCGGCATCCATGAAGGCCTTTTGCTTTTTCGTGACCGTGAGATGCAGCTTCATGGGAGCACCTCGAGCGTCACCGAAAGAGAGGAGTCCTCCTCGCTCTGCTGCTCGGAAGCCTCGCCGTCCAGAAGGTATTTGACGAAGGATGCGTCAAACCGCTTGGTCAATCCTCTGTCTATCAGGTAATCCCTGCGAATTTCATTGCATTCGCGGAGTGCGCGCTCAAAGTCGCCGTGCCTTCGGAAGGTGAGCAGCTCCTCGGTCGTAAAGCCGTTGGCTCTGGCGAATTTTTGAAGGCTGGGGGCGCTCCTTTCGTCGTCATAGCCAATAAAGAAGGTGTAGAGTCTGCGCGGCAGATCCTTCGCGTAGCTCTTTTTTCTTGCTTTCACGGAGTTCTCCTTTCTTTCGTATTCGAGAGTCCTTCGCTCTCGTGCCATTAGTATAGCAAAGTTTTTTTCGCCCGTAAGTATACCTGCCCTCCAAAGATCACCCGCGAGGTGACTTTTTCCTTGTGCAAGGCGAACAAAAAAAGCCCACCGAGGAGTGCTCGGTGGGCAAAACAGGGGTAATCCGTATAATTTTTTTTACATGAGAAGCTCGTAAAGTGAAAGCAGCTCCTCCTCGATCTCTCCCTTGCGGCGGTCGATCTCTGCGGCGCGCACGTAGTTGCTTGCGGCCTCGCCGAAAAGCTCCTCGTCCAGAGCCTCAAGCTCCTTTTCGAGTGCTTCCACGCGCTCCTTGGCGCGCTCGAGCTTCTTTTGCTCGCCGCGCTTTTTGGCGGCTTCCTTTTTCTTTTGCTCGTATTCTTCCTTGCCGGAGCTGATCTCGGCGGGGCGAAGCTCGGCCTCGCGGCTCTCGCGCTTTTCCTTTAGCTTTAAGTATTCCGTATACGCATCGTCGTATTCCTCCAGACGGTAGTCAAGCATACCGCGCTCGGTGCTTGGATCCAGCTCCACGATGCGCGTGGCGATCCGATTGATGAAATAGCGGTCGTGCGAAACGGCGACGATCGTGCCGTCAAAGGCGAGAAGCGCATTTTCCAGCGCCTCGGCAGAGCCGATGTCAAGATGGTTGGTCGGCTCGTCCATAATGAGAAGGTTCACCTTCTTTAAGATCAGCTTTGCAAGCGTGAGCCTTGCGCGCTCGCCGCCCGAGAGGACCTTGACGCTTTTCTCCATATCCTCCGCGCCGAAAAGAAAGAGTGCCAAGGCGGAGCGAAGCTCAAGATCGGTCATTAAGGGGTAGCTTTCCCGCATTTCGGAAAAAACGGTGTTATGCTCGGAAAGCCCGCGGTTTTCCTGATCGTAGTAGCCGATCTTGATATTGTAGCCGCATTCCACCGCGCCGCCCTGCGGCGTGATGAGGCCGTTGATCAGCTTCATCAAGGTGGATTTTCCCGAGCCGTTCGGACCGAGGAAGAGAACGCGCTCGCCTCTTTCTATTAAAAAGGAAAGATTCTTTATCAGGGGCTTTGCGCCGTAGGAGAAGGAAAGCGATCTTGCTTCGATCACGTGCCCCGCGCTTTCGCTCTCGGAAAGGAAGCGTACGCGGATCTCCTTTTCGGGTCCCTTCGGCTTTTCGATCTTCTCCATACGCGCCAGCTGCTTTTCCTTGGAGCGGATGGTCACGAAATTGTGCTCGCGGTTGCATCTGCGCTGGAATTCTATATTTTTTCGGATGCGCTCGATCTCCTTTTGCTGCTCCTTGTAGCGCTTTTCGAGCGCGGCGCGCTCGGCTTCCATTTGCAGCTTTGCCTTGGAATAATTGCCGTGAAAGAGCTTTGCCGCGCCGTCTTGGATCTGCAGGGTCTTTTCGGTGGTGCGGTCAAGAAAATATCGGTCGTGCGAGATGATCAGCACGGTCTTTTTATAATTGGAAAGGAAGCCTTCCAGCCATGCGAGCGCGTCCAGATCCAAATGGTTGGTCGGCTCGTCGAGCATCAGCACGTCCGGCTCGGTCGCAAGCAGGCGCGCAAGGGAGAGGCGTGTGTACTGTCCGCCCGAGAGGGTGGAGATCGTTTGCGAGAGCTGTGCCTCGGTAAAGCCGAGGCGCAAAAGCATACCGCGTGCGCGGGAGCGGAATTCAAGGCCGCCCTCGTCGGCAAAGCGCTGGTTCAGCGAGGAAAGCCTTGCGGAAAGTGCTTCGATCTCCTCGGTGCTTGCCACGGTCAGTGCGTGCGTCACCGCGTCGATCTGCTCCTCTAATGCGAGAAGCGCGGGAAAGGCGGTGATCATATATTGCTCCATCGTCATATTGCCGGGAAGCGCGGTCAGATCCGCGTTTTGCTCCAGAACGCCGAGCGTGTGCCCCTTTTGGAGGCTAACGGTGCCGCTATCCGGCGTGTATTCGCCCGAAAGCAAGCGAAAGAGCGAGGTCTTGCCCGCGCCGTTCGTGCCAACGATGCCGATATGCTCGCCGTCCTGCGCGGCGAAGGTAATGTCCTTCAGTATCACCGTATCTCCAAAGGAGAGGGAGAGGGAGGATGCGGAAATAGCGATCATAGTTTCTCCTCGCTAAAAAATTCTCTTCCTATTTTATCATATATTCGCGCGAAAATCAATTCCCGCGCAGGAAAAATACGCAAAAACACAAAAATGCATAAATATTCATTTAATTATGCTGCATATGCAAAACATTTATGCATATCAAAGCGGCGAAAAATCGCGCTTTTTTTCTTCAAAACGCTTCGGCATGCTTGAAATACCTTGAAAATACAACATTTTGCACAAAAATCGAGAAATGTTTTGTGGATATGTGGCACTTTTGCCAAAGATGAATTTTTTTGCAAAAACCACTTGACTTTTTGAATAAATAAGCGTATAATGTGTACATCACAAAAAAAGCTCCGGAAAATTTCGGAAGAAAGAGGAAAAAAATGAAAAAGATTATTTCTTTAGTTTTGGCATTGGCACTTCTTTGCGGCTGTGCATTCACCCTCGCATCCTGCGGCGGCAAGGATACCGTTGTATCCAAGATCGGTGCTCAGAAGGGTACCACCAGTAAGATGTATGCGGATATCCTGAAGGGCATCGAGGTCGTTTCCTACGATACCTTCGCTCTTGCGGCAAAGGATATGAAGAACGGTAACGTGGATTACGTGATCGTGGATAAGACCACCGGTGAGGCACTTTGCAGAGAGATCTCCGATCTCAAGATCAACCCCATCGCACTTTCCAGCGAGAACTACGGTATTGCAATTGACAAGGCGCAGGCAAACCTGAAGACCCAGATTGATGCGATCCTTGCAGAAAAGGATGCTGAGATCCAGGCGATCAAGGATAAGTATATGAACAACGAAGAGGCTTCCTTCGTTGGCGTTACCCCCGTGGCAAAGGATACGGCAAAGGCGGATCAGCAGCTCGTTGTTGCAACCAACGCCGAGTTCGCTCCTTGGGAATATAAGGAGGGCAACCAGTACTTTGGTATCGATATGGAGATCGCCGCTCTTCTTGCTGAGGAGCTTGGTATGGAGCTCGTAATCGAGGATATGGATTTTGATAACGTTGTTGGCTCCGTTGGTAAGCAGGGTATTGATATCGCAATGTCCGGTATCACCATCACCGCAGAGCGTGCTGACGTTGTGAACTTCTCCACTCCTTACTACACCGAGTCTATCGTGATCGTTCACAAGGCGGCTGATACTTCTCTTGCTTCCTGCGGAACCGTTGTAGACCTTCTCACCGTTCTTTGCGTAGCATCCGAAGAGGAATAATTTAAAATACTTAAAAAAGGTACTAAAGGCTTAGTTCTTTGAGCTAAGCCTTTCGTTTGGTTTATAGAAATGAACAGTTTTTCCGAAATGTGGCAAGAATTTGTCAAGCAATTCATAACCAGAAAGGGTTATGAAAACGTTTTAAAGGGCCTTGGCATTACCGTGGAGATCGCGGTGCTCGGCCTTTTGATCGGTATTTTGATCGGTACGCTCATCGCGGTCGTTCGCGTCATGCCCAAATATAAAACGCTGCCTCGTGTGCTCGATAAGATCTGCGGCGGATACGTAGAGCTTTTCCGCGGTACGCCCATGGTGGTTCAGCTTTTGATCGGTTATTGGGTATTGCTTCCCGCGCTGGATATTCAGGTAAATTCGGGTGTGCCCGTAGCCATTATCATGTTCGGTCTCAATAGCGGTGCGTACGTCAGCGAGATCATGCGCGGCGGTATCAATTCCGTCGATCCCGGTCAGATGGAGGCGGGCAGAGCCGTCGGTCTTCCTTATTCAACCTCTATGCTGAAGATCGTCGTTCCGCAGGCGGTGAAGAACATTCTTCCCACGCTGGGTAATGAGTTTATCGTTTTGATCAAGGAAACCTCGATCGTCAGCTTCATTGCCGTTACCGACCTTTATAAGTCCTTCAAGCAGCTCGGTGACCCCACGTACGATTACACCGTGCCTTATCTGATGCTTGCATTGACGTATCTCATCATGGTGCTTCTGATCTCTGCGGGTGTCAGAGCGCTGGAGAAGAAACTGAAGAAGAGTGAGAGATGATCATGGAAAAAGAAATGGCTTTAAATAAAACGGTTTTGTCTGTCAGAGGCTTAACAAAAAAATTCGGCAATCTCGAGGTTCTTCGCGGCGTTGACCTTGATATCCGCGACGGTGAGCAGATTGCCATCATCGGCCCTTCGGGATGCGGTAAATCCACCTTCCTTCGTTGCATCAACTGCATGGAGGACCCCTCGGGCGGCTCGATCATCTTCGACGGTGTGGATATTGCCGACATGAGCGTCAATATCAACAAGCATCGCGAGCACATCGGCATGGTGTTCCAGCAGTTCAATCTGTTTAATAACAAAACCGTAAAAGAAAACATTATGCTCGCACCGGTTTACGTCGGCGTAAGAGACTTGAGAGCAAAGAAGAGAAAGAATTTCTTTATCAGGCTTGCAAACCTTTTTAAGAAAGAGAAAAAGGCGCTCCTTCCGCTCGAAACGACCGAGGCCGAGATCAAGGCCAAGGCCGAGGAGAATGCAATGTCGCTTCTTCGCCGCATCGGCCTTGAAGAAAAAGCAAACGTATATCCCTCCACGCTTTCGGGCGGTCAGAAGCAGAGAATTGCGATTGTGCGCGCTCTTGCAATGAATCCCGAGGTGATCCTCTTTGACGAGCCTACCTCCGCTTTGGACCCCGAGATGGTCGGCGAGGTATTGGATCTTATGAAGCAGCTCGCAAAGGAGGGTATGACGATGGTGATCGTCACCCACGAGATGGGCTTTGCCCGCGAGGTGGCAGACCGCGTTCTGTTTATGGACGAGGGCAAGATCAAGGAAGAAGGATCTCCCGCAGAGCTCTTTGGAAACCCCAAGGATGCAAGGCTCAAGGATTTCCTTTCCAAGGTGCTCTAATGGGGCTGTCGTATTTAGGCATACTCATATCGCGAGAGAACCGCCAAGGCGGGCACTGCGTGCTACATTCGCTGGAAGCGAATACTCTCGCGAGCAATCTGCGCTCGCATACTTGCAAGCAAGCTTGCAGATATGCTTCGCTTGATTATAACCGAATAAAAAACGGCAGAAGCATTGTTGAAAAACAGTGTTTCTGCCGTTGCTTTATGCAAATTTAAAAGTATTAAGGTTGAAAACCTGCGGTTTTCTCCATTTAATCAAAAGTTTTTTATTCTATTTCCGTTTCCTCGCTCATTGTACTCTTGTACAATTATCGCTCGTCAGCCGAAAATTTCTGCTCTAAATCCGTTCGCCCCTTGGTTTTGTTGTTTTGCTTTTTGAGCCTCGCTCAAAACGGCGGATCGCTAACTATAATTAGCATTTCTCCCGTGATCGGATGCGGAAGCTCCATTTTTGTGCAGTGCAGAAGATACCCTTCCTCATTCTTTTCTCCGTATAGAAAATCTCCGAGAAGCGGATGCCCGATATGCGAAAGATGCACGCGGATCTGATGCGTGCGCCCCGTATAAAGGCGAACGGAGAGAACGGCATTGCCGTCCTCGCGCACGCAGAGCGTGCGATATTCCGTCAAAGCGCTTTTTCCGTCGGGTGCCACGATGCGCTTCATCGAGCCCTCTGCCTCGCGCCGTATGGGGGCATCGATGTGCCCGCCCTTTGGATCGGGTACGCCCTTCACCACAGCGGTATAGATCTTGCCGAAGCGCCCCGCCTTCATATCCTCGGAAAGCTTTGCCGCGGCATACTGCGTTTTCGCGATCAGCACGATGCCCGAGGTATCTCTGTCAAGCCTTGTGACCGCGCGAAAAACGAAATTCTTTCCGTAGTAGTGCATCACGGCGTTTGCAAGCGTCGGCAGGGAATTGCCCTTCGAGGGGTGCGTTGGCATATTCTTCGGCTTGCAGACTGCCAAAAGATGCGCGTCCTCGTATAGCACCGCAAGCGGCAGATCGATCGGCGGGATGCCCTCGCTTTTTTCTTCGGGGAAGAGGATCTCAATTTCGTCGCCGTTTTTCACCTCGGCGCGCATGTGCACGTTCTCGCCATTAAGAAAAACGCCGCCGTATTTGATGCGCTTGATGAGCGTGACCGAAAGTGAAAGGTGCGCTCCCAGATATTCCGAGATCCGTATCGGAAGAGAAAGCCCCTGCACCGTGTGAAGCATGCGCGATCCATCCTCGGAAAAAGTGAAAAGCTCCGTGCTCTTTTGCATCGCTCTGTGTCCCCTTTCCTTCGCAGCCGCCGATCGGTGCGAAACGTTCTTGAAGCTCTTAAAATAAACGAAGCGTGTTTATTCTCATTGTACTACAAGCTTCTTTGCTTGTCAATACGATGCGTAAAGATAAGAGAAAATTGCGCTCAAAATAGACCTTAAGAATATAGATCCTGCTTTTTTGGGGCGCGGTATGCGCGAAGATCCCTCGCGTGCTTTTTTCGACAAGGTAGAAAGAAAAACAGCCGTTCGCTTTTTGGACGGCTGTTTTTGTAAACAATTATATTCAAAAACGCTCATTTTTCCGCTTCTTTTTTTAAAAGCGAGAGCGCTTTTTCAAAATTTTCGGGCAAGGGGCATTCGTAAGAAACGCGCACACCTCTTGTCGGATGCAAAAAGGAGAGTCTTTTTGCGTGCAGTGCCTGGCCGTCAAAGAGATTTTTATGTGCCTTTTCGAAGCGCGTTTTCCCGCCGCCGTATACCTCGTCACCCAGCAGAGGATGCCCGAGAGACGCCATGTGCACGCGGATCTGGTGCGTGCGGCCGGTTTCGAGATGCAGCTTTATATACGACACCTCGCCGAAGCGCGCGAGTACCTCGTAATGCGTCACGGCATCCTTTGCGCCGCTTGCCCCCTCCGGCAGAACGGCCATTTTCTTGCGATCCACGGGATGCCGACCGATCCATTTGCTGACTGTGCCGCTGTCCTCGCGAAAGCCGCCCGTGACGAGCGCGTGATATTCTCTGACGATGCGATGCCCCTCCAGCTGCTCTGCGAGCGCGCGGTGTGCGCGGTCGTTCTTCGCAACCACCAAAAGGCCGCTCGTATCCTTATCGATTCTATGCACGATGCCGGGGCGGATCTCGCCGCCGATGCCGGAAAGCGCGCCCTCACAGTGGTAGAGAAGTGCGTTCACGAGCGTTCCCTCATAGTTTCCGGGCGCGGGATGCACCACCATACCCGAGGGCTTGTTGATAACGATAATGTCCTCATCCTCGTAAACGACGTCGAGCGGTATGTTTTCGGGCTTTGCCTCGGTCGGCACGGCCTCGGGGATCTGAATTTCGATTGCGTCACCCTCGCGAACGGCGTATTTTTTGTTCTGTACCTTGCCGTTGACGGTGACGGCACCCTCCTCGCAAAGCCTTGCGGCCGCACTGCGGGAAAGCTCGGTGCTTGCCGCGATGAAAGAATCGAGGCGCGCGCCGCTGTCCTTCACGGTCAGTTCCATATCAGCCCTTTTCCTTTCCTTCTCGGATAACGTCGCGCAAGAGCGCAAGGATCAAAAGCCCTGCACCTATGCAAACGAAGGAATCCGCGCCGTTGAAGATCGCGAAGTTGATCAGGCGAAAGTCAATGAAATCCACTACGTAGCCGAGTGCGATGCGGTCGATCATATTGCCGATGCCGCCCGCGATCAGCATGGAGAGCGCGATGCCCGCAAGCCTTCCCTCGGAAAGCCCGGAGAAAAGATAGAAGGCCATGGCAAGGATCGCCGCGGTGGAGATGATGAGGAATACCCAGCGGCTGTTCGCCAGTATGCCGAAGGCCGCGCCGCGGTTCTCCGCGTACGTCAGATGCAAAGCATCGCGGATGATCGGCACGGTGTCGATCGGGAGAAGGAATTTCACCGCGAGCCGTTTGGTTAGCTGGTCAAGCAGGATGCCGACGGCGACAATGCCGATATAAAGCAGGTATTCAAAGGTAGAAAGCTTTTTGATTTTCATGATCTTCCTCTGTAAGACACTCTTTTCGAGATAATATACAATCGTTAAAGAACGGTCGGGACGCATAAGCTCCTGACCGTTTTTGTTTTTATTTCGCGCCGTTACACCACGGGTAAAAACAGTTGCACGATGTAGATAAGGATATAAGTCAGCGAAAATGCCCAATCGATCGGCGAGTCTTGCCCCACGTTGAATTTATACAGCAGGGCGCGCACGGGGATAACGAACGGCTCGGTCACCACTGTTGTAAAAACACCCACGCGGCTGTCCTGCATGGAGGGGAAGAACGAAAGGATCATTCGCACCAGCATGCAAAGAGAAACGGCCGATAAAAGCAGGGAAATGCATTTTGAAAAAACGATCAGTATGCTTAACAAGGTGCACCTCTTTTATGGGTTGTAGGAATTCGGGATTTAGGCATCCTCACCCGTGACGTCCACGTTGTGGGGGGTGATGATGTACGTTCCCTGTGCCACCTGCTTGATGTCGCCTCCGGTGGAATAGGTAACGCCGTTGAGGAAGTCGAGCATGCGAAGGGTGCTTGCGGGATCGAAAAGCTCAAGATTCAAAATGACGGTGCAGCCGTCCAGAAGATAGTCCGCAATGTCGCTCACCTCCGCGAAGGATTCGGGGTGCACGACCTTCAGCTCAATGTTGCTGTCCTTGCCGGTCGAGGTGGTCTTGATCGCCTTCGGTTCTTCGGGGATCGCCTTGGGTGCGGCCGTGGTCTCGTCAAAGCTCTTGAAGGAGATCTCCTCCTGCTCTCTGGTCTTTTCCTTTAATTTGTCAGCCCATTTTTCAAACATTTCTCTTCTCCTTTACTTTTTAAAAAGTCGCCGACCGACGCGCACGAGCGTTGCGCCCTCTTCGATGGCAGTCACGTAGCTGTCGCTCATTCCCATAGAGAGAACGGGGGACTCGGTAGCGTAACCGTAGCGCGTGCCGATCGTGTCAAAAATTTTTTTGGTTTCCTTAAAGTAGGGGCGGTATTCCTCGCTTGCTTCGAGGTTTGGCCCCATGGTCATCACGCCGTAAAGCGCGAGTCCCTCGAATTCTCTGATGCTCTCGCAGAAGGCGAGCGCATCCTCGGGGAGAATGCCGCCCTTGTTTTCCTCGCGGCCGCTGTTGATCTCGATCAGAACGGGGATCTTTCTCCCCAGCTTTTTTGCCTGCTTATCGATCTCCTTGGCGAGCGAAAGCGAGTCGAGCGAATGGATCAGAGCGCACTTGTCTGCGATCAGCTTTACCTTGTTGGTCTGCAGGTTTCCGATCTCGTGCATCACGGTAGAAAAGCCGTTTTCCGAAAGAAGCTCTTTTCTTCTGGATGCTTCCTGAGGGCGGTTTTCTCCCATATCCGTCGCGCCGAAATGCGCGAGCGCCAAAAGCTCTTCATCCGTTCCGCTTTTGGTCACGCAGACCAGCGTCACGGGCGGGCGGCCGAGTTTTTTTGCCAGCGCATCGATCTCGCCCTTCAGCTCTTCGTAGTTTTTCTTGATGTATGAGAAATTTTCAAAGCTTTGCATAGCGTCCTCTTGCACTCTGATATGTTTACATATAATTATAGCATATTCTCGCCGACAAAAGCAATACCTATTCTAAAATATTTTTTAATAGGGAATAAAAAAATAAATCTCCCCGTAAGACCTTGATTTTGTATGAAAAATATGCTATAATACGAAGAGTAAAAAAACTTTGGAAAAAAGGGAGATTTTCGGATGCAAGAGCAGAGGATCGTGGGGGCGAATCTACCCTCGGGGGCAGTGCTTGCCTATCTCGGGGATGCGTGGTATTCTCTTTACGTGCGCCGCCTTTTGATCGATGCGGGCATCGAAAAGCCCGGTCAGCTGAACGAAGCGGCTCTTTCCTTCGTCACGGCAAAGAAGCAGGCCGAGCGTATGCGCCGCCTGCTCCCGTATCTCACGGAGGATGAGGCAGGCGTTTTTCGCCGTGCGGCCAATGCTTCGCATCCCCACCGCCCCAAAGGAGCAACGGCGACGGATTATCGGTACGCCACGGGGTTTGAGGCGCTGATCGGTATGCTCTATTATCTGAAGGATGAAGAAAGGCTTCTTTGCTTGATGAAGGAAGCGCACAAGGAGGAAAACATAAATGATTCAGAAAATTAAAGGAACGATGGACCTCTTCCCCGAGGATACCGTGCTTTTTCGCTATATGGAGGGTATCATGCGCGAGGAGGCCGCGCGCTACGGCTTCGGAGAGATCCGAACGCCCACCTTTGAAAATACCGAGCTTTTCGTCCGCGGCGTCGGTGATACGACGGACGTGGTGCAGAAGGAAATGTATACCTTTGCGGACAGAGATGAGAACCGCTCGATCTCCCTTCGCCCCGAGGGAACGGCTTCGGTCGCGCGTGCGCTGATCGAAAACGGCCGTTACAGCGAGACCATGCCCTTAAAGTATTACTATATCATTTCCTGCTTCCGCCACGAAAAGCCGCAGGCAGGCAGAAGCCGCGAGTTCTTCCAGTTCGGAACCGAGATGTTCGGCTCGGACAGTCCTGCCGCAGACGCTACGGTCATTGCGCTTGCCTCCTCGGTGCTTCGCCGCCTCGGGCTTAAGAACGTGAAGCTGCATATCAATTCGATCGGTTGCCCCACCTGCCGCCCCGGCTACCGTGCGGCACTCGTGGATTATTATACCGCGCATAAGGGAGAGATCTGCGATACCTGCAAGGAGCGCCTTGATAAGAATCCCTTAAGACTTCTCGACTGCAAGAATCCTCCCTGCGCCGCGCTTGCGAAAAACGCGCCCAAAACGGTGGACCACCTTTGCGAGGATTGCGAGAAAAAGTTTAAGACGCTGACGGCCGCGCTCGACAAAATGGACGTGCCGTACGAGATCGATTCCGGCATCGTGAGAGGTCTCGATTATTACACCGGCACGGTGTTTGAGTTTATTGCCGAGGGCATCGGCGCGCAGTCCACGGTTTGCGGCGGCGGCCGTTATAACGGACTCGTGGAGTCCATCGGCGGTCCTGCGCTTCCCGGCATCGGCTTCGGCATGGGTATCACCCGCGTTCTGCTTGCGATGAAGGAGCAGGGGCTCGATAAGGAAATTAAGGAAAATGCACCCCGTCTTTACATTGCGGCGCTCGGCGATGCGGCCTCCATCGAGGCGCAGGCCATCACGGAAAGACTTCGCAGAAGCGGTGTTTTCTGTGAGTGCGACGTCGTTGGCAGAAGCCTGAAGGCACAGATGAAATATGCCAATAAGATCGGCGCGGCGTACACTCTGATTCTCGGCGATAGCGAGATCGAGTGCGGGAAGGCACAGCTCCGCAATATGAAAGATGGTACGCAGAGCGAGGTCGAGCTTGCTTCGTTTTCCATCTAAATGAAAACAATTGTTTGCAAATATTGAATAGAAGCCGCCCGTGAGATACCTCTCGGACGGTTTCTGTCCTTAAAAACATATTCCATTTTTTTGTTAAAAAGGAGTGGCGGCTATGGCAGATCGCAAGGATTTTCTCCCCGTCAGCATGGCGGACGTGCGAGAAAGAGGTCTCGGCACGGTGGATTTTGTATATGTTACGGGTGATGCGTACGTGGATCATCCGTCCTTTGGCGTTGCGATCATTAGCCGCGTTTTAGAGGCGGCGGGCTTTTCGGTTGCGATCCTTTCCCAGCCGGACTATAAGAGCTGTGAGGATTTTCGCCGCTTCGGCCGTCCGCGCCTCGGCTTTTTGGTAACGGCGGGCAATATCGACTCCATGGTGGCGCATTACACCGTTTCCAAGAAAAGGCGCTCGTACGATTATTACAGCGCGGGCGGTAAGATGGGCGCGCGCCCGGACCGCGCCGTTATCGTCTATTCCAACCGCATCCGAGAGGCGTACGGCGACGTGCCGATCATTCTCGGCGGCCTCGAGGCATCGCTTCGCCGCTTTGCCCATTACGATTATTGGGATGACAGGGTGCGCCGCAGTATCCTCGTGGATTCGAGGGCGGATCTTCTGACCTACGGTATGGGGGAAAACATTCTCCTTCGCATTGCCGCGCTGCTTGATAAGGGTGTTCCGATCCGAAAGATCCGTGACGTGCGCGGATGCGTGTATCTTGCCAAAAAGGGCGATCCCGTTTTCTTTGAGAGCGTTTCGATCGGGGATTACGACGAGCTGAAAACCGATAAAGCGGCGTATGCCGCTGCCTTCGCCACGCAGTACCGCAACACGGATTCCGTGCGCGGCAAGGCCGTGATCGAGTATTACGCAGATAAAATGCTCGTGCAAAATCCCCCGATGCCCCCGCTTTCGCGCGAGGAGCTGGATCGCGTGTACGCCTTGCCCTTTACGCGCGAGTACCACCCCGATTACGAAGCCCTCGGCGGCGTTCCCGCCATCACCGAGGTGAAGCATTCCATCACGCATAACCGCGGTTGCTTCGGCGCGTGCAATTTCTGTGCCATCGCCTTTCATCAGGGGCGCGAGGTGCGCTCCCGCAGTGTGGAGAGCGTGGTTGCCGAGGCGCATCGCATTGCGGCGATGCATGATTTTAAGGGATATATCAACGACGTCGGCGGTCCGACGGCGAATTTTCGTTACCCCTCCTGCGAGCAGCAGCAAAAGAACGGTATGTGCGAGCGCCGCAAGTGCCTTGCGCCCACGCCGTGTAAAAACCTCGTCGTGGATCACACCGAATATGCGCGCCTTCTCCGTGAGGTCGAGGCCGTTCCCGGAGTGAAAAAGGTATTCGTGCGCTCGGGCATAAGGTTTGATTACCTTGTCTACGATAAGGACACCTCTTTCTTTAAGCAGCTCGTCGAGCGGCACGTTTCGGGACAGCTGAAGGTAGCGCCCGAGCATTGCTCGGACGGTGCGCTTTCCATGATGGGCAAGCCGCCCGTTTCCGTATTTGAAAAGTTCAAGGGCACGTATTTTTCGCTATGCAAGGCGGCGGGCCTTGAGCAATATCTCGTGTCGTATCTCATGTCGTCGCACCCGGGTGCCACAATGAAGGATGCGGTGGAAATGGCGGTCTGGCTCAAAAAATGGGGCTATTCGCCCGAGCAGGTGCAGGATTTTTATCCCACGCCGGGAACGATCTCTACCGTAATGTATTATACGGGCATTCATCCCATGACGGGGAAGCCCGTGCCCGTCACCACGGATTATCATGAAAAGCAGCTGCAGAGAGCGCTTCTGCAGTTCAGCCGCCCCGAGAACGCAAATCTCGTAAGAGAAGCGCTACGCCTTGCGGGCAGAGAGGATCTGATCGGCACGGGGCCGGATTGTCTGGTGCGCCCCGCCTTCGGAAAGGGCGGCAAGAATATGCCCTATCAGAAATCGCAATCGCATCGCGCCTCGCCGCAGAACGCAAGGTCAAAGTCTGCAGCGCAGAACGCAAGACAGGGCGCAAGATCGAAGCCCGTTACCGCCGCGGAGGTGAAGCGCAAGCAAACGAAGCTTTCGCGCGTATTCGGCGAGGATGCCGCGCGGATCTTGCGCGAGGCAGACCGAATGGGACGTGGCAGTGTTGCAAAAGGCAACAAAAATAAGGGGCGCGCGGGTGCCTCCATGCACACGGTGCACAAAAAACAAGGCGGCCGCTGAAAAAGCTTTTTGCAAACCGCCGAAAAGCGAAAACAGAAAGATGTTCGTAGAAAATACTCCGTCCGAAAGCCCGAAAAATCAAGGCAGTATGCGGAAAGGCGAAAAAAGGAATTTTTTGTGAAAAACGCCGTTTTCGCATAAAAAGTGCGGAAAAAGATAGACCGAGTTTTCCACATTGTCCACAATCGCGAATGTGGAAAACACAGGAATTTTTTTCCAAAAACCCCGAGTTTCATAGGTTTGTCCGCGGTATTTTCCACATTTTCCACAGAAAACGCTGTGGAAAACTCGAAATTTTGATTTTTTTTAAAAACCCTATTGACATTCGGGAAAAATGCAGTTTTCGCTTTGTGGAAAACCGCTTTTTATGCGTGGCTGAAACGTGCCGCCGCGCATATTCTGCAAAAACACTTCGCAGAAAATACGATTAACAAAAAAGAACGGAAGAATATAGAATGCAAATGAGGACAGAAGACAAAAAAGCGCGGTTTTTAGCCGCCAAGCGCCGCCTTTTCGACAAGGTGTACGGCGCGCGGCTCAATGCGCGCCAAAGAGAAGCCGTTTTTTGTGCCAAGGGGCCGCTGTTGGTTCTTGCGGGCGCGGGAAGCGGAAAAACCACGGTGCTTGTTAACCGCATTTCTTACCTTATTAAATACGGAAACGCATATCATTCGGAAGAGATCCCCGAATCGGTAAGTCTGGATATGACGGATGCCTTGGATGCGGCGCTGGAGAGCACGCCCGAGGAGATCGCCGAGATCCTTCCCGAATTTATTTCGGATCCCTGCCCGCCGTGGGCACTTTTGGCGTTTACCTTTACGAATAAGGCTGCCAAGGAGATCAAGGAAAGGCTTGAGCGCGTGTTTCCCGATCCCGAGGTGTCCGCCTCGGTATGGACGGGAACCTTCCACTCCATCTGCCTTCGCATTCTGCGTAAGTACGGCGAGCTTCTCGGATATGCGCCCGGCTTCTCGATCTACGATACCGATGATAGCAAGCGTTTGATCTCGGTCTGCATGAAGGAGCTTTCGATCGATGAAAAAAGACTTGCTCCCAAGGCGGTGGCAGGTGCGATCAGCCGCGCAAAGGACAGGCTTGAAACGCCCGATAAGTTTGAGATCGAGCGTGATCCGCGCACCAAGGAGATCCGCGAGATCTATAAGCTGTATCAGAAAAAGCTGCGCGAATACAACGCGATGGACTTTGACGATATCATTATGCAAACGGTGCATCTGCTTGAAAGCTTTGAAGAGCCGAGATCGTATTATCAAAGAAAATTCCGCTACGTTTTGGTGGATGAATATCAGGACACGAACTATGCACAGTTCGTTTTGACGAAGCTTCTCTCGGACAGAGAGCGCAATATCATGGTCGTGGGTGACGACGATCAGAGCATCTATAAATTCCGCGGTGCAACGATCGAAAATATTTTGAATTTTGATAAGACCTATCCCGAGGCGCACGTCGTAAAGCTCGAGCAGAATTACCGTTCCACCGAGAACATTCTGAATGCGGCAAATGCGATCATCAGCCATAACGAGGATCGCCACGATAAAAAGCTTTGGTCCGAAAAGGGCGCGGGCGAGCGCATCGTGATCAAGGAGGCCTCCGATCAGATCGACGAGGGGCGTTACATCATTGAAACCATCAATAAGCATCGCGTGGAACACGGAAGAAAGTACGGCGATTACGCGATCCTTTACCGCGTGAACGAGCTGGCGCGCTCCTTGGAGACAACCTTTACCAAGAGCGGTATTCCGTACCGCATTCTCGGCGGCCAGCGCTTCTACGATCGCAAGGAGATCCGCGATATGCTCGCGTATCTGACGGTTGCCTGCACACCCAGGGACGATATGCGCTTAAAGCGTATCATCAACGAGCCGAAGCGCGGCATCGGTGCCGCCACGGTCGAGGCGGTGGAGCAGATCGGAAAAGAAAACGGCCTTTCGATGTACGAGGTCATGGCGCGCGCCGAGAGCTTCACGGCGCTTTTGCGCTCCGCGGCAAAGCTTACGGATTTTGTGAAAACGATCGATCGCATCAAGGAAGGGAAAACGCTCCCCTCCGAGCTTCTCACGGCGCTCTTTGAGGAGACGGGATATAAGCAGATGCTCGCGGCCGAGGGCTTTGAGGGCGAGGGAAGGATCCAGAACGTAGAGGAATTTGTTGCCGCCGCAAAGGAATATGAGAAGCGGCAGAACGAAAACGGAGAGGAGATCTCGCTTGCGGGCTTCCTCGAGGAGATCGCGCTCGTCAGTGACGTGGATAAGTACGACGAGGATGCCGATGCCGTCGTGATGATGACGGTGCATTCTGCCAAGGGACTGGAGTTCCCCGTGGTATTCCTTGCAGGCATGGAGGACGGGCTTTTTCCGTCGCAGTCGAATATGAGCGATCCCGCCGAGATGAGTGAGGAGCGCAGACTTTGCTACGTGGCGATCACGAGAGCGAAGGACGAGCTTTTTATTACCTACGCGAAAAACCGCATGATGTACGGAAGGACCGCTTACGGAAACCTTTCCTGCTTTATCCGCGACGAAGTGCCCGAAGATCTCACGGTGCGGCAAAAGCCCCGTGTGATACCGCCGCGCGGCATTCCCTCGGCCGGCTACGCGCCGAAGAATAAAGCCCCCTCGCCGTTTTTCGGCAAGAGTGCCTTCTCGGAAATGAATCGCAAAGCCTTCGGCGGAGCATCGCAGGCAAAAGCCGGACCGAAAAGCTTCGGTGTGGAGAAGCTTGCCGTGGGAACGCGCGTGCGCCATACGGCCTTCGGAGAGGGAACGATCGTGTTCGCCAAGGATATGGGCGGTGACGTTCTGTATCAGGTAAGGTTTGATAACGGCCTTGAGAAAAAGCTGATGGCGACCTTCGCAAAGCTTCAAAAAATATAAGAAAATAAAGAAAAGGGAATAGTATGGGAATCAAGGCTTGCATATTCGATCTGGACGGCACGCTTCTCAATACGCTGACCACGATCACGTATTACGTAAACGAAGCGCTTTCCCGCGAGGGGGCAAGGGCCATCAGTGAAGAGGAGTGCCGCGTGATGGTCGGCAAGGGTGCTAGAAATCTTTTAGAGCGCTCGCTCGCATTGGTTGGGCGAGAGGTGGCGGATTTTGAAGCGTTTTTTGCCGCATACGATGCAGAGTATAACGCCGCCCCCGAATATCTAACCGAGCCGTACGAGGGGGTCATCGCGCTGATCGAAGCATTGCGTAAGAGCGGTATGCGCCTTGCCGTGCTTTCCAATAAGCCCGAGGGTGCGGTGCGCCCATTGGTGGAGCGATTTTTCGGTGATGCGATCGAGATCGTTGCAGGCGGAAAAACGGGAATCGCCTTGAAGCCGGATCCTGCGGCGGTCGCGCCCGTCCTTCTTGCGCTCGGGCTTTCTCCCTCGGAAACCGCGTTTATCGGCGATAGCGGCGTGGATATGAAAACCGCAAAAAATTACGGTGCGGGGCTTGCGATCGGTGTTCTTTGGGGCTTCCGTGACCGCGAGGAGCTTCTTTCTTGCGGCGCAGACCTGCTTGCAGAAAAACCTGCGGATATATTGAAAGCGCTGAATTTTTGATTTTTATTCTCGGAAAATATAACAAAACAAAGATTTTGTTCCTTAAAGGAAGCGAAAACTAAAAAAAGAAGCGGTCCGTCGATAATGAGCGGATCGCTTCTTTTTTTAGATTTTAGAAAATATTTTTGGGATCATACGTATTTTTCGATTTTCACGTTCAGCTTCCCCTTTTTGGAAAGGGAGGCGGGGCCACCGTAAATAAAGCGGCCCTTCGTGCGAACGCTGATCTTGTCCCCCGCCTTGGGTGAAAAGGACGTGCTTTCGACGGCTGTACCGTTGACGAACACCAAGGACTTTGCGAAATACCCCTGTGCATCCTCTCTGGAAAGTGAGAAGACCTTTGCGATGATGGCATCGAGCCGCTCGCTCTGCACTTGCACGGTAAGCGTTTGCGTTCGGAAGAGTTCCCCTTCGGGGATTTCCTCCACGCGCGATACGGTCACGGCGGTGCGCCTCACCTCGGTCAGAGAGGAGAGGATATGCTCTGCCATTTTTTCCTCGCAGAAAAGGTAGCCCTCGTTTTCGAAGATGGGAATATCACCGATCATCTCGCGCTTGAAGCCGAGATGCATGAGTGCGCCGAGAAAATCTCTGTGTGTGAGCGTGTCGGCGAATTTTTGAGACTTGGGCGCGATCTTGAGGCAAGCGATGGGGAAGGGCTCTTCCCAACCGATGCACGCGGGATCGCCGAAGCGCGCCATCACGCGCTCGCACCCTTGCGCGCCGCCGAAGAGCGTGACGTGAGATGCGCCATAGCCCTTGATCGCTTTTTTCAGAACCGTTTGCTCCGCAAGTCCCAAAAAGTCGGAAAAGGTGAAGATATCTCTTTCATAGCTCTTTCTGCAAAGCTCGGTAAGTCTGCCCTCAAGGAGTGATTCTTCGTTCATTACAGAGCCATATCCACGGGGAAGAGGATCTTCAGCTGATTGATCTTGCTCTCGTATGCCCTCTGCTGCTTCTGCATCAGGAGCTGCTGGGAAAGCTTATCCTTGATCTTCTCAAGCTGCACGGTCTCGCCCTCGTTTTTGGAATTGAGACGGATCAGATGGAAGCCAAACTGCGTCTGCACGGGCTCCTTCGTGATCTCGCCAATCTCCATTGCGAATACGGCGCTGTCAAATTCGGGCACCATCTGGCCGCGGCTGAAATCGCCGAGCGAGCCGCCGTTTTCCTTGGAGGGGCAGGAGGAGTATTCCTTTGCGGCATCCTCGAAGGAGAGCGCGCCGCTCTCGATCTTTGCGAGGATCTCCTTTGCGGTCTCTGCGGTATCCACGAGAATGTGGCTTGCGTTCACGGTTGCGGGAGAAACGAATTTTTCCTTATTTTCGTTATAGTAGTCCTCCACTTCCTTGTCGGTCACGCGAACGGCAGAGAGTGCCTTTTCGAGCGCATAGCTTGCAAGCAGACCTTCCTTTGCTTTCTTTAGCTGCGCCTTGAAGGCAGGCTCTGCCTCGAGAAGGTTCTTCTGTGCATCGAGGAGCAAAAGCTTCTGCGATACAAGCTCGG
Source organism: Clostridia bacterium (assembly GCA_017504785.1). GTDB lineage: Bacteria > Bacillota > Clostridia > Oscillospirales > CAG-272 > UBA1740. The sequence continues at coordinate 64,363 of JAFVQL010000010.1, read as the reverse complement.
AAAGGACTGCCTTTCTGCCCTCGGGATTGTCGTAAGCCTGTCCGTTCTTGCCCATGCCGCGAAGAAACTCGGTAACGTCGGCATCGGTGATGGCAAAGCCGCCTACGGTTGCTAAAATTTTGTTTTCCATGGTTTTACTCCTATATGTAAATAATTGTTTTATTTTTTTGGTTGATTAGGGGTTTCGAAGCCCTTTGGGGTAATGGTTTTTCAGCCGTCCTGCCGCAAGCTTTGCGCCGCCAAGCGTCAGCGCCCCGTAGCAAACGGCGACGTAACCGCTGCCCCTCCCGCCTTCCAGCTCCTCGCCGCGCAGATAGCGCAGGGCGTTCGCTTCGGAAAGGAAAACCCTTTCTCTAAAATACTTCCCAAGCGCGGAAAAAAGCTGATGGTGCGGCACGAGCCTTCCTTTTTCCACACGACCGAGGCAGACGCCGCTTAAAAACACGGCGTGCGGCGGCACGGCTTGGCTCTCCTTGATCAGCGAAAGCGTATCGCCGACGCGGCAAAGGCGCATATCCTTCGGCAGCTCTAATGTGGCCTTTATAAATTCCTCTGCAATGCGCTTTTCTTCCTTTTGCGGCGAAACAGAAGCATCTTTGTAAAGTAAAGTTGGCAAATCGTCTGTTTTTCTTTGCATAAGAGCAATAAATTGGCCTTCTCCCGGAGCAATGTGCGGATAAAATCTTCTGCAAAAATGCAAAGGAACACCCCCTGCATCCGGCAAGGCGATGCCGTCTGCCGTGTGATCGCGAACGGCGGCGTTCACCTCGATCAGCTCGTAGTCGGGGTGCGAGCGAAGAAACTCCAATACGGTTCTTTCGTTTTCCTCGACCGAGAAGGTGCAGGTGGAATAGAGAAGATAACCGCCGTTTTTAACAATGGTAGAGGCGTTTTCGAGGATCATGCTCTGCCGCTCGGCGCATTTTTTTACGGCTTCCTCGCTCCATTCATCCGCGGCGGCATCGTTTTTTCGGAACATTCCCTCGCCGGAGCAGGGCGCGTCAACGACGACGGCATCGAAATAAGCGGAAAACCATTTTTTATAATCCCTCGTATCCGTCGAGGTGACGATCGCACCTGTAACGCCGAGGCGCTCAAGGTTTCCGACGAGGATCTTGGCGCGTGAGGAAACGAATTCGTTGGAATAGAGCATCCCCTCCTCGCCGATGGCGGCGGCAAGCTGTGCGCTTTTTCCGCCCGGGGCGGCACAGAGGTCGGCAACGCGCATCCCCTTTTTCAGAGGAAGAGCGGCGATCGCGCTCATGGCGCCGGGGTCCTGCACGTAAATGCCGCCGCCGTGGTGCAGGGGTGAATGACCGATGCGCTCCTCGTCAAAAATATATCCGTCCGCGTCGTAGGGGAGCGGCGAGATCGGAAAGGGGCAAAGCTCACTCGCCTTTTGGCCTTCCGCCTTGATGCGGTTGATGCGTAAAGCGCGCACGGGCTCTTTTTCCATGGCACGGAAAAAGCACTCCGCTTCGTCTCCCAGCAGAGTCTGCATTCGCTGTATAAAGGCCTCGGGAAGCATACGCCTCTCTCCTTTCGTTGTGTCTTTTGTCTTTTTTTGAGGGGCAGCCTCGCGTTTTGCCGACGAAGCTGCCTCTTGCCGCCGGCCCGCATAGGGCGCCTCGCCGCGTGTGCTCGGCGCTCTTTTCGGATCTTGCTTGCGGGATCCCTTTGTGCGCTTTTTTGAAAGCAGCTCGACCGAAGGCTGTGCAAAAGCCGCGCTCACCTCGGTTTTTCCATTCAGTAAGCGCATCACGGTTTTTCCATTCAGTAAGTCATCAAGTAAGTATAGCATTGGCGGGCGTGCTTTGTCAAGGGTGCAAGCCTCGTTTTTTTCTTTAAGCCTCGGCAAAAAAAGCCCATTTCTCCTTGGCGGAGAGTGCTCTCTCTTTTCGAGAGAGGGGCGTTCTCTGCTTCGTAGAAGCCCTCGCGCGCCTGTTTTACTTGACAAAATAAGAGAAAAATGCTAAAATAACGTTCAGAGCCGCGTCGCGGCATAAGGAAAGGAAAAAGAATATGGCATTCAAAAACAGGAAAAAGAACTACCCCTTATATGAAACCACGAAATTTTCGAACCTTCGAGAAATGACCGAGAACGTAGCGGATCGCTATCCCGATAAAATTGCGTTTTCTTATAAGAAGAATCCCACCGATAAGGAGATCCTTCATTATACTTACGAGGAAGGCCGTGCTTACGTGCGTGCGCTTGCAACCGAGTTCCTCTCCATGGGACTGACGGGTAAGACCGTTGCGATCATCGGTGAGGCATCTCCCGAATGGGCGTTTTCTTACTTTGCTCTGATGAGCATGGGCGCGATCACCGTGCCGATCGATAAGGAGCTGCCCGCTCCCGATATGGCATCCATTCTCGCAACGGCAGAGTGCGCCGCGGCCGTATATTCCACGGTTGCCGCAAAGAAGGTGTGGGAGGCGAAGGCTTCGCTTCCGCTTCTTGCAACCATGGTCGAGATCGGTGATAAGATCAGCGAGGGTGCGATCTCTCTGGAAAGCGTTCGTGCGGCAGGTAATGAGAAGTACCTTGCGGGTGACCGCTCTTATTACGAATATGAGATCGATAACGATGTGCTCGCATCCATCGTGTTCACCTCGGGCACCACGGGCAAGGGCAAGGGCGTTATGCTCACCTCGAAGAACATCTGCTCGGATATGGAGCAGGGTATGTATAACTTCCAGATCACGGAGCGCACCATGTGCGTGCTGCCTCCGCACCACACCTTCGGCTCCACGGTCAATTTCGTCGGCCACTACGCGCAGGGCTGTGAGATCTATATTTCCGCAGGCATCCGTTACATCATGAACGAGCTTGCAACCTTTAGACCCACGCATCTTGTGCTCGTGCCTTTGTTCGTGGAGACCTTCTACAAGCGCATCATGACCGGAATTGAGAAGCAGGGCAAGCTGAAGCTCGTCAAGACCATGATCAAGATCTCGAACGCGCTTCGCCGCGTCGGCATCGACCTTCGCAAAAAGCTGTTCGGCACGATCTTAAAGAATTTCGGCGGCGAGCTGGAAATGATCATCTGCGGCGGTGCGGCGCTGAATCAGGATATTATCGATTTCTTCGAGAGCATCGGCGTCGTTATCCTGAACGGCTACGGCATCACCGAGTGCGCGCCCCTCATCTCCTGCAACCGTAACGAGTATCGCAAGAAGGGCTCGGTCGGTATGCCCATCATCGGCGGTCACGTAAAGATTGCCGATCCTGATGAAAACGGCGAGGGCGAGATCTGCTATCAGGGCCCCAACCGCATGATCGGATATTTCAAGAACGAGGAGGCAACTGCGGCCGCATTCGACGAGGAGGGCTATTTCAGAACGGGTGACTACGGAAAGGTCGTTGTCGAGAAGAATCCCATCAGCGGTCACGAGGATCAGTGGATCTATATCACCGGCCGTCTGAAGAACCTTATCATCTTCTCCAACGGTAAGAACGTATATCCCGAGGAGATCGAAACCGATATCCAGGGTGTATACGGTGTCGGTGAGGTCGTTGTTTACGCGGGCGAAAGCAAGTCCGATCCCTCGAAAGAGATCATCGTTGCGGAGATCTATCCCGACAGCGAGGCACTTGCTATGCATAATATCATCGACGCGCAGACCTATTTCGAGGATGCCGTTAAGGAGATCAATAAGAAGAACGTATCTTATAAGCACGTCGGCAAGGTGAAGCTGCGTGCCGAGGAGTTCCCGAAGAATACCTCGCGCAAGATCACGCGCTTTGCGATCGACAAGTCCATCGACTAAATTTATTGTAATATAAGAATCGAGGGTGGCAGGACTTTTGGCTTTTGCCGCCCTCCGGAACAGCAAAGAAAGGAGCATGCGATGCGGGAAAAGGAATATGTCGCCAAAAACGGAGTAAGGATCTATGCATTTGAAAATCTCGCACAGCACGGCTTCTATCTCTCACTGTTCGTGCGCGCGGGCAGCATCTACGAAAAGGAGAGCGAGAGCGGCATCACGCATTTTCTTGAGCATATCGCGATCCGCAATATCCATCATCGGATGGGCGAGAGGCTTTATGCCGAGCTGGATCGCTTCGGTCTGGAATTCAATGCCGCTACGTTTAACGAGATGGTGCATTTTTACGTCAGCGGCGCAAGGGAGCATTTTGCCAAGGGCGCCGAGATCCTTTGCCGCGTTTTTTCGGAGATATCTCTTCCGAGATCCGAGATCGATCTCGAGAGACTCCGCATCAAGGCTGAGATCCGCGAGGGAGATGAAAAAAACTCTCTTGCGACATTCACGCTTTGCTCCTTGTATCCCGACAGTCCTTTGAAAAATCCGATCGTGGGAACGCTTCGTTCGGTGTCTTCCATCACGGGACGCAAGCTGGAGGCGTACAGGAAAAGCATCTTCGAGACGGAAAATCTCTTTTTCTACGCGACGGGTGCCGTGGGAGAAGGAGAGATCTCCTCTCTTTTGCAAACGGTCGAAAAATATGCATTGCCGCGCGGAGAAAAAAGAGAATCTCTGCCCCTTCTTCCGCAAAGCTTCGGGCGGCGCGGCGGCGCGGTCTTTTTGAAAGGCGCGGATTTTACGATGCTTCGCTTTAATTTCGACGTGGATATGTCGCGCGTAAAATCAGCGGAGCTTGATCTGCTTTATGATCTTCTCTTGTCGGGCTACGGTGCTCGCTTCTTTGTCGAAATGAGCGAAAAGCGCGGTCTGTTTTACGATATCAGCGGCGGTATCGACCGTTATAAAAACGCGGGACTTTTTTATTTTTCCTTCGAGATAAAAGAAAAAGATGTGAAGGAATCTATTGCGGTCGTTCTTGAAATTTTGAATGATTTGAAAACAAATGTTTGCAAAGAAGAGGATTTGATCAAAGCACCGTACGTGGATAACGCATTCCTTCTCTACGATGATGCGCGGGAACTGAACTTTACATTTTCCTACGATGCCCACATTTTGGGGCTTCCGTACCGATGCCTTTCGGATCGTGTGGAGGCGTACCGTGCCGTCACGGGAGAGCGCATTCGCGAGGTGGCGAAAGAGGTGTTTTCCATAGAAAATCTTTCGCTGACCGTGAAGGGAAACAAAAAGAAGCTGGATGCCGCCGTGCTCTCCTCTTATCTTCGCGACGGCTTTGCGCCGTCCGATGGCAAAAAACAGAATTAACGGTCCGTATTCTATCGCAGAAGCGAAAGATGCGGGCCTTTTTTTTGCTTCTCGGCGATTGGAAACGAAAAAACTTGACATCTTAAAGGATGTATGGTATAATGACAATTGTGCTCGTACATTTTTGAGCATTTTATCACGCGCAAGTTCCTTTGCGCGAATTTTTGAGAGGCTATATGGATTTTTTTGATTTCTTCAAAAAACGCAGAAAGGTCATCCTCTATATCATCGACAGCATTATCTTTGCGGGAGTTTACGTGCTTTCCGCGCTCTTTCATTCGATCGCGGGGACGGAGACTGCCTTGGAGCCGATCGGCTACGTGCTCTGCGGTCTGCTTTTCTATGCATGTATGTTCGCCTCGCGCCTGCTTTTCATGGTGTATTTCAACGTGTGGCGCTATGCGAATACGCATTCGTTCCTTATGGTGATCTTGGCGGACTTTTTCGGCGGCCTTTTGGCTGTGACGATCACGGCGCCCTTTGCGGCTACGGATCTCGGTATGCAGGCGAGCACCGGCATCATTACCGGTACGGCGATCGTGACGATCCTTTCGCGCCTTGTATATCAGCAGGGTTACCGTTATTTTCACCGAGGCGGTCCGCTTCGCAATAAGATCTGCGTTGCCATCGTCGGTGCGGGCACCGTAGGTGCGCTCCTTGCGGAGGAGCTCGTTTGCAACGCGCGCTCGCACTATTATCCCATTTGCTTTATCGATCGCAGCGCGGATAAGATCGGCAATCGCGTTGCCGGCATCAAGGTATATCCCGAGAGCGAGCAAACGATCGAGCTGATCCGAACGCTGCCCGTGGCAGAGATCTTTATTGCCGTCCCTTCTTTGACGAGTGAGATGGCACGTGAGATACACGAGTTTTACAGTCGCACGGGCTGTAAGGTCAAGCTCTACGATTTCCCGATCAAGGAAGCGTCCGCGCACGGACTGGATACCGAGAGCGATCGCCGCGTTCTGCGCCAGATGCGTATCGAGGATCTTTTGTTCCGTGATTCTTTGAAGGTAAACGACGAAGCGACCAAGGCCTTTTATGCGGGCAAGACCGTACTCGTTACGGGCGGCGGCGGCTCGATCGGAAGCGAGCTTTGCCGTCAGATCGCAAGGCTTTTGCCTGCACGCCTTATCATATTTGATATCTACGAAAACAACGCTTACGACATTCAGCAGGAGCTTATCCGCCGCCACGGCGATAAGCTGAATCTTTCGGTAGAGATCGGCTCTGTGCGTGAGCGTGCGCGCCTTGAGGCGGTGTTTGCACACTACCGTCCCGACATCGTGTTCCACGCCGCGGCGCATAAGCACGTGCCGCTGATGGAGCATAGCAATCAGGAAGCGATCAAAAACAACTGCCTCGGCACCTACAATACGGCCGATATGGCGGAAAAATACGGTGTTAAGAAGTTTATTCTCGTGTCCACGGACAAGGCGGTGAATCCCACCAATGTCATGGGCGCGTCCAAGCGCGTGTGTGAGATGATCGTGCAGTGCAGGCAGGATAGCGAAACTGCGTTTGCCGCGGTTCGCTTTGGTAACGTTCTCGGCTCGAACGGATCGGTCATTCCGCTCTTCCGCCGCCAGATCGAGTCGGGCGGCCCGATCACGATCACGGACAAGCGCGTCATCCGTTACTTTATGACCATTCCCGAGGCATCGGGTCTCGTTATGCAGGCGGGCGCGATGGCGAAGCGCGGTGAGCTCTTCGTTTTGGATATGGGCAAGCCCGTTCGCATTCTGGATCTTGCGGAAAACATGGTCCGTCTCTCGGGCCTCGTGCCGTACCGCGATATTGATATCGTTGAGACCGGACTCCGTCCGGGTGAGAAGCTGTATGAGGAGCTTCTGATCAAGACCGAAACGCTGGATAAAACGGAAAACAACATGATCTTCATCGAAAAGGATACGCCCTATACCCGAAAAGAGGTGGACGAAAAGCTCGATATTCTTCGTGCCGCTGTGGACGCGCATCAGGGCGAGATCGGTGCCATCGCGGTAACCGAGGCGATGAAGCAGGTGGTTCCCACCTTCCATGCGCCGGAAACCGTGAATAAGGTTGCCGCCAAGGCCGCCGAAATGCAGATGGTGCATTCGGAGAATTGATTTTGCGACTGCCCAAAGAAAATGACCTGCTGCCGTTTTTCGGCGGCGGGTCATTTTGTGTATGTTGCATATAATTCTTTTTATAAAATCGTCTTTTTTGCCTATGGAAAAATAAAGATGCGTGTGCTATAATATATATGTAAAATATATCATGCAGTCAGTATACCCATTTTTTATTTCCCTCGTTTTTCATAAAAGTTTTATATACATAGGAGAATTGTATGAAAAAACTGCAAAAATTTTTAATCATGAGCGTGCTGGTCTCTATGCTCGTGGGCATAGGAGCAATCGTTTCCTCCGCTGCGGCTGCGGCAGAGCCTGTGAAGGTTCTCGCTGATTATGACGGTAGCAAGAAGGCGGATAAGGAAGCGGGCGGCGCCAGCGCCAACGTGGAAGAGAAGTACGGTAATAAGTACTACTCGATGGATTTCCCCGGAAATACCGGAGATCTCAACAAAGAAACCACTTACATCGACTTCGGTGCAAGTAAGTATGGCTTCCTCGGTAAGGGTGATTACCTTGTCACCGACTACGACTTCATGGCAGACGACTGGGCCTCGATTTCATCCATCGGTATGGGTTGGGACGTCGGAAACCACCAAAACTTGGCCAACAGAGATATGTGGTTCACGCTTCGTAAGGAGATGAACGGCAAAGAATTGGTGGATTCCGAAGCGCGCTTTGTTGCCAATGACTCTATCCTTGGTATAAAGGGTAGCTACGAGTTTATCCCCGAGAACAATAGATGGTATCACATGACTATCGTCGTGAAGGTTGGCGGCCCAACAAAAAACATGGTCTCCGATGCTTTGTCGACCAACCAGTTAGCGGACGGAACCGAGGGATACGCTTACATTGACGGTCAGCTGTTTGCAAAGTTCTTGATCGGTGACACGGTTATCACCGGTAGCAACCTGAGCGTTTTCTGGAGCGCGAACTCGACTTACTTCAGAGCGTTCCGTGTTTCCGGCTCCAGTTTTTCGGGCCCTCAGCATCTGAACGTGGATAATATTTATATCGCGCAGTACGAGGAGAGCCGCGAGCTTCGCGAATTCTTTAGATACAGAACCCAGAACGGCGGTGCATTCCCCGATCTGCACGCGGTAGAATATCCCTTCATTAAATATAATGCAGATTATCCCTATCCTCCCGGAGAACCCAAGTGCAAGGTAGTTGAAATGAGCGGTAACGAAGTGGCTTACGACCGTTTCGATAAGGCTGTGAAATATGCGGCTACCCGTTCCGGATCAAAGGTTGTTCTTCTTGCACCCATCGAGGATGCATCCATCCAGGAGCCTCTGCGTGTTGAGGTTGGCGGTTATGCCTTTGATTATACGTTGAGTCCCAGTCTCCGAACGGAAGAGGTCGTTCGTGTGAACCCCTTGACGGGTGTGGCTTCGACGGAGCTCAACTTCATTAAAAAGACAAAGTATGCTTTCTATAAATGGGCTGTGGATCATACCGGTGAGGTGTTTGATTCCAGAGGATATACGCCTCTTTTGGTAGATTCTCCCATTGTATATGATGGCGAAGAGTTCAAACGGCAGTATTACCTTGACGGTATTCTTTATACCTTTACCGGCAATTGGCATCTGTACAGCGTGGAAGGCGCCGTGCTTACCTCGGTTCCCACTTCTGCGATCAACTCTTACTACGTGCTGTTCCCCGAATTCAAGACCGAATCACCCGTATATGCGATGATCGAGGATGCTGAGGGAGTGGTTGAGTTCGTTACGAAAAAGGAAGACGTTGCGTCTCTTATCGCAGGGGCAACGTCGGGCTCCGTAGTGACGCTCCTTGGCGATGTATCCCTTAGTGCTCCTCTTGCGATCAACGCACCGATCACGCTGGATCTTGCAGGCTTTGATCTGACGGTTAAGGGCGCAAGCGCGTTCCTGCTCTCCGCAGATGCACAGGGCGCGGTGATCACCTCTTCCAAGGAGGGTGCCGTTATCACGGGCAGCACCTCCGTATTCGAGGCTGCTTGCGGCTTCACCCTTGACGGCGCAAACGTTCTTGCAAAGGCAGCTTCCCTTGTCAAGGTTAACGCAAGTATCAGTGACGTTGTGATCAACGGCGGTTCGTTCGTTCTTTCCGGTAATTACGTTCTTGATCTCGGCGCAGGCGCAAGCATCAATGCCGATATCGATGCAACCGTGATCGCAAAGGATGCGCTCCTTGCGGATGCGGCTCGTACTTATGAAGTAACTCTTGGCGGTGCGATCCTCGGCGTGAAGATTCCCGCTTCCGAAAAATCCACCGTGGTTCTTTCCAAGGGTCTTGCATTGACCTATTCGAATTCCTTCGCGGGCGCGACTCTTCCCGAGGGTGTTTCCTTGGCAGATGCGGCTCTCGTGATTGCTGCTAAAAAGCAGACGGTAGCGGTAGGCGATGCTTCCGCTGATGCGAATTACCTTGTAGCCGATGCACTTGACGTTGTACTGCTCGTATGGGCAGAGGACGTAAAGGAGTACGTTGCTGCGGGCGAGACTGTATACTATGATTACGCCGATTATTACGATGCAAAGCTCTTCTATCGTCACTCCACCAACAGAACCTATGCGTTTGCGGCAGAGGGCGTGGATAAGAAGGGCAACGTGGTCGATGCGGCGTGGGTAGGCTTGACCATTGAAGTGACTCCCTTCTACGATTCTATGAGCTTCTATCTTGTGGCTGTGAAGCCCGATGGCTCTTGCGATCCTTACACCGATCCTGCGGATCTGACGGCTTTGATGCTGTCCGGCGAGTATGAGGACGGAACTACGTTCGCAATCGGTAAGAAGAATGTATTCAGCATTGAAAACCTTGTTCTTAAGGCAGACTATGTATTGGATCTGAACGGTTATGCGATTCCTATCCTCGGCATCAATGAGATTAACGGCGGATCGCTGAAGATCTATTCCTCGAGAGAAGGCGCGGCCTTCGGCTCTGATCTTGCACAGGCATTCACGCTGAAGAACGGCGCAACGCTTGAGATCGACGGTGAAAACCTCGGTTACTACGGCAAGATGCTTGCAACTTTGGATTCCGCTTCCGCATTCAAGATTGCCGGCGGTGTGTTCGTTGTAGAGGGTGACTTCTACAAGGCAGAGGCAGGTGCAACCGTTGAGATCAGCGGCATTGCGGCAAATGCAGAGCTCTTCGCAGCAGCAGCGGGCTATGCTTGGACTGCAGTCGAAGAGACGGCAAAGGTCTACGGTATTGAGTGTGACATCATCGCTCGTTACGATGCTGTGGCTGAATAATTCCTTCATTAAAAAACAAATCACCTGTTGCTTTCGGGCAACAGGTGATTTTTATATATTCTCTTCATATTATATACTGTATAAATTATATACTCTATAAAGTAAAAAGCGGGGGAGAATCGGATGCAAAAAAAGCAATGCGAAAAGATCGCCGTGGTGATCGGCACGAGACCGGAGGGGATCAAGCTTTTGCCGCTTGTCAAGGCGATGCGAGGGCGCGCTCTTTCCCCATTTGTCATTCTTTCGGGGCAGCATGCAGATCTGCTTTCCGGTGTGTTGGATGCATTCGGGGAACGGGCGGATATTGCGCTTCCTCCCATGCATTTCGGAGAGGATCTGCCCGCAATGCTTTCGCATTTGCTTTCTATATTCGGCGGCGTGTTTAGAGAAGTCCGCCCCGAGACAGTGATCGTGCAAGGCGATACGGCAACGGCCTATGCCGCCGCGCTTTCCGCTTTTTTGCTTCGTATCCCGATCTTGCACGTTGAGGCGGGGCTCCGCTCGAAAGATGCGTTTTCTCCGTTTCCCGAGGAAAGCTTTCGAAGGAGCATCGCATCTATGGCGCTTTTCCATATCGCGCCAACACCCGCTGCCATGGAGCATCTTCTCTCCGAGGGTGTCCCTCGAAAAAGGATCTTCCTTTTGGGAAACACGGTGGAGGATGCGGTGCACATGCTACTTGAAAAAAAGCCAAAAGCGGGGAAGACAATTCTTTTTACGCTCCATCGCCGCGAGCATAGCGAGGTGAAGATGCGTGAAATCTATTCGGCGGTGCGGATGCTTTCGGAGCGTTTTCCAACGTATTCGATCTTGTATCCCGTGCATCCAAGCCCGCGCGTGCAGCGGATCGCGGCGTTTGCGCTTGCGGGCGCGCAGAGCATCTCTCTCGTGCCGCCTATGGGAGTAAAGGAATTTTACGGCGCGCTTGCCGCCGCACCCTTGGTGCTGACGGATTCGGGCGGTGTGCAGGAGGAGGCGGCGATCCTCGGGATCCCTACGCTGGTTCTGCGTGATAATACGGAGCGGGAAAGCGAGCTTCTCGCGGGCGATATTCTGCTTGGGGGCACGGAGCCTTCGCGCATTCTTGCGCTCGCATCGGAGCTTCTTTTGCATCCGAAGAAAAAAGCAAAGGAGAGCCGTCACGGCTCTCCCAGCGAAATGATTTGCAACGTATTATTGGCATTTAAAGCAGGCGACTTTGATATGCCACCGCTTTTCCAAGAATTTTAACTGCATTCAGCTCTTCTCCGATGAACACCAAAGGCTCGTATTTGGGATTCTCGGGCGAGAGGATCAGCTTGCTTTTTTCAGGGTAGAAATACACGCGCTTTAAGGTCGCCTCATCCTCGATCACGACGGCGGCGATCTCTCCGTTTTCCACCATGTCCTGCGCGCGGATAAAAACGATGTCGCCGTCAAAAATGCGCGCACCGATCATGGAATCTCCGCTGGCGGCGAGGCAGAAATCCGCATCGATATCTCCCCCCGGCGTGCAAAAGCTCCCGTATTCGCTGGCGGCATAGATCGGCTGTCCGCACGCGATGCGCCCAAGGAGGGGAAGCCGCTTTGAAGGGATCTCCCTAAAATTCTCCGCTTCGCCCTCCCATCCCATGAGTGCGGCGGGGGTGGTTTCAAGCGCAGTCGCAAGCGCCTCCACCTTCTCCGGGGGGATGTTGGAGATCTGTCCGTTTTCGTATCTGTGAATGGTTTGCTTGCTCGTGCCGATGCGCTCCGCAAGCTCCTCCAGCGTAAGCCCGAGTGCCTTGCGCCTTGCCTTTAGTTCTGTCGAAATCATTTTGTCACGCTCTTTTCTTTTTCGGGCATCGCATATTGTGATGCCTTTTTTTCTATATCATTATATTACCATAAAGTCACTTAATATGCAATAGATTTTTTTGAAAAAAATGAGAAAAACGACAAAATTCGCTTGACAAGTGACTTTATTCTATGTTATTATAGTCACGTAACAGGTTACTGCTTTGCCAAATGTTACATAAAAACGTGACGAAAGGAGAGATTGTCATTGCCTACGGAATGGGTTGCGTATGAAGACGGCGAATTTTTCGGTTCGCTTTTTCCTCTTGAGAAGGAGATTCATACCGTGGTGCATCACAGCCGCAGTGCGAACGTGCGGCTCAACGTTCGGGAGCTCGTTGCTCCCATGCTGTTTTTGGGGGAGGCGCCGATCACGGAGCGCTCGCTTTCGCGCATGACGCGACAGGTGGCGGCCGCACGAAGGGATCTTGCCCTGCTTGAGGAGAAGCTGATACTGCTTGCGACGGAGCTGTCCTGTACCGTCGGAGGAGGTGTTTTAAATGTATAATAAGGAAGAAAGTCTTGACGGCGCTTGCATACCCGAAAGTGCCGATCGGCTGGCAACGGCGCTTTGCGCGGATTATTTTCGCCGCGAAAGCGCGATCAAAGAGGGGGATGCGCCCTTGCGCGTGCGTATGGAGTATGAGTATCTCAATCGCAGGATCTTCACGGCGGCGCGCGAGCTTTGCGATGGGGAAGAGGATGCGCTCGGATACATCGAGGAGATCGGCGCAAAGCGCGGGTATGCCAAAAGCCGCTTCACCGTGAGCGAAAAAACGTATAAGGTGAAAAAGCGCGAGGTGATGCTGAACATTCTTCGCAGGCTTTATCTTCTGGAAGCCCAACGCGGGGCTTCGATAAAGAAAAATAAGGAGGATGTTGAAAAATAATTTTCTTTTCCGTCATATGACAATTTTTTCATTTTACCTTTGCTATAATACAGGAGAAAGAAACGCAAAACGCGCTTTCGCTTTGTATTTTTTGTTAGGAAGGAAGCCGCCTTCGTTGCGGCGCAAAATGAAGGATAGTGCTATGAATGAAAATCTCTCTTTGACCTATGAAGGGGACGTGCTGTACGCATCTCTGCTTTGCGAGGTGGATCACCACAAGGCCAAGCCCTTGCGCGAGGCGATCGACCGCGCGGTGTTTACGTATCGGCCGCGGGTCTTGCGGCTGGATTTTTCGTCCGTCCGATTCATGGATAGCTCGGGCGTTGCGTTGATCCTCGGCCGATCGGCGCTGGGGGAGGATCTGGGCTTCTGCGTTGTGCTTTCGGGGCTTGCACCCATGGCAGAGAAGCTTTTGCGCCTCTCCGGGATCGATGGGCGAAAGAATATCACCGTTTGCACGGGCGCATCCGCAAGCAATGAAGAGAGGAAGAGAAAATGAAAAGAGCAGAAAATGAAATGAAGCTGTGGCTTCCCGCGAAAAGCGAGAATGAAAGCGTTGCAAGAAGTGCCGTCAGCGCATTCGTTGCGGTCTTGAATCCAACGGTGGAGGAGCTTGGAGATATCCGTCTTGCGGTGAGCGAGGCGGTCACGAATGCGATCGTTCATGCCTATGGGGGCAGCGGTGAGGGGCTTGTATACATATCGGTTCGCCTATTTTCGGGACGCGAGATCTCGGTAGAGATCACGGATAAGGGATGCGGGATCGAAGACGTCGAGAAAGCAAAGGAGCCCTTTTACACAACGGGAAACGGCGAAGAACGATGCGGTATGGGCTTCCTCGTGATGCAGAGCTTCATGGACTCCTTGTCCGTGCGATCGAAGGTCGGTCGCGGCACTGCTGTGCGAATGAGGAAAAAATTAACCCCGTAACCGTGGGTATAGCCATGAGCGAAACAGTACAGAAAAAAGAGCGCGTGTACGACAAAAATATCGCGCTCCTAAAGGCCTACCGTGAGGGGGACAGAGCGGCAGGGGAACGCTTGGTGGAGCTGAACCGCCCCTTGATCTATCGTATCGTCGCTCGCTTTTGCGGGCGGTATAACGATGCGGAGGAGCTGGTCGAGGTCGGCAGTATCGGGCTTGTCAAAGCGATCAACACCTTTGATTTTTCAAGGGAATGCGCGTTTTCCACCTATGCCGTGCCCTTGATCATGGGTGAGATCCGCCGTTTTCTGCGCGATGACGGTCCGATCAAGGTCTCAAGAGAGGAGAAACGCCTTTGTGCGCTTCTCACCGCAAAGCGGGAAAAAATGCTTGCCATGGGCCTTCGTCCCACGGTCGAGGAGCTTGCCGCCTCCGTGGGGATCTCGGCGTCCGATGCCGCCGCGGCACTTTCCTCGTGCGGCGCAGTGCGCTCGCTTTCCGAGCCGATCGGCGGCGAGGAGGAGCTTTCGCTTGAAAGCACCGTCTATGATGAGGAGGCGGAAGCGCGCTTTTTCGATAAGCTCTCTCTGCGAATGGCAATGGAGCAGCTGGCGGAGGAGCAAAGGCGGCTGATCCTTCTTCGCTACTTCAGGGATTATTCGCAGCAGCGCACGGCAGAGATCCTCGGGATCACGCAGGTGAAGGTGTCGCGCGAGGAAAAAAAGATCCTCGAGAGGCTTCGCGCCGCTTTGGTGTAAGGGAAAGATTTTCCTTCGTGGGAAATGTTAACAATATGTGAAACTATCGGAAAACTATTGATTTTTCTTCTATATTAGTATAAAATATAGAATGTACGGTTTAGCACTCTTGGGTTTTGAGTGCTAAAAGCAAAAATGCAGGAGGGTATGATAATGAAAATTAAGCCTTTATTTGATAAGGTTGTAGTAAAGCGTGTAGAGGCGCAGGAAACCACGAAGGCGGGCATTCTTCTGCCCGGCTCCGCGCAGGAAAAGCCCCAGATGTCCGAGGTCGTGGCAGTAGGCCCCGGCGGACTTGTGGATGGCAAGGAAGTGGTTATGACGCTTTCGGTAGGCGATCGCGTGATCGTCGGTAAATATAGCGGCACCGAGGTAAAGCTGGACGGTGTGGAGTACATGGTTGTCAGCCAGTCGGATATTCTTGCCGTAATCGAAGAGTAAGATTTTAGGAGGATTCTTTCATGTCTAAGGAAATTTTATATGGAACGGATGCCAGAGCCGCCCTGCTTCGCGGTGTGGATAAGCTGGCGGATACCGTAAAGATCACGCTTGGCCCGAAGGGCAGAAACGTGGTTCTTGATAAGAAGTTTGGCGCGCCCCTCATCACCAACGACGGTGTAACGATCGCAAAGGAGATCGAGCTTGAGGATGCCGCTGAAAATATGGGTGCACAGCTCGTGCGCGAGGTTGCAACCAAGACCAACGATGCCGCAGGTGACGGTACGACCACCGCGACGCTGCTTGCACAGGCTCTCATTCACGAGGGTATGAAGAACGTTGCCGCAGGTGCCAACCCCATGGTGCTTCGCAAGGGTATCTTCAAGGCTGTGGATGCCGCGATCGCCGAGCTTGCCGCACAGTCCAAGAAGGTCAGCGGCAGTGCCGATATCGCGCGTGTCGGCGCGATCTCCGCGGGCGACGATGCGATCGGAACCTTGATCGCCGATGCAATGGATAAGGTAAGCTCCGACGGCGTTATCACCGTTGAGGAGTCCAAGAGCGCAGAGACGTATAGCGAGGTCGTTGAGGGTATGCAGTTTGACCGCGGATACCTCTCTCCCTATATGGTAACCGATACCGAGAAGATGGAGGCCGTGCTGGACGATTGCATGATCCTTATCACCGATAAGAAGATCGCTTCCGTGCAGGATATTCTTCCCATTCTCGAGCAGATCATGCAGGCAGGCAAGAAGCTTCTCATCATCGCAGAGGACGTAGAGGGCGAGGCTCTCACCACGCTCGTGCTGAATAAGCTTCGCGGTACCTTCGTGGTAGCTGCTGTTAAGGCACCCGGCTTTGGCGACCGCCGCAAGGAAATGCTCCTTGATATCGCAACCCTCACGGGTGGTGAGGTGATCACCTCCGAGCTTGGTCTGGATCTGAAGGATGCTTCGATTGCACAGCTTGGCCGTGCAAGACAGGTGAAGATCAATAAGGAAAACACCATCATCGTCGGCGGCTTCGGTGAGAAGAGCGCGATCGACGAGCGCGTAGGCCAGATCCGTTCCGCTCTGGAGATCACGACCTCCGAGTTCGATAAGGAAAAGCTCCTCGAGCGTCTTGCCAAGCTTGCGGGCGGCGTTGCCGTTATCAAGGTTGGTGCGGCCACCGAGGTGGAAATGAAGGAAAAGAAGCTTCGCATCGAGGATGCCCTGAACGCGACCAAGGCCGCCGTTGAGGAAGGAATCGTTGCGGGCGGCGGTACCGCTCTCATCAACGTGATGGGTGCCGTAGAGTCCGTGATCGCAACTCTTGAGGGTGACGAGAAGACCGGTGCGGGCATCGTTCTCAAGTCCCTCATGGCTCCCATGAAGCAGATCGCGGATAACGCAGGGCTTGACGGCGCGGTTATCATCGCGAAGATCCGCGAGAGCGGCAAGGTCGGCTTCGGCTTTGATGCATACAAGGAAGAGTATTGCGACATGATGGAGGTCGGCATCGTTGATCCCGCAAAGGTAACCCGTTGCGCTCTTCAGAACGCCGCATCCATCGCATCCACCGTCCTCACCACCGAGGCCGTAGTGAGCGAAAAGAAGGAAGATAAGCCCATGATGCCTGCCGGCGGGGATGGCGCCGGCATGGGCGGCATGTATTAAGTCGCTTAGATATTTTGGTATAAATGATCGTGCGCGTCCTCTCGGAGTAGGTTTCTACACCGTCGGGACGCGCGCTTCCATTTCTACTCAAAATCTCGTCGCGCCTTCGCTTTTTGTCTGAAATACAAAATGCGCTCCTTGCAAATTGCAGGGGCGCATTTTCTTTGAATTATTTGCCTTCGAAAAACTTCTTTACCGTGTGCACGGCGGCCATGCCGTCCGCACAGTAGAAGTCTGCGCCGATGCGGGCGGCGAAGTCCGCAGTCAGCACCGCGCCGCCCACCATGATCTTCACGTGGGGGGCGTTTTTCTTTAGGAGCTTGATGGTTTCTTCCATTGCGGGCACGGTGGTGGTCATCAGCGCGGAGAGACCAACGAGCGGTGCGCCGCTTGCGAGTGCCTCGGAAAGCACTGCTTCGGGAGCAACGTCGCGCCCGAGATCCAGAACGGGGAAGCCGTAGCTTTCGAGCAGGACCTTGACGATGTTTTTGCCGATGTCATGGATATCTCCCTTCACGGTGGCGAGAAGGATCGGTGGCGTTTTTGCCGCTTCCTTTTTCGGCATCGCTTCCTTGACGGCGGCGAAGGCACGTGTGGCGGCCTCGGCACTCATCAGAAGGCCGGGGAGGAAGAGCGTTTTTTTCTCAAATCGCTCGCCAACGGCGGAGAGAGCGGGAACGATGTGCCCGTTGATCACCTCGGTGGGGGCTTCGGTCTTTAAGAGCGTTTTGGCAAGCTGCTCCGCTTCGTCCTTCATGCCCTTTTCGATGGCGGCCTTAAGCGTTAATGCAGAGCCGCACGCGGGCGTTGCCACCGCCGGCACGGCGGTTGAATGCTCGGAAACGAAGGCTATATAGCCCTCTGCGCCCTCGTCAAGCCCGTGCAAGAGGCAGTGCGTATAATAAGCGTTTTGCATCGGTGCGCTATGCGGATTGAGAATGGCGGCACAGAGTCCGCGATCCAAGGCGGCGGTGTAAAACGCGGCGTTGATCCTTTCTCTCTCGGGAAGTCCGAAGGAAACGTTAGAAACGCCAAGAACCGTCTTTAAGCCAAGCTTTGTTAGCATTTCAACCGCTTTTAAGGTGATATTTGCGCTCTCCTTATCGGCGGAGACCGTCATACAAAGTGGATCGAAAAGGAAGTCCTTTTTGGAAAGTCCGTATTTTTTGCCCTCGGCAAGAATGCGCTTTGCGATCGCAACGCGCGCTTCGGCGGTGGTGGGGATGCCACCCTCATCCATCGTCAGCGCGACGAGAACGCCGCCGTATTTTTTCACGAGCGGGAAAACCTTATCCATACTTTCCTGCTTGCCCGAGACCGAGTTGATGAGCGCCTTGCCGTTGTATGCGCGGAGCGCGGCGGCAAGTGCTTCGGGATCGGAGCTGTCAAGCTGAAGCGGCGCGTCCGTCACCTGCGCCACGGCGTCGGCAACGAGGGGGAGAAGCTCCTTTTCGGGGAGTCCGGGAACGCCGACGTTGACGTCGAGGATATGCGCGCCGTCCTCTGCCTGGGCGGTGGCTTCTTCTAAAATATAAGAAAGATTGCGACTCTGCAGAGCCTCCTTCACGCGCTTTTTGCCCGTGGGGTTGATGCGCTCGCCGATGAGAATCGGCTTTTTATCGATGATCACGCCGTGCGTGTACGAGGAAACGACCGTTTCGTTTTTCTTCTTTGGCGCGCGGTAGGGCATATCCTTCGTGGCAAGGGCAAGGGCACGGATGCACTCGGGGGTTGTACCGCAGCATCCGCCGAGAAGCATGGCGCCCATTTCGCAAAGCCTTGCGGTCTCCTTCGCAAATTCCTCTGCGTCGAGCGGGAAGCAGGTCTTTCCGTCCTTTAGGAAAGGGAGTCCCGCGTTGGGCTGAACGGCAACGGGCAGAGAGGTGTGCTTCAAAAGCTCGCGAAGGATCGGTGCCATCTTGTCAGGGCCAAAGGCACAGTTCATACCGATCGCATCCACCCCGAGACCCTCGAGCAGGGCAACCATGGCGAGCGGATCCGCACCCGTCATCAGCTTGCCGCTCTCGTCGTATACGTTGGTGACGATCAAGGGAAGATCGCAGCATTCCTTTGCGGCGAGCACGGCGGCCTTGGTTTCAAGAGAATCGTTCATCGTTTCGATGATAACGAGATCTGCGCCTGCCGCGTAGCCTGCGTGCACGGATCTTGCAAAGATCTCTACGGCATCCTCAAAGTCAAGTGTGCCGTAGGGCTTGAGAAGCTTTCCCGTCGGGCCGATATCGAGCGCAACGTATGCGCCGAAGGGCGCGGCGGCACGGCGCGCATTCGCAATCGCCGCGTGGATCAGTGCCTCGTAATTTTCGTATTTTTCGCAGTTCACGCCAAAGGTATTGGCGGTGATGATATGGCTTCCCGCCGCGGCGTACGCGCGGTGGATCTCTTCGATCACCTCGGGGCGCTCGATATTCCAAAGCTCGGGCGGCGTGCCGGGCGGCAGACCGCGGCTCTGCACCATCGTACCGAAGCCGCCGTCAAAATACAGGCGTTCGGTGCGGATTCTTTGTTTTAGGCTCTTTTTCATTTTTCTCTCCCTTCGGCAGAGGTGCGGATTCCCAAAATTGCGGTAACGGATTTTTGCGGAACCATAAGAAGGTTGTCTTTTAACTCGATATGTAAATATTTATTTGCTTCCGTCACCCTAATGAGATCTTTTTGAATGGAAAGCGGCAGATCGCCGTATCCGGGGCTGAAGCGTGGCGCGGTGTCAAGATCCTTCGATAGGATCGCATCGGCAAGATCTGCCGCCGCTTCCGCATAGGCAGATGCGAGGCCATCGGCAAGAAAATGCTTCGCGGGGGACAACAGGGACACCTTTTTAAGCCACCGCTCGCAGCAAAGCCCCAGCGTGACCGCGAATAAAAACGCCTCACCGCAGCCCTCGAGATTTTTTTCGAGCCCCTTGCTGCACACAGGTAGATCGCCGAGCAAAAGCCCGCCCCCCTCGGGGCGCGAAATTTTAACGCGCACCGCCGTCATCGCGGGGCGGATCTCGCAAAGAAGCGCGCGCTCGGTCTCTTCCATCGCCGCATCGCGGTAGCCGAGCGGCACGTGCAGTCTTGCGGCAAGCTCCGCCTCGGTCGGATGCATATCCTCTTTCACAAGAGGCAGATACAGTGCGCCCGCCATCACTTGATGATCTCGGAAAGATTTTTATGGATCGCGGCGGCAACGTCGGGGCGGTTCATCGAGTACACGTGCACCGCATGGATGCCGTTGGCGTAAAGATCCACGATCTGCTCGGTCGCAAACGCGATGCCCGCCTGCTTCATGGCCTCGGGTTTATCGCCGTAGCGATCCACGATACGCAAAAATCTCTGGGGGAGCGCATTTCCCGAGATCGAAATAATGCGCTTGATCTGCGCGGCGTTCGTCACGGGCATGATGCCCGCCGTCACGGGTACCTGCACGCCCGCGCGATAAAGTCTATAAAGGAAATTATAGAGAATGTTGTTGTCGAAAAACATCTGCGTGGTTAAAAATTCGCATCCCGCCTCCACCTTGGCGCGCAATCCTTCGATGTCTTTGGCGAGATTTTCGCTTTCGGGGTGCCCCTCGGGATAGCATGCGCCGCCGATGCAAAAGCCGCCGAAGCGCCGGATCTCTTCTGCCAGCTCGCTTGCGTGCTTGTAGTGCGCGGTACTGCGATCAAAGCCCTCGGGCGCATCGCCGCGCAACGCTAAAATGTTCTCAACGCCGCGTGCCTTGAGTGCCAAAAGCTCCTCTCCGATCCTTTCCTTCGTAGAGGAAAGGCAGGTCAGATGCGCCACGGGTGTCACGCCCTGCGCGCCGAGCGCGCGGCAGATCTCGGCCGTATACTGTGAGGTGCCGCCCCCCGCACCGTAGGTAACGCTCATATAAGAGGGGGAGAGCTTGGCGATCTCGCTCGCCGCTGCAAGAACGCTCTCAAATTTATCCCCCGTCTTGGGAGGGAAAACCTCGAAGGAAAGGCTCGGCCTTTCGCTGCTTATGATGTCCGTGATCTTCATATCCGTATTGCCCCTTTCCGCACGCGCGGAGCGCGCGTGCGCGCAAAAATACTTTTATGAAGATAGTTTAGCACAAACCCTTGCGTTTTGCAAGGAAAATTCAAAAAAAACTTTCTTTTAGACCTATATGCAGTCGAGTGCGCCGCGGCGTGCGCGAAAGAATAAGCACCTCGTGAAAATGCACAAGAAAATAAATGGCAAAAAAAGCAAATCCGTTATTTCGCCAAAAAATTATAAACTCCCATTTTTTTGAAAAAAATCCTTGACAAAACAGCCCAAAAAATGTATAATTTTTATGGTTAGCATATGCTAACCGAAACCAAAAACGGAGATATACAATGAATCTTTGGTTAGCCGAAGAGGGAACGGAATATACCGTGGATCGTATCGAATGCCGTGACGGGGAAATGGAGAGCTTTCTTTTTTCTCTCGGTTGCTTCAGCGGCGCGCCGATCACGGTGATCACAAGGCGCAAGAAAACGCTGGTCGCCTCGATCAAGGACGGGCGTTACAGCATGGATCGCCGTCTTGCCGAAACCATCTTTTTAAAATGAAACGGGGGTCGCCCCGCATTTCTTTCGCACAAGAGTTAGCGTATGCTAACCAAAAAAACGTAAGGGAGGTGCTTTATGAGAATTGCTTTAGCAGGCAATCCGAACAGCGGAAAAACCACGATGTTCAACGTCTTGACGGGCCGAAGCGAAAAGGTCGGCAACTGGGCGGGCGTCACCGTGGATAAAAAAGAGCACCCGATACGCAAAAGCTTTTTGGGAGACGGCGGCGCGATGATCGCCGTAGATCTTCCCGGCGCGTACTCCATGTCTGCATTTACCTCCGAGGAAAGCGTGACGAGTGAATATGTGAAAAACGAAAAGCCCGATGCGATCATTAACATCGTGGATGCCACCAATCTTTCGCGCAGTCTTTTTTTCACGACGCAGCTTTTGGAGCTTGGCATTCCCGTTGTGGTAGCTCTCAATAAAACGGATATCAACGAAAGGCGCGAGACCGTCATCGATTCGGCGCTTCTGTCCGAGAAGCTCGGTTGTCCGGTGGTGGAAACGGTTTCCGTCTCGAAAAGGGGAATGCGCCATCTGATCGCGGCGGTAAAGACCGTGATCGGAAAGGAGCAGGCGGCACCGTACGTGCCCGCTTCCTTTGATGAAAAGGACGCCGCGGCGCTCCTTGAAGAGGATAAAAAGCGGTATGCCTTCGTGGATGCGATCGTAAAGAGTGTGGAAACGCGCAAGGTGTACACGAGGGAAAGAAACCTTGGCGATAAGGTGGATGACGTGCTGACGAATCAGTGGTTCGGTCTTCCGATCTTCGCGCTGGTGATGTACGCGGTGTTCTTCCTCTCCCAGTCGGGGCCCACCGTTTGGTTTGCGGATCTGATGACGGGCTGGCTGGAGCTTTTAAAGAATGCACTCGCCGAGGCACTCGGAGAGGGGATTTTCGCCTCGCTTTTCGTGGAGGGCATCGTCGGCGGCTTTATTGCCATCGTCGGATTTTTGCCGCTTGTCATGGTGATGTATTTTCTGATCGCCCTGCTCGAGGACTGCGGATATATGGCGAGAGCGACCATCGTGCTCGATCCGATCTTCAAAAGGGTCGGCCTTTCGGGTAAATCCGTGATCCCCTTCATCGTCGGCACGGGATGTGCCGTTCCCGGCGTGATGGCGAGCCGCACCATTCGTGACGAGCGCGAGCGCCGTGCCACGGCCCTGCTCGCTCCCTTTATGCCCTGCGGCGCAAAGTTGCCCGTCATCTCGCTGTTTGCGGGTGCGTTCTTTACGGATTCGCCCTGGCTTGGTGCACTCATGTACTTTATCGGTATTGCCCTCATCTTCCTGTGCGCGCTTCTTATTCGCGCGGTCACGGGATATAAGGGAAGGTCGTATTTTATCATGGAGCTTCCCGAATACAAGGCACCCAGCGTTTCCAAGGCGGGTGTTTCCATGCTGCAGCGCGGCTGGTCGTATATCGTCAAGGCGGGCACGATCATTCTGCTTTGCAATTTCGTCGTTCATCTGATGCAAAGCTTCACTTGGCAGCTTGAGACCGTGACGGAGGAAAACGCGGGCGCTTCGATCCTTGCCACGGTCGCAACGCCGATCGCGTATATCGTGGCACCGATCGTCGGTGTCGTGGCATGGCAGTTTGCCGCCGCCTGCGTGACGGGCTTTATCGCAAAGGAAAACGTAGTCGCAACGCTTGCGGTGTGCTTCGGCATCTCCAATCTTTTCAGTCTTGACGAGCTTGCGATGAACGCGGGAAGTGCCGATACGGTGGCTGCCACCTTCGGGATCACGCGCGTTGCCGCCCTTGCATTTTTGATGTTCAATCTTTTCTCGCCGCCCTGCTTTGCCGCGATCGGCGCGATGAATGCAGAGCTGAAAAGCAAAAAATGGCTGTTTGCCGGCGTCGGTATGCAGATCGGCGTTGGATATACGCTGGCGTTTTTCGTCTATTTCTTCGGAACGCTTTTTTCGGGCAACGGCTTCGCCGCGGCGTGGATGCCCTTGCTCGGATGGAGCATCGTTCTTCTTATGATCGCTTTCGTTACCGTCTTGGTGCTCAAACGCAAGAACGCGGATATAGCGCTTAAGGAGAAGAAAAAGGAGGCGGTAGTATGACCTTTCTTGAGATCTTGCCGATCGCCCTGACCGTTCTTATCATCGGCGGCGCGGTATTCTATCTTGTGCGCCAGAAGAAAAAAGGAACGAAATGTATCGGATGCCCGTACGGTAAAAGTTGTCCCGGCGCATGCAATGGTGCTTGCCCTTCCGATCCGGAAAAAGAAAACAATTCTTTACAAAAATGATAAAGAACGCGGTTGCCCTTTCTCGGTGCGACCGCGTTCTTTTTTTAATGCTTTTTAGTTAAACGGAGCTGCGGCACACGGCTTTATAGGCACAATGCTCGCAGGGGGATAGCGTTTTTTGCTTTTTGGGGCTTGCCGAAATGTCGCCGCATTTCATGCGCCCCGCGATGTCTTCCACAACGCCGGAAAGACCTTCCATCAGCGTATCCCACTCCTTCAGCGTGTATAGATTTTTCTTCGAGGTGGCAGAGATGCTTCCGTCTTTATTATATTTAATGGGAAGAAAATCGGGATGCATGCCTTGAAGCGAGATCGGATCGTCGAGAAGCATACCGCTGCGGCTGTCCGCCATTTCGATCCTTCGATCCTCGGGCGGTGGCGTTGGCTGATTTTTGTCCTCGGTCAATGCGTTCATATAGAGCGCGCCCGCGGGCAGAATGCGCCCCCCCTCGGGAACGCCGAGCGTCTCCTTAAGCGCCTTGGTCGGATCCTCGGTCAAAGAGCGAAGATAGAGGAACATCTGCATGTTCTCTCCCTTCTCAAGATCGCTCGGGGAAAAGCTCTTCTTTCCTGTTTTGTAGTCCACCACGCGCAGGTACACGTCATCTCCCGCGCGCAAAGCGTCCACGCGGTCGATCGTTCCGTAAATATAAACCGCTTCTCCGTCCGGCGTTTGGAGCTTGGGCGGGCGCGGGCCCCCCTCTGTGCCGATCCGAAGCTCGAAGAAGGCGGGCTTGAAGCCGTCCTTGTGCGAAAACTCGCGGCAAAGGCTTTCCGCCATGATCTCGGCCGCCTTCGTCAGTCGCCCGATCTGCAGAGCCTCGCGCTTTTTTCGCGTGCCCGTGCAGCGAAGCAGCCGCTCGCTTTCCTCTCTTGCAATGTTTTCCACGCGCGCGCGGCGTTCCTCCGGCGTGATCAGGCTGTGATCGATTCCTTCCTTTTTTATATCGGAAAGGAATCTTTCCAAAATGGCGTGGAGAAAGGTTCCGATATTCAGATTGTCGAGCCTTGCGCGGCGCTCCTCCGTGAGCTTTAGCGTGTAGGTGCAGAAATGCTTGAAGGGGCATTGCACGTAGCTGTCAAGTCGGCTTTGTGTCAGTGCCATCGCGCCGCGGTAGAGCGCGGCCGCCGTGTCCTTGCCAATATGCAGGGAGTCGTTTTTAAGTCGGCGCGAAAGAACGGTGAGTGCATCGCCGTATCCCGTGCGTACGAGCGCCTCGGTAACGGCGGCGCGCTCCTTTTCGTTCATCCGATCGTAGCCCTCCATGGCCGCCTCCGCCGTATAAAAGCGGTGCTGTGCATCGAGCGCGTCCGTAAAGATCGGCATTACGGCACCGTCCGTAATGGCGCCGATCCTTGCGATCGCGTCGGCGGGCGGCGTTAAGGTGTAAGCGCTGTCGCGCTCCGTATAGAGAAGCGTAACGCTTTCCTTTCCCATCGCAAAGGCACGCGAAAAGCTATACAGCTCTCTTGCGCTTTGCACCTCTCTTGATGCCTCGGTGGAAAAGCCGAGAGCCTTCAGGCATTCTCTGTCGGAAACCGTGAGCGCGCCGCTATCCGAGGGATGCATGGGAAATTCGCCCGCATTCACGCCGATCAGATACACGTGTCGGATGTCGGCGGGGCGCAAAAGATCTGCCGTACCCGCGCTGACGGCGTCGAAAAGTGCGGGGATATGCCCCATATCCACGGAGCGGAAAATAATGCCGAGCAAAGAGCGGAACACACGCGCGTCCGCGGGGAAGTCTCCCAACGTCTCCACCAGCGTATCCAGAGAATTTAAGATGATCCCGAAAAGTCTCTCGTTTTCCTCCGCCTCCTCGTGCTCTCCGAAGCAGCGGAGCGCCTCGGCGCGAAGTGCGAGATTGCTTTCCAGAGAAAGCTCGGAAAGCAGGTGTACGAGCGCATGGGCGTGATCCTTAACGGTGCTTGCCGCCTTCGTATCCTCTGCAAAGGCTCGCAGAGGTCCGAGCAGCTTTTCCTTGGTTTCATTCACCGAAAGAAGCATGCTTATGCTTTCTTCGGTTTCCTGCGCGCCGTAGCCGAAGGGATGCATGTTCCACGCCGCCTCCGAAAGGAAAGCGCGCCCCTCAAGCTGCCAGCGCTCGCAGTAAAGCTCGAATTCGCAAACGGCGTCCGGCTCGATGCCCGAAATCCCGCATTTCGCATACGAAAGCAGGTCGCTTTGCCGAAATCCCGCGCTCACCGTGCTGTAAGCGGCATCGATCAGCTTGATGGCCTCGAAGGATGCACATTCTCGCTTCGTGTGCAGGGTGGAGGGCACGTGCGCCTTGCGAAGAGCAACCTCCAAAAGGCCCTCGCAGGCCGATGCTTTGGAATAAACGATCGCGAAATCGCGGTAGCGGCAGCCTTCCTCCTTCACGCGCCGCCGTATATCCTGTGCCACGAAGGTCGCCATGTCGTACGGTGTCGGTGCCTTGTATATTTTTAAGGAATTTGTGTCTTTTTGTAAATAATCATTGTCAATTGTTCCGTTTGACCGCCAAAGGAGAGGGAGAACACTCTGTAAAAGCAAGGGTGCCTCTGTACTTCCGTCCACCTTTTTTATATGCACCTCACAGTCGGATTTTGCGGCGAGCGCCGTTATCTTTTCGCGCACGGTGCGCGGCTCGGTAAATTCAAAGCCGTCCTCCGCGTTCTTCGGGATCTTGAGCGTGAGGGTCAGGTCCGTCGCTTTTAAAAGCACCTCTAAAACGCGGTATTGCTCCTCCGTGAAGGAGGTAAAGCCGTCAATGAAGATCTCCGTGCCCGCAAGGAGCGCGGGGCATTCGCGAAGCTTTTTGACCATAGCGAGCACGTCCGCGCCGCTGTCGCGGTATTTTTCATCGTGCAAGGTATGGAACATGGCGAGGATCTTTGAAAGATCGAGGAGCTTTTCGCTGAGGCGCGGATGCTCCGCGGCGGCGGCCTCCGCCGCCTCCGAAAGCGTGGGCGCATCGAGGCAGAGCGCGCGCATTTCCTTGCTTGCGGCAAGTGCCTTTTCCACCGTACCATCGCTCACCCTTCCATAGGAAGGACTGAGAAGCGGGGCAAGCTCGGTAAGCGTGCGCCACATCAAAAGTGCTTTGACGGTTTCGCTCGAATAGTTGTCCGAAAGGCCGCCGATCTCGCGGAAGATGCGGTTGGGAAGTCTTGTGAAATTTATGACCTCGAAGAAAAGCGGTGCATTTTTGGGAAGGCATCGCGCGTATTCGCTTTCCGCCGTCACGGTCTGTTGCTCGGGAACCAAAAGCAAAGAGGGCTTACTTGCGCGGATGCGCGCCTCAATGCGCGCACGCAGCTCGCGCGCCGTGTCGGCGTAAAAGCCGCCTTGAATGATCGTCAGCATGCGCCACTCCCCCTTTTGAATTTCTCTGCAAGCGCGTAGCCGGATTTGCGGGAGGAAAGGATCACCTTTTCGCCATCACGCTCCAGCTTTTCGCGCAGATAATGAATGTAAACGTTCAAAACTCCCTCGGAGCTTTCCGCGCCCCATACGGCGCTCTTTAGCGCCTCGCGCGAGATAAACGCGCCGTCCGCCTCCACGATGGCGCGAAGCAGGGCGTATTCCACCTCGGTCAGCTTGATTTGCCTTCCGTAAAGCCGCAAGGCGCGCTCGTTTTCCAAAAGGATCAGCGGCGATGCTTTTTTCTGCCCCAGCATCTTTTCGGCAAGTCCGATGGGGAGCGGGAGGGGAAGCGTGCGCTCCTCGGGGAGCGCTTTCGTATCTGCGGCAAGATAAAAGAACTGCGGTGCATCTGCCTCGGGCTTATGCGTGCGCGTGTCAAAAAGCCAAAGATCGGCAGTACCGCTCGGATTCTCGGCGATCTCTACGTGCGAAAAGCGCGAGGAAAGCTCTCTGTATAGCTTTTGTCCGAGAAAAACATCGCGGGTAACGATCTTCAAAACTCCGTTCACCGACTTCACCTCAATTCTAATTTATTAGAAACTTCGGATTTATTATACCGCAAAGCGCAACGCTTGTCAATGCCTTTTCTCCGCTTGGTCCCAAAACTTTCTTTTTTGAGGGCAATATTTGCAAAGCCTTGGTCAATTTTTGCAATTGTTAGAGGGGGAGGATTATAGTATAATGATAAGTGATAATAAAACAAAGGAGACTTGTTATGAACAAGATGATTGAACAGCTTTATTCCATCGGTCTGATCCCGGTGATTAAGATCGAGAATGCAGACGATGCGCTTCCCCTTGCAAAGGCGCTGATCGACGGCGGATTGCCCGCAGCGGAGATCACCTTCCGTACCGCTTGTGCGGCAGAGGCGATCAAGAAGATCACCGAGGCTTATCCCGAAATGCTCGTTGGCGCCGGCACGGTGCTGACCACGGAGCAGGTAGATGCGGCGATCGCGGCAGGCTCCAAGTTCCTCGTTTCTCCCGGACTCAATCCCAAGGTTACCTCGTACTGCCTTTCCAAAGGTGTTCCCATGCTCCCCGGTTGCTCCAACCCCTCGGACGTTGAGGCGGCGCTTGAGCTTGGTCTGACCACGGTTAAGTTTTTCCCCGCAGAGGCGGCAGGCGGCCTGAAGATGCTGAAGGCTATGGCCGCGCCCTACGGTCAGCTGAAGTTCATGCCCACCGGCGGTATCAGCGCCGATAACCTTCTTGAGTACCTCAAGTTTAACAAGATCGTTGCTTGCGGCGGCTCCTTCATGGTAAAGGATGACCTGATCAGAGAGAAGAAGTGGGATGAGATCACCGCGCTGACGAAGAATGCGGTGAAGACCATGCTCGGTCTTGAGTTCCTTCACATGGGTATCAATAACGAGAATGCCGACGAGGCTGCAAAGGCTGCAAAGCTCTTCGAGATGATGTTCGGCCTTGCATTGAAGGATGGAAGCAAGTCCATCTTCGCAGGCGATGCATTCGAATTCATGAAGCAGAAGGGCCCCGGCAAGTGCGGTCACATTGCGATCCGCACCAATTTCGTAGACCGTGCAATGGCATATTTCAAGAGAATGGGCATCGAATTTGACGAAAGCTCCATTACTTACGACGAGAAGACCGGCAAGCCCAAGTTCGTTTACTTTAAGGACGAGATCGCGGGATTTGCTATTCACCTTCTCCAAAAATAATCTTTTTTTGGGGCAAACGCCTTTTGGCATAACCGAATAAAAAACGGAGATAAGGACGAAAAAAAGTCTTTATCTCCGTTCTCTTCTTGATGCGCTTTTTTTTGGATCAAGGTTGAAATTCTGCGAATTTCTCCCGTTTTTATTCTATTTTCGTTTCCTCCCTCGCGGTATGAAAATACCGCTCTCGGTCGTTAGCCGAAAATTTCTGCCGAAAATCCGTATTGCCCCAATGTTAACGCCTTTTGGCATAACCGAATAAAAAACGGAGATAAGGACGAAAAAAAGTCTTTATCTCCGTTCTCTTTTTGATGCGCTTTTTTGGATCAAGGTTGAAATTCTGCGAATTTCTCGCGTTTTCTTTTTTCTCAAAGATCGGGAACGCGAAATCAAAAAACAAAACCCTTTCATCGCGAGCGGAAAATCTTTGAAATATTTTCAAAAATATTTTTTTGCATGCGCGGAAAATGACAAAAAACTGTTGCTTTTTCGTTTTATTTATGTTAAAATAATTAAAAGAATAATATAAGGAGACGTTTCATGCGTACCGATTTTTTACATAAAACCGCAGACGGAGCGGCTATGGCAGAGGTAGAGCTTGCCGTAGCGGGCGCGATGTCCTTCAAAATCGCGGCAACCGATGCGGCGTATCTTGAAAATACTTATTCGTCAAGCTTTGTAAGCGAAATGGCGATCCAGCTGACGGCAGAGATCGAGAGCCGCATGATGATCTCGGGGCTTGCCAAGAGCGATATCGCATTGCAGCTCGTATTTGCACCGGGGACCTATATGGAGCATCCGCAGGGGGAGTTTACCTATCGCCGCCTTCTGATCTCGGAGAGCGGACGCGCGATCAAGGATCTTTGGATCCGTTGGCAACGTGTGGGAGAGGGAAGAAACTTCACGGTCTGTGATGACGTGGCGGCGGGCGAGATCCGCTTCACGCTCGGAGAGGACGTGCCGCAGAAGGTGCGCGAGTAGGAATACCGATTCCTCGTGCAGGCCGATGCGGATAAATACCGTGCGGCCATGGGGCGCAAGAATGTAACGGAATGGCGCGAGATCATTAAGCGCGCCGTGAAGCGCGGAACGCTGACGAAGATCACGATCGATGAAAAGGTCGCGGAGCACGCAGGGCAGATCAAGGATAAGCTTGAAGAGATCCTTGGCAAATTACAGCCCGCGCCCGAAGCACCGCAGATTGCGCTTTGTGAGGAAAAGGACGAGGCGTATGAAAAGGCAATGGCCTATATGCGTAGCTTCGTGCAGGAGAATACGGCCGCGCCCGCAGAGGCGCGCGAGGACGAAGAGATCTTCGAGCAGACCGAGGTGGAAGAGCAATCCCTTGAGGAAGCCGAGGCATCGGAAGAGGCCGAGGCGCTTTCCGAAGCGGAAGATGCGCCGATCGAAGAGGATGTAGTTTGCGCGCAAGCCGAGATATTTGACGGGGAAGAAACGGAAGATGCGCCTTTTTCGCAAGACGTGACTGAAGCAGCCCCCGAAGAGAACGAGGCGTTCGATTTCGCATCCGAAGAAATGGTTGCACAAGAACACTTGGAAGAAGCATTTGAAGAAGCTTCTCTTGCAGATACCGAAGAAACGGAAGAAGAACTCTTACAAGAAGGCTTTGCGCTTGAAGAGCCCGTGGCGCCTGCCGTAGACATGGATGCGCTTCGCGCGGAAATGGAGAAAAAGCTTCGCGCGGAAATGCTTGAAAAAGAGCAGGAGCTTATGCGAAGAGAATATGAGCTGGAGCGCAAGCGTCTTGCATTGGATGCAGAGATCAAGGCGCACGAGCTGAACCGCGCCGAGCGCGAGATCGAGCTTCGCCGCCAGGCGCAGAATCAGGCAAGGCTGGAGTGGGAAGCGAAGGAAAGAGATCGCTTGGCCGCACAGGCGTTGGAAGCAATCGAGCTTCGCAAGGAAGAAGAGGCTCGCCTCGCAGAAGAAGCCCGCCTTGCAGAAGAGGCTCGCCTCGCAGAAGAAGCCCGCCTCGCAGAAGAAGCCCGCCTCGCAGAAGAGGCTCGCCTCGCAGAAGAAGCCCGCCTCGCAGAAGAAGCTCGCCTTGCAGAAGAGGCTCGCCTCGCAGAGGAAGCCCGCCTTGCAGAAGAGGCTCGCCTCGCAGAGGAAGCCCGCCTTGCAGAAGAGGCTCGCAAGGCAGAAGAAGCCCGTCTTGCAGAAGAGGCTCGCAAGGCAGAAGAAGCCCGCCTCGCAGAAGAGGCTCGCCTCGCAGAAGAAGCCCGCCTCGCAGAAGAAGCCCGCCTCGCAGAAGAGGCTCGCAAGGCAGAGGAAGCCCGCGCTGCTATGGCAGCGAATTCGCCTGTAGATCCGATATACACCTATACGCAGAAAAAGGTGCATCTCATCTTCCGCCACCCCGTAGACCCCAACGTAATGACGCGCATTCAGCAGCTCATGGCGGACACCATTCGCTACTTCAAGAAGGAGCACGTGTTTATCAAGGTCAAGGCCGCGATCCCCTCGGAGGATACCGTGGATCTCTCCTTCACGCAGTTCCCCGTAGAGGAGCATCAGCTTTTGGTGGATATGATCCAGGTGCTTGGAAACAGCGATCTCGGCATTTGCCGCGTTGTGGTGGATTGATTTGAAAAAAGCAAACTTTAGTTTACGAAAAAGTTTTAAAACCTCGGAGGTAGTATGAGAGCAGCTTCTATTTTGGCAAGAATATTCGTTTTCATCCTTGCTTTTACTTTAGGTTTTCTTTCCTGTGTCGGCGTTTTGGTCGGCGGTGGATATTTTGCGTATAAGAAGGTATCGCTGGACAAGCTCGGCGTGAGTACCGATCGCTTTTTGGCAGACGATGCCGAGGTGGATCTTTCCGCTTTGCCCATTCAGGGGCTGATCTCGGAGCTTTCTTCGCTGAAAAGCGCGCAGATCACCGTGGATTTCCTCGTTGAAAGATACGGATTGATATTGCCCGAGCAGATCGAAAATCTTTTGACCGAGAATATGCGCGAAAAGGAGCTGACGAAGCTCTTTTCCAAGGACGGTATCCACGATTTCCTTTCCGAGCTGTATTTCGGCAAGCTGTTCGGCTTCGAGCAGAAGGAAAATCCGAATTACAGCATCGTAGATCCCGATGCCGAGCCGCGGTTGATCTGGGTCGATCCCGAAACCGGTGAGCGCGTTGGCGGTGTCAACGGTGTTCTCGCAGATATGTCGATCGCCGAATTCTTGGATAACGGCGTTCCTATGGATGATATCATGGAGGATCTGACGGTCGGTGAGCTGATGGAGCTGGAGGCAAAGACCGGTCTTCCCACGTTCATCAAAGAAAAGAACGGAACGCTGACGCCCGTGGAGGATATGGAGCCCATCACCGTTTGGTACGATAAAAACGGAAATGAGGTTGCTTCGGTCGTAGGTGCGATCGCCGATATGAGCGCGAGCGAGCTGACCGAGGGGTTAGACGATATTTCTCTTGGCAAGATCTTCGGGACGGTGGAGTACAAGGATAAGTACTATACCTACGAGATCCGCCGCTCTCTGGATGAGCACATCGTGCTGACCGAGGAGGAAAGCCTCGTTTCCGAATTTTCGGATCTGTCGATCGATGGGTTGACGGGTGATAAGATCAATGACAGAGTCAACAACGTGCAGATCTCTTCGATCCTCGGATACAAGCAGGACGCGGTAACGGGTGAGTGGCTGGATTCCGAAGGAAATAAGGTCAATTCCATTATGGCACAGCTTGCATCCTCCAAGGTCGGAGATCTGAACGATACGATCAACGGTCTTTCGTTCGGTGATATTGCCGAGCTTGTAGCCGTGGATGCGGACGGTAACGTGATCGAGGACCTTGCGGATTACGAGGGTGAGATCACTTGGTACGAAAAGGGTTATAAGAAGGGCGCTTCGGATAACGTGCTTGCCGAAGGGCTTATGGCAAGCTTTGCGGAGCTTGCCGTGAAGGATATCAACGATTCTGCCGCCATCACCGATGCCGTAAAGAACACGGTGGTCGGCGATGCCTTGGGCTACGTGAAGGTGGAAGGCATTTGGTATACCGATGATACGCATTCCAAAAAAATAAGCGGTATCATGGCAACGCTTGCGGGCAGTAAGGTCGGCAGCATGACCGAGGAGGTGGATAAGATCACCCTCGCCGATATTGCCGATATGGAAAAGGTATACTATTTGAAGGCGGATGACAGTAAGGTCGATGCCGAGGATATCGGCAACTACGCCGAGGATGCGCTGTATTTCGTATGGGAGCAGAACGGCGTGAAGGCATCCGGCGTGATGGCGGGTCTTGCACATCTCACCTTAGCGGACCTTGATGACGAAGCCACGGTCTCGAAGGCGGTGAAGGATCTGCACGTCGGTGATGCCATGGGCTACGAAAAGGTGAAAGGCATTTGGTACGAAAAGTACGAGGGCGTCGGTGATCCCGATAATAAAGAGTTAACGGGCCTCGTAAAGGCTATTGCGGATTCCGAGGTAAGGGATCTGAACGACGATATTCAAACGATGAAGTTCGGTACGGTTGCGGGCCTCACCTTTGATTCGGCTTCCGGCAAGTGGAAGGACGGCACAGAGGACGCCACCGGCATCAACGCCGCTCTTGCGGATCTCACCGTAGGAAAAATGTCCGATCCCGAAGCACTTTCCGCTGCGATCAAGAAGGTTACCGTCGCTGATGCGATGGGCTACACCAAGACCGCGGACGGCTATTTGAACGGCACGGATCCCGTCGAGGGCTTCATGGCGGTCATTGCGGATAAGCAGATCTCCGACATTCAGGAAACGCTGGAAGAAACTGCGATCGGTGAATTCATTGGTTACGAAAAGGACGGCGCCGGCGTATGGAAGAAGAACGGCGTTGCGGCCGACGGATTGTTGCAGAAGGTCTATTCCAAGAATATCAACGAGCTGGACGGCCTTCTTAACGAGCTTGAGCTTCAAGACGTGATCGAATCGCGTTCGGGACTTCTTTCGATCGTTCCCGCGAATACGAAGGTCGTCGATTTGGATAAAACCATCAAGGATATGTTCACCGATGCAAACGGCAAGAGCGTAACGATGGGACAGCTCGAGGATGCAAATCTGATCCACGTGGAAGGCGGCTTGTCCAATACGATGCGCTCCTGGACGTTCAAGACCTTCATGACCAAAGCAAACGACGCTTTGAGCGCGTTAGGACACTAACGCTCGCCGCTCACCGTCCCATACGGACGGTGAGAACGATCTCGTTTTCCTCCTCCGTCACGCGGTGCTCGCTGACGTTTGTGTAGAGTCGCAAGAGGGATAGGCAGGATGCGAGCGCATGATCGAGATCCGAGTGCTTCGGCACTCGGATCTCCGTTTTTTCAAGAAAGGCGTCCACGAGGGCCTCGCTTTCGGCAACGGTCATGTCCTTTTTTGCCATTTCGCATATGGCACGCTCCATGAGCCTTTCGTCACGAATGCGAAGCAGCGCGCGCGCTTGCCGCTCGCAAAGTCCGCATTCTGTGATTTTTTCCTGCATTCTCGGAGAAAAATTTAAAAGGCGCAGCTTATTGGCTACGTAGCTTTGGCTCACGCCGAGCCGCTTCGCGATCTGCCCTTGCGTGAGCGCGCACATCTTGATCGTGCCGTAGAGGGCGCGCGCTTCTTCAAACATATTCATAGAAAAAAGCCTCCTTTTTCTCTATTGTAGCATAGAGGAAAGGGGGCTTTTTGTCATATTGTGAAAAAACGGAAATATTTCCCGCGCCTTATCCTTTGCATGGATGGAAGCGTGAATAGGGGAAAAATGCTTTTGATGCTTATTTACAGCGGCTTTTTGGAGATCTGCGCGTAGGGGCGGGGATATGCAGCAGGCGTTTTCGTCACCTTATCGAGAAGGATCAAGGGATGAGATACCTCCTCCTCGTCGTTTTTCAGAACGACGTCGATCACCTTGTTTTCCTTCGCGCCGAGAATGGAGAGTGCCTTCTTTGCATCCGCGAGCTCGTATTGCGCGTTTTTTCCCTTCATGGCAATCATCTTGCCGCCAACCTTGAGAAGCGGCAGGCAAAGCTCTGCAAGAACGCGCATCTGCGCCACGGCACGCGCGGTAACGAAGTCGAAGCTTTCGCGCATGGAGGGATCCTTGCCCACGTCCTCGGCGCGGGCGCAAAGGGTGGAAACGCCGTCGAGCGAGAGAAGGGCGGCGCTCTCTCTCACGTAGTCAACGCGCTTGCCCGTGGCGTCCATGGCGAGGATCTTAAGATCGTCGCGCAGAATGGCAAGCACCAAGGAAGGGAAGCCCGCTCCGCAGCCGACGTCGCAGATCTTCGCGCCCTTCGGCAAAAGAGAGGTAAGCGTTGCACAGTCCGCATAATGCTGGAGAATGATCCTTTTCGGCTCGGTAATGGCCGTCAGATTGTATTTTTCGTTTTCCGTGATCAGTCGCTCGGTCAGCATATAAAACTTTTCCGCCTTCTCCTTGGAAAGAAGCGAGGAAAGCGAATTTTTCTTAAAAACCGACGTGATCTCTGCGAAAAAATCCTTTTCAGTCATTGCGATGCTCAAGATGATATCTCCTTTGCTTTTTTGGTTAAAATGTAAACGAAAGAGTACAAATATTATGTGGCGATCCGATTTTTGGACGGATCTTGAAGGTCGGCGTGATAATGCTTTCTTTTTTTGCCGAGCGAAATGCCTTGCTTTTTCGCGCTTCGGCGCCTTAAAGGAAACGGCGGAAAATGCGCCTCTTCCACGAAAGAGAAGGGGCGCGGCCGTATGCCGCCGATGCGAAAAGGAAGAGAGCTTCGTATAAGCGCCTTTTGCGCGCTTTTTTAAAACGAGTGCGAGGGTGAGTGCGTTGGCTTTATTGTATCACGGAAAAGGGAAGAAGTCAACGAAAATTTTGAAAAAAACGATAAACGCGCGCATCAGACCGAAAAAATGAAAAATTGTCAGAAATTTAACGGATTGTCTTGAC
Organism: Clostridia bacterium; assembly: GCA_017504785.1. Classification (GTDB taxonomy): domain Bacteria; phylum Bacillota; class Clostridia; order Oscillospirales; family CAG-272; genus UBA1740. Next base: position 28,530 of record JAFVQL010000010.1, on the reverse strand, counting down.
TATTTTTTTAATTTATGGTAATATATCTAATGTATGAAAAAATGAAAATAAGGAGATTTCTTATGGCAACCTACAACAAGAAAACCATTGAAGACGTTGAAGTAGCCGGCAAGACCGTGCTGGTTCGTTGCGATTTCAACGTTCCTATGAAGGATGGCGTGATCACCTCCGATAAGAGAATCGTTGAGGCACTCCCTACCATCAAGTATCTGCTCGGTAAGGGTGCAAAGGTGATTCTTTGCTCTCACATGGGCAAGCCCCACAATATCTTTACCGAGGGCTTCGGTCTGACCAAGAAGGAGAAGAAGGCTGTGGAAGCACTTCCCGAGGCAGAGCAGGCAGCGGCAAAGGCGGAGCTCCTTGCAAAGGCTTTGAAAAACGATAAGAAGAAGCTCACGCTGAAGCCCGTTTGCGAAAGACTGAACGCGCTTCTCGGCAAGGAGCTGGTTGTTTTCGCAGAGGACGTGATCGGTCCCGATGCAAAGGCGAAGATCGCAGAGCTGAAGCCCGGAACGGCAGTTCTTCTTGAGAACACTCGCTTCGAGGCAGGCGAGGAGAAGAATAAGCCCGAGCTTGCAAAGGCGCTTGCGGATTTTGCAGACCTGTTTGTAAACGATGCGTTCGGCGCGGCTCACAGAGCACACGCATCCACCGCAGGCGTTGCGGATTACATTCCCGCCGTTTGCGGCTACCTGATCCAGAAGGAGATCTCCGTTATGGGCAAGGCACTTTCCAATCCCGAGCGTCCCTTCGTTGCGATCCTCGGCGGTGCGAAGGTTGCGGATAAGCTGAACGTAATCGAAAACCTTTTGAACACGGTTGATACCCTGATCATCGGCGGCGGTATGGCATTCACCTTCGCGGCCGCAAAGGGATACTGCGTTGGTAAGTCGCTTCTTGACGAAACCAAGATCGACTACTGCCGCGAGATGATGGCAAAGGCAGCACAAAAGGGCGTGAAGCTCCTTCTTCCCATTGATAATGCCGTTGCCGTTGATTTCCCCAACCCCATCGATGCACCCATCGACATTGAGTACGTAAACACCAGCGAGATCCCTGCCGATAAGGAAGGTATGGACATCGGTCCCAAGACCGCAAAGCTGTTTGCAGACGCGGTTCTTTCCGCAAAGACGGTTGTTTGGAACGGTCCCATGGGTGTATTTGAGAACCCCACCCTTGCAAAGGGTACGATCGCGGTAGCACAGGCTCTGGCAGACAGCAGCGCGACCACCATCGTTGGCGGCGGTGACTCTGCGGCGGCTTGCGAGCAGCTTGGCTTTGCTTCCAAGATCACGCACATCTCCACCGGCGGCGGCGCATCCCTCGAGTTCCTTGAGGGTAAGGATCTTCCCGGCGTTTCCTGCCTGCAGGATAAGTAATGCCCGCGCGCATAGGAGATTTGAAAATGAGAAGAACCGTAATTGCAGGAAACTGGAAAATGAATATGACTCCCTCTGCCACCAAGGCTTTCATCGCAGAGCTTGCTCCGATGGTAAAGGGAATGGATAAGTGCGATATCGTTCTTTGCGTGCCCTTCGTAGATATCGCTACCGCAGTAGAGGCCGCAAAGGGAACGAATATCCGCATCGGTGCGGAGAACGTGCACTTTGCCAAGAGCGGTGCGTACACCGGCGAGATCAGCGCGGAAATGCTCTGCGAGATCGGCACGGAGTACGTTGTGATCGGTCACTCCGAGAGAAGACAGTATTTCGGTGAGACCGACGAGACCGTAAACCTTCGCACCAAGGCCGCGCTCGAAGCAGGCCTTAAGGTGATCCTTTGCCTCGGTGAGGTGAAGGAGGAGCGTCTTGCAGGCATCACCAATGAGATCGTTGCTATGCAGACCAAGCTTGACCTTGCGGGCATCAGCGCAGAACAGTTGAAGAACGTGATCATCGCATACGAGCCCGTTTGGGCGATCGGTACCGGCCTTACGGCAACGCCCGAGCAGGCAGACGAGACCTGCGGCGCGATCCGCGCGGTCATTGCCGAGCTTTACGGCGCGGAGGCTGCAGAGGAGATCACCATTCAGTACGGCGGCTCCATGAACGACGGCAACGCTGCGGAGCTTCTTGCGAAGAAGAACGTAGACGGCGGTCTGATCGGCGGCGCATCGCTCAAGACCGATAAGTTTACCGCGATCGTAAAGGCAGCGAACGCTTAATTCAAACCGAAATTTTCCCTATAAATAAAAAGGTCCCGCGCGGCAAGCACTGTGTAAAAGCCGCGCGGGATCTCTTTTTCGGCAAGACTTGTCCGAAAAAGAAAAGGAGAAAAACGTTTTTTATCTCATTTTCTTTGAAGAACGCGGGAAATCAAAGGAAATCAGGTAATAAAGCGGGGCTTTAAAAAATAGCGATCGGGGCGGGCGGTGGCTATACGCTTCTTTCCCTTGTGCCGAAAGTGAGCGATTGGACGGCTTCCATCATGCGTTATAATACAAATGACCTATAATATAAAGGAAGTTTTTGCCGCTTTTCTTTCGCGCGCCGCTTCTTTTGAAAAAACGCCTCTAAAATTCTAATAAATTAGAAAGTGGCATAAAGAGACGTGAAAGCGTACAAAACGATGCAGAATATTTTGTGCAAGACCTACAAATAATAATCTTAAAAATCGTGATGTTGCCAATTGGAAAAATGCTTTGTTTTTGTTATACTATACAATGTAAAAATAAAAAACAACAAGGAGAACTTAAAAAATGGCAGGTCTTTCTCTTAGACACATTTACAAGAAGTATCCCGGCGGCGTTACCGCTGTATCGGACTTTAACCTTGAAATCAAGGATAAGGAGTTCCTTATCTTCGTAGGTCCCTCCGGATGCGGTAAGTCCACCACTCTGCGTATGATCGCAGGCCTTGAGGAAATTTCCGAGGGCGAGCTTTATATCGGTGACAAGTACGTAAACGATATCGCTCCCAAGGACAGAGACATCGCGATGGTGTTCCAGAACTACGCTCTGTATCCTCACATGACCGTGTTTGATAACATGGCATTCGGTCTGAAGCTGCGTAAGGTAGCAAAGGAAGAGATCAAGCGCCGCGTGGAAGAGGCTGCAAGAATCCTTGACATCTCGCACCTTCTTGAGCGCCGTCCCAAGGCTCTTTCCGGTGGTCAGAAGCAGCGTGTTGCTCTGGGCCGTGCAATCGTTCGTAACCCCAAGGTGTTCCTGCTTGACGAGCCGCTTTCCAACCTGGACGCAAAGCTTCGTGCGAGCATGAGAACCGAGCTTACCAAGCTTCATAAGAAGGTTGAGACCACGTTCATCTACGTAACGCATGACCAGGTCGAGGCTATGACCATGGCAACCCGTATCGTAGTTATGAGAGACGGTATCATCCAGCAGGTAGATACGCCCCAGAACCTTTACGATACTCCCTGCAACCTCTTCGTTGCAGGCTTCATCGGCACGCCTCAGATGAACTTCATCAACGGTAAGCTGTCGAAGAAGGGTGAGGATCTTTACGCGCAGTTCGGCGTAACCGATATCAAGCTTCCCGCAGACAAGGCAAACAACCCTGCTCTTAAGGAGTATATCGGTCAGGACGTTATCTTCGGTATCCGTCCCGAGGCGATCCACGATGAGCCCATGTACCTTCAGACCATGGCGGAGACCACCATGGAGGTTGACGTTGACGTTACCGAGCTTATGGGTGCTGAGATCTATCTGTACCTCGGCTTCGAGGGCATGGATGATGCAACCTCCGGCAAGAACATCGTTGCAAGAGTATCCTCCCGTTCGCAGGCTCGCAGCGGTGACAAGATCAAGGTTGCTATCGATGCTTCCCGTATCCACATCTTCGATAAGGATACCGAGAAGTGCATCTGCCACTAATATTAAAATAACTGCCGATACTCTATCGGTGATATCCGATCTCCGCGCGGCAAAAGCGCGGAGATCGGATATTTTTTTTATATTTTCTCTTCGTTGCGGAAAGAAAAAAGAGAAGAAAAGAAAAAAAGAGAAGAAAAAAACGCGCCGAGGCGCGGCAAAAAAGCACAGGATCAAGCGGTAAAAATGGGGAAAAAAGGCAAAAAAACGAGGTCAAAAAACGGCAAAAGCAAAATCGCGTTAGGTTTTGTTGTCATTTTTTCTCCGTATATTTGCGCGTTTTTCTGCACTTTGCAAACATTTGTTTTCAAAAAGCAACGATTCCGCTATCTCCAAGCAGTAAGCGCAAAAAAATATCGTTTTTTTATGAAAAACTATTGACGAAATCCCATATATCTGTTATAATATAGTCAGAAAAATATATTACCGGAAACGGAGAAAGAGGAACACTATGGTTGATGAAATGAACATGACGGCTGACCAGGCACTCGAGGCAGAGGCTGCTCCGGTATCTGAGATGTCCAAGAAGGAGCGCAAGGCAGCTTATTCTTAGCAGCAGAAGAAGATCGCAGTTCTTCGCCGCGGTGTTGATAAGCAGCTGAAGGCTTATAAGAAGGCCGCTGTGAGATTGGATAATTCTTACGACAAGAACGAGAGAGCACAGGCCGCTCTTGCTCTCAAGCCCAATAAGGCAAAGCGCCAGATCGCCGCAATGAAGTCGCAGGAGCTTTACGATGCGGATACGCTCGTATTCAAGAGCATTCACGAGCAGATCCTTGCCGATATGGCTGCGATCGAGCTTTCGTACGATGCACTTGCAAACTATGCATGGAAGATGTCTCTCCGATTCAAGGCAGGCGAGGCGTTTAACAAGTATCAGGAGTATCTTGCCGAGCGCATGGCAAAGGCACAGAAGCCCATCGTCGAGCTTCTTCCCATTCTTTTCCCCGAACCCGTTGTGGAGGAGCCCATTCCCGAGCCCGCTCCCGAGCCCGCTCCCGAGCCTGTTGAAGAAGCTCCTGCAGAGCCCTCCTTCGAGGAGAAGATCGCGGCTGAGCTTGCTGCTATGAAGGCGTCTTACGAGGAGGTTCTTCGCCGCCTTGCATCGCCCGCAGCACCCGCGTACGCCGCGCCCACCATCGTAATGCCCGCTATGGCACCCTACGGTTATCCCGCAGCGCCCGCACCTCAGGCAGAGCCCGAGGTAAAGGTTGCTCCCATTGAAATTGACGTTTCCGCGGCTGTTGCCAAGGCAGTGGATGCAGTGATGGATAAGCTCAGTGCTGCACTGGATGAGAAGATCGGTGCGTATGCCGCTACGGCACTTCCCGATCTCGCTTCTCTTGCAAACTTTGGTCCCACCGTCGAGGCTATGGCACAGGTTTCCGAGGATCAGGAATTCCTTCTTGCGAAGGTGACCGGTGTGGTTGAGAAGGTTCAGGCAATGACCGACTCGCTTCTTGGAATGAACGAAACGCTTGCCGCTGCCGCTAAGAAGCAGGGTGAGATTTCCGAGCAGCAGAAGAAGACCAACGATATCCAGCGTTACACGCAGCGTGAGCAGCAGGGTATTCAGGCAACCCAGAAGGTTATCGGTAAGGATCAGATCGAGCTTGCCGAGGCACAGGTTCTTGTAAACGAGCAGCAGAAGGCTGCAACCGACCGTCAGAAGGCGATCGGCGAGGCACAGCAGGCACTCACCGAGCAGCAGCAGGCACTCGTTGACACGCAGGGCGCGATCGAAGAGGCTATGAAGAGCGTAATGCAGACCCAGAAGGACATCATCAGCGGTCAGCAGGCGATCATTCGCGGCAACGATGCAAACGTTGAAGCCTCCAAGGATCTCATCGCAATGCAGAACGAGGTAAGCGCACTGCAGAAGGATGCCGTTTCCGCTCAGAAGGCCGTTGTCCGCGAGCAGAAGAACATCACCGAGCGCCAGAAGGCAACCGCCGATTCTCAGCACGATATCTACGAGGAGCTTAAGGCGATCGCGAAGGAGAGCAAGTCTCTTGCCGATGCGGTTGAAAAGCTTGGAAAGAAGACCGTGAAGAAGGCGGCTCCCGTCGTTGAAGCACCCGCAGTCGAAGCGCCCGCAGCGGAAGAGATCGCTCAAAATGAAGCACCCGCAGTTCAGTAATCCAATCGATTTCTGAAAAATGAAATAATTTGTGAGAAGCCGTAGGTTTTGCCTGCGGCTTCTTTTTCTTTTTCGGCGGCATCCCCTTCGGATAAAAAGGGAAGGATCGGTGATGGACAGAGACAAGCGGCGGCGGCATTGCGGACGTCCCTTATAAAGGCTCTGTTTTTCTCGCTGTGGGCAGAGAGCAGGCAAGGTGTATGGGAGAGCAGGGAGAAGATCGCGCCGTGCAGTCGCATGGAAATGCAAAGCCTTGCATCTTTTATGCATTCGAAAAAATCGCTTTCGCTTCGTATCCTTCGGGGGGCGGGGATCTTCATCTCTGCCGCGATCTCCATGGCGATTTTTTCGTCCTTCTCGGGGAAAAGAACGGCGAGAGATATTTCCGCACCGATCGCCTGCATTCGCCGCAGAAAGGGAAGCGCGCCCCTCCCGCCCTGCGCCGTGGGGATGAAGAGAAGCTTGTTTTTTCTTTGCGTGCACCCGATCGCTTCGGGCAGATAAAAGCAGAGATCGGCAGCGGTATGGATGCGATCCTTCGCGGCAGGAGCGAGCCGCTCTGCGGCTTCTGCATCCGCCTCGCTGCGTAAATACAGCCTTGAAAATCCTCCGAGCGAAAATCGGCATATTTTTTCGGCGAGCCTGCCGCGCAAAGTGCCGATGCCCATGCAAGCGCCGATGCGCGCGCGCTTTTTGCAGAGGAGCATAAGCGCCGAATAATAAAGGAGCGAGCGCATGGAGGTCTCGTTCTGGAAGAGGTTTCCGCCGCCGAACAAAACGAGGTCGCATTTTCCGAGGTTGTAGGCTGTGCGGATCGGGTGCGTGCGTGAAAGCGTTGCCTTTCCGTTTTTTTGCAAGGGATAAAAGTTTTGTATCCCTTTTTCCGAAAGGCGCATGCAAAGGGCTTTCAGCATCATCTCATCGCCGAAATTGCCGTAGCCGTAGTAGCCGATGGCACCGATCCGCAGCGCACCGCGGTAGACAGAAAGCGCATCCTCTGCCATGCGCCGTGGGGTGTATTCGCTCTGTACCTGCGCGCAGATTTTCCATCGGATATTTTCGCAAAAGCAAGCATGCTCCAAAAGATAAACGATGTCACGGTATAAGAGGTCTGCTCTCGATTTTTCCTTGTTTCGACAACAAAAGTTTGCATATTTCTCGGTTTTATAAGCTTCTTCTGTCAAAATTCCGCCGTACCCGTCATTCCCCGCCAAGATGATCGGAAGCGCGCGGCTCGCTCCCTCCAGAGCGGCACGGCTCACGCCGATCAGCATCGCGCCGTGGCGCATTTCCTCTGCGATGCGGGCACTGGATCCAAGGATCTGCACCACCTCTGCGCCCGCCGCGCGGTTCGCTTTTTTTGCCGCATCCTTTACGCGGTGGGCATCGTCTCCGTCGCCGTAAATGCGGATCCGTATCTCTTTTTTATATGCATGAAGCCTCGGTGCAAGCACGCAAAGCAAAAGAGCGCAGAGCGAGCGATCCTTGTCCAGCCGCGAAACGTGCAGAATATCCCGTCCTCTTTGGCAGAGGGGCGGAAAAAGCGCGGGATCGATGCCGTTGACGGTCAAAGAGATATTCTCTTTCGGGATCTTGTATTCCTTCGTAAGATATTCTACGAGATCTGCGCTGACGGCAAGCGTGCGCCGCCCCCAATTGCAAAGCGAGCGCTGCATGGGGGTGATGCCGAAATTGAGATGCACGGTCGTGACGAGGGGAATGCGTGGCAGAGCGAAGCCCGCCAAGGCGGCGGTGTATCGCGTGTGCGCGTGGATCACGGTAAAGCCTTCGCTTCCCAGCGCGCGCAGGGCGCGGATAGAGGAAAGTATACTGCGGGGATCGCGCCCCTTGAAGGGTGCGTAGAAAACGCGGATGCCCGTAAGTGAAAGCTCCTTTGCAAAGGTGCCGCCCGCGCACATGATCGAAACGGCCGCCCCTTGCTCTGTCAGCGCCCGCGCCAGCGTCAGCACGTGCGTTTCCGCGCCGCCGATCTCCAATCCGTCTATTAAGAGAAGTACCTTCATTTTGCCTCCGCGGTGTGCCGTTTTGGATGCAAGTCAAAAAAAGCGAAAAAACGCCCACAGTAGATTGCATCGTCTGCATCTATTATGGGCGTTTTTTCTTAAATTATGACCGATCAGAGGATCACTGCGTCGTCAGCGGCATCTGCCTGCATGGCAGCAAGCTGCACGTGATAGGCGTCGATCACGGCCTCCTCCAGCTCTGCGCGGAAGCGTGCATTGATGGGGTGAACGATATCGCGGTAGGTATCGTCGGGGTTCTTGCGAGAGGGCATTACGATGAAATATCTTTCACGGGCATAAATCACCTTGATGTCGTGAACTGCAAGAGATTCGTCGAAGGTAACGGAAACGACCGCTTTCATAGGACCTTCGTCAAAAAATTTGCGAATTTTAATATCTGTGATCTGCATGGTGTGCTCTCCTGTGTTGTAGCATTTTTTTGTTTTTCTCATATAGTATACTATAATTTTGTGTCAAATATTCATAATGAGTGATAATAATTTCCAAACTACATGTAATTTTTTTATGAACAAAACAAAATGCGGTTCAGAAATATAGGGGGGAGACGGAATGATTTTATCGAATCGTTACAATGAAAAAGAACGCAGAGAAATTTTGTTTTCCGAGGGGGTGCGCTTATGCTTTCTCGGCATCGGCGGCGTCAGTATGCATGCGCTGGCACATTTTTGCCATGCGCGCGGCATATACGTGTTCGGTGCGGATCGGAAGGAAAATGCGTATACGCGGGGGCTAGAGGCGGTCGGCGTGCGCGTGTTTATACCCGAAGCGGGTGCGGCGATCGAAAGCGCGAGTGCCGTGGTGTGCAGCCTTGCGCTGGGCGAGGAGGATAAGGACGTCCTGCGCGCCCGCGAAAAGAATATTCCGATCCTCACGCGCGGCGAGCTGCTCGGCGCTTTGATGGAGGGGTACGCGCTTTCGATCGCCGTCAGCGGCTCGCACGGAAAAAGCACGGTAACGGCGATGCTTGCATCGGTTCTCACAGCGGCGGCGAAGGAGCCGTCGGTTTTGTCGGGTGCGCCGCTCGCTCTCTCGGGCGAAAGCTTTCGTATAGGCGGCGCAGAATATCTCGTGGCAGAGGCGTGCGAATACGGCGATAGCTTTTTATCTTTGCGCCCTTCGCTTTCGCTTCTTTTGAACCTCGATGCGGATCATCCGGATTATTTTTCCACCGAGGAGGCCTTGATGCGCTCCTTTGCTCGCTTTGCGATGCGTAGCGGCATCGTATTCTGCGCCGCGGGATCCAAAAGGCTTGTTTCGATGTGCGAGCGCTACGGTATCGAAAACGTCCTTTTCGTCGGGACGGATGCTGCGTGCGATTACCGATATGAGGTCGTAGGCATGGAGAACGGCTATGCCGCTCTTCGCTTTTTTGACGGAAAGCACACGCCCGTCTTGCTTTCGCTTTCCGTGCCGGGGCGCTTTCAGGCGGAGAATGCGGCAATGGTGTTGGCGGCGGCAAGCTATCTCGGGATCGACCTTGGGGCCGCGGCTGCCGCGCTCGAGGGCTTCCGCGGGATCGATCGGCGCATCTGCCGCGTGCATGCGTATAAGAAAATACCCTTGTACTATGATTATGCCCACCATCCCGCGGAAATTCGCGCGACGGTGCAAACGCTGCGGCAGATGCACGGATCCCCCGTCACGGTCTTATTCCGCCCACACACCTTTTCGCGCACGGAGGCACTTTTTTCGGATTTTGTATCCGCGCTTTCCGAGGCGGATCGGGTTTGGATCACGGACATTGATGGGGCGCGCGAAAAGGGCGGCAGGGTGCGCGCCGAGGATCTTGCGGCCGCCGTCGGCGGCGATTACGTGCCGCTTCTGCAAGCGGCGGCGGCATTGGGCAGAGTAGAGCGCGGTTGCGCGGTCATCATGGGAGCGGGAGAGCTTTTGACGGTCCTGGAGAGCCTCGTTGAGAATGCGAAGAAAAACAGTTGACAATTCGGCGTACAAGGTGTAAAATAATAACGGTCTATAAGTGAAAAAGAACGCTTTTATATAAAAGCGTTCGAGCAATCAAGGCTTTTTTTGAAAGGAGTGGTTTTCTGTGGATGGTATAGGTATCGATCGAAGTAGAAAAAATATATGCAGAAGATCGCTTCTGCAAAAAAAAGGAGGCGTATTATGCCGTTTTATAAAGAAATGGAGCGTGAGGATTATCTTGCGGCGGCCGAGGAATGGGAAGGGCTGATCGAGGCGCATCGCTATGCCGATTTCCGCGTGCAGGTATCGCGCTACCACATGGCGGATATCATCGAAATATTTTCCTTTATTTCGGATGCGTATGAAAGCCGAGCCTTTCGCTTGCTCACCAAGGAGCAGGCCGCAGAGGTGTTTTTGAGCTTTGACAGCGAGCGCATGGAGCGCATCATTTCCATCGTCTCGGATACCGAGCTTGCCAGAATGCTCGACGAGATGTATATGGACGATACCGTGGATATCATTGAGGAGATGCCCGCTTATATCGTGAAGCGTATTCTTCGCAACAGCACCGAAGAGGATAGAGTGGCACTCGGCAAGCTTCTGCGCTATCCGCAGGATAGTGCAGGCTCGATCATGACCACGGAGTATCTTCGCTTTACGGGAGAGCAAACTGTGGCAGACGCGCTTGCATATATCCGCCGCGTCGCGATCGATAAGGAAACCATATACACGAGCTACGTAACGGATAAAGAGCGTCACCTTCTCGGCATCGTGACGGCAAAGAAGCTTCTGATCTCGCCGACGGATACTCTGCTTTCCGAAATCATGGAAACGCACGTCATCTCCGCCACCACCTCCGAGGATAGAGAAGCGGTGGCGATGAAGTTTGATAAATACGGCTTTCTTGCGCTTCCCGTTGTCGATGCGGAAAACCGCCTCGTCGGTATTGTCACCGTAGACGATGCAATGGAAGTCTTGCGTGAAGAGGTGGAAGAGGATATCGCGAAGATGGCAGGTATGTCGCCGTCCGAAACGCCGTATCTAAAAACCAAGGTCTTCACTCTGTTTTTCTCCCGCGTGCCGTGGCTTCTTTTGCTGATGATCTCTGCCACGTTTTCGAGCACGATCTTGGGAATTTTTGAATCCGCTTTGCCGGCGGTGCTGGTGCTTTTCGTTCCCATGCTGATGGATACGGGCGGTAACAGCGGCGGCCAGGCGTCGGTCACCTTGATCCGCGGTCTTTCTCTCGGTGAGGTCTCGGGCAGAGACGTCGGAAAGGTCGTTTTCAAGGAAGCGCGCGTCGGCTTTCTTTGCGGTCTTGCCGTTGCGATCGTCGCTTTCGGCAAGGTAATGCTCGTGGATCACCTTTTGATGCAAAATCCCGAAGTAACCGTGCAGGTAGCGCTTGCCGTTGCGGTCTCCATGCTTTTGACGGTGCTGCTCGCGAAGCTGATCGGATGCCTTTTGCCGATCGGCGCTCTGCGCCTCGGCTTTGACCCAGCGGTCATGGCATCTCCCTTTATCACCACGATCGTGGATGCTTTAGCGCTTCTCATGTACTTCGTTATTTCCAAAAACATTCTCGCATTATAAGTTATATGAAAACAATTATTTGCATAATTGCATATAATAACGATTTTGAACGGCAGGAAATGCAACATGTCTAAATACGAACTGATTTTGTTTGATCTTGACGGAACGCTCACGGATCCCGCAAGCGGTCTTGTCAAAAGCTTCTCCTACGCGCTTTCCCGCATGGGTGTGGACTGCAGCGATACGGAGAGCCTCAAGCGCTTTATCGGCCCGCCGCTCTACGATGAATGGCAGAGAGTGTACGGATTTTCACCCGAGGAATCGGGCAAGGCGCTGGATTATTTTCATGAATACTACGAGGTGCACGGCTGGTGTGACAACGTGATGTACGCGGGGATCCCCGCCCTTCTCGGCGCACTGCGCGCGGCAGGGAAGCGCATCGTGCTTGCTACCTCAAAGCCCGAGCACTTTGCCAAAAAGATTTTGCGCCTTTTTGATATTCATACCTATTTTGATTTTGAGGCGGGCGCGTATTCCGACCGTATCCGTGACAAAAAATGGGAGGTGCTCGCTTACGCGCTGGCGCAGTTCCCCGAGATCTCGAAGGAAAGGTGCGTTCTCGTCGGCGATCGCAAATACGATGCCGAGGGAGCCAGGATCTGTGCCATCGATTCGATCGGCGTTGCATGGGGGCACGGCTCGGAGCGGGAGCTTTCCGAAAGCGGCTTCGTTTTCGTTGCAAAAACGCCGCAGGAGCTTGCCGAATATCTGATTTGATTTTGCATGGCAGATTGCAAAAGAAGCGGCTTTGTGAATTTTTCACAAAGCCGCTTCTTTTCTTTTGTTTAAATAAAAGATTTTAAAGAAAAGAAATAGATTTTCTTTTAAAATGCTCTTTTTCTTGCCTGCGATATATGTTAGAATATAGAAAAACGCGCGGTGGATTGCACCGATCTGACGAAAGAGGTATCCCGTATGAAAAAGATTGTTTTTTTGATCATGCTCTTATCAGCCCTCGCATTGCTTTTTTCCTGTGCCGCCCCCGGCGGCGGACAAACGCCCGGTGGCGGGAATGCGGATACCGACTGTAAGGTGACCGTATTCCTAAGCAATACGTCTGCCACGGTGAAGTCGCAGAATCCCGTGACCGTAAAGCCGGGCGAAGCCGCTACGTTTGAGATCGCGCTTTCGGATACGGCGGTATTCCGCAGCACGAGCGCGGGAAGCTACGATTATAAAACCGGCTTGCTCACCGTACCGAACGTAACCAAGGCTATGCGCGTGGACTTCGTTTCCGAGGACGTGGGATACGACACCACGGGCGAGTATAAGCTTCAGTTCGAGGGGGATACAAGCCAAGGTGACAGCATTTCGCATCCCGATCCGAACGCGCCGATCCAGCCCGGCACGCGCATTACTGCAAAGGCGGGAAGGGAAAATGCCGTATTTGTCGGCTGGTCAGTCGCATCCACGATTGCGGACGGAGGAAGGATCCTTTCCACCGAACGTGAATACAGCTTCGATCTCTCGCCGGATCTTGTGCAGATGGGAAGATTGATCCTTTACCCCAATTACGATCAGACCAACGTATATTATTACAACACCAACGGCGGCACGGTGAATATGAGCTCTCGTAATCTCACGGTCGCCTCCACCTACGAGACCTCACTGCGCGATGCGCTTTTGCGCGTTGCGATCTCGGAGACCGAAATGAAGCAGCTCGGCTGTGCTTCGCTCTTTTACGACGACGGAACCTTCACCCGTGACGGCTACGTTCTCCTTGAGTACAACACCAAGGCGGACGGCACGGGAGAGGGATACAGTCTCGGCTCGAAATTCCCGATGAACACCGCATCGAACGTGCTTTACTGCATCTGGGCGAAGGTGGAAGAGGATGAAAAGTTCCTCTATAAGGATTTCACGTATGCGCGCCCCTCGGATCTTTCAGCGAGCTATACGCCCGGCTGGAATGAAAGCGGCGTGCAGATCACGAGATATTTGGGCAATGCACAACAGACCGTTGTCATTCCCGAAACTCTCGGCGGTAAGCCCGTTATCTCGATCGCAAGCAACGCCTTTTTGAATTGCTCCGCCGTAAAAACCTTGGTTCTGTCCAAGAATCTTCTCATGGTGGAGGACGGTGCTTTTAAGAATTTTTCCGCGCTGCAAACGATCTATTGCTCGGACGGCATCTATGATATCGGCAACGCCGTGATCGATGCATCCGGCTATGCTACCCTGAAGACCTTTATCCTGAATGCAACCACGCCGCCGAGATTTTCTAGGAGCGACGGCGCGTTTGCCAAAAAATTCTGCCGCGTGCTCGCCAATGCAGATCAGCCGCGTATCATTATGATCGCAGGCTCGTCCTCCAGACAGGGCTTCTCCACGCCGTATCTTCAAAAGATGCTGGACGGAGAGTACGTCGTTGTCAACTTCGGTACGACACGTACCACGCAGGGCTTCATGTATCTTGAGGCAATGCAGAACTATGCAAACGAAAGAGATATCATTCTTTACGCGCCCGAAAACAGCTCCTATATGATGGGAGAGGGAACGCTGTATTGGAAAACGTTTCGTGATATGGAGGGTATGTATAATATCTTCCGCGGCGTGGATATCAGCGGATATTCCAACGTGTTCGGCGCGCTTGCTGAGTATAACAGCGGCTATGCCGAGATCCCCGGTGTAGACAAATGCTATGCACCGCGCTTCAAATATGCGCCCGGTACGTACGAGGATATTCTGCAGGCGAAGGCGGATGACGAATACGGAGATTACCAACACAAAAACCGCAACAGCTACCGCTCGTACTCCTCGGCGGCGTATCAGGATACCTACGTGATCACGGTCAATAACCGCTTCAAGAGCATGTACGATACGGCTTGGGATAACCATATTGCGAATTACTGGAAAACCGACGATTGGAAGAATCCTAACAATAACGCATGGTGCAATATTAACGATGCGTATTTCGTCAATAACATGAACCGTGCCATCGATGCGGCGAAGAGCACGGGCGCGAAGGTGTATTTCTCCTTCTGCCCCATGGATGCATCCCGCCTCTGCGAGGAAGCGTACATAAATATCGACTCATGGTGCGACTCTTACGAAAAAATGATTTTGAGGACCTATACGTTCGACGGCGTGCTCGGTAACGTAAAGGATTACTTTATGAATCACGAGTATTTCTACGATAATGCGTTCCATCCCAACGACTTTGGCCGCACCTTCCGTACCTATCAGGTATATAAAGATCTCGCGGCGCTTCTTGGCAAATCCGCCGTGCACACGATGGATTATATCAAGGACGGCGAGATAGCGGGATGCCGCGTGGAAACGGATTATGACGGCGTTCCCACTTTCCCCGCATTTTCCGCAAAATAAAGGAGAGGGAGGCTCTGCCTCCCTCCGCTATTAAGGAGATTCCCTTTATGCAGATCCTTTCAAGCTTTCTGCCCCTCGCGTTTTTTCTGCTTCTTTTGCTATTGCATTTTGTTTCGGAGGCACTTTCCGGAATGGCGCGAAAAATAACGAAATATGTAAACATATTTTTGCATATTTGTCTATTTTTTGTTTTTATGCTTTATAAGATCCCCTTGGAAGAAGTGGCGCTTTTATACCTTGTCTCGCTTCTTTTTTATCTTTTGGCAAATCTTTTCTTTGCGCGTATTGTTTGCGCGCGCACACCGCATACGGAAGAAAGCGGGAAGGAGGATGAGAGCGCGGTATGACCTTCAATTCCTTGTCTTTTTTGATTTTTTATCCTGTCGTATTGCTTCTGTACTTTGTGTTACCGAAGCGCGCAAGACTTCCGCTTCTTTTGGCTGCAAGCTATTTTTTCTATATGTATTATCAGCCCTCGCTGATCGTCCTGATCCTTGCTACCACGCTCGTTTCTTGGCTTGCCGCCCTCGGTATCTCGCGCACGGAAAATAAATACGTGCGCCGCTTGCTTCTTTCGCTTAGCCTGATCGTATGTCTTGGCACGCTGTTTTTCTATAAATACTTCAATTTTCTGATGGAGAGCATTTTTGGGATCGCTTCGCTTTTCGGCGATGTCGGATCTCCCTTCTTTCTTTCGCTCGCCCTGCCCGTCGGCATCTCGTTTTACACCTTTCAAACGCTTTCCTACGTGATCGACGTGTACCGCGGCAAAATTGAGCATGAGAAGAATTTTCTCTATTACGCGCTTTTCGTTTCCTTCTTTCCCCAGCTGGTGGCAGGACCGATCGAGCGCCCCGAAAACCTGCTTCCCCAGCTGAAAAAGCAGCATACCTTCAATAAGACCGATGCCATGATGGGCGCAAAGCATATACTTGTCGGCTATTTCAAGAAGATCTGCGTGGCGGATCTGCTCGCACAGACCGTCAACCTCGTGTACAATGCACCAGAGGAGGCAAGCCCCATCGGGATCATCGTTGCCACGGCGATTTTTGCCGTGCAGATCTATTGCGATTTCTCGGGTTATACGGATATAGCGATCGGCGTCTCGCGCGTGATGGGCATTCGTCTGATGCAGAATTTCGATCATCCGTACCGCGCGCGCACCGTCCGTGAATTTTGGCTACGCTGGCATATTTCGCTTTCCTCTTGGTTTAGGGATTATCTTTATATTCCGCTCGGCGGCAGTCGCTGTGCAAAATGGCGGCATCTTTTGAATTTGATGATCGTATTTATGGTGTCGGGACTTTGGCACGGCGCCAACCTCACCTTCCTTGTTTGGGGCTTCCTTCACGGCGCGTATCAGGTGGTTGGGCAGTTAACGAGGGCACCGAGAGCCGCTCTGCGCCGCCGTCTCGGTATCGAGGACGATGCAAGGTGGCTTGCGGTAGTGCAAACGGCCGTCACCTCGCTTCTTGTTGGCTTTGCATGGCTTTTCTTCCGCGCAAATTCCATGGCAGACGCCATGCTTCTTCTTTCGCGCATCGTCAGCCCTGCGGCGTGGCGCGCGCCCTTCTCCTTGAGCGGGGATCTCGGGCTTTCCTTCACGGCGCTTCTCACGGTCGCCGTTTCGCTTGTATTGCTTCTGATACTGGACCGCATGGTGGTTTACGAGGAAGAAAAGGACGGCTCCGCGCCGATCCTCGAAAACGGCGGCTTCGTATTTGTCGTTTGGTCGGTGCTTCTCGTGTATATGCTTTTGCTTGCGACTGACCGCGTGAGCACATTCATCTACTTCCAATTTTGAGAGAGGAGGCATGAATATGAAAAAAACAAAGCTTCTCACGGTCGCGCTTCTTCTGTTGCTGTCCGTCCTCTCGGTCGTTCTTCTTCCCGCGGCGGCGGTGCTTTTCGCTCCGCCCGCATACGGCAATACCTTCGTCGGCTTCTTGGACGAAAAGGTGGAGCGCCTGAAAACGGTGGAAGGAGAAAAGGCGGTCGTGATCGGCGGCTCGTCCGTTGCCTTCGGGCTGGACAGTGCGCTGATGGAGGAGCATCTTTCAATGCCCGTGATCAATTTCGGCTTGTACGCCGCGATCGGCACGAAGGCAATGTTAGACCTTTCGAGACCGTATATCGGCGCGGGCGATATCGTTATTTTAGCCCCCGAGATCCATGCCGAAACGCTTTCGCTCTACTTTAACGGAGCGAATATGTGGAAGGCGATCGACGAGAGCCCGAGCCTTTTCTTCTCCCTGCGCGGGGAAAGTAAAAAGCAAATGCTCGGCGCGATGTATGCACACGCCGTGGCAAAGCTTTCGGATTCCAAAGCCCCCCTGGATCCCGAGGGCGTGTATAACAGCAAGAGCTTCAATGCCTACGGCGACGTGGTCTATCCGAGAGAAAACAACGTAATGCCTCTCTATTACGATCCGAATACGCCGATCGTTTTGGATCCCTCGATCCTTTCCTCGGATTTTGCTTCGTATCTCAACGATTATATCGCATACTGCCAAAAGCAGGGTGCGACCGTGTATTTCTCCTATTCTCCGATGAATGCCGCTGCAATCACGGAGGAAAGCACGGGGGAGAGCCGATATGCGCTTGAAAAAGCACTGAAAAACGAGATCCTCTGCGAGCATATCAGCATGATCGATTCTTATATTATGGATGCCGAATATTTTTACGATACGAATTTCCATCTGAACGATGCGGGCGTGCGCTTGCGTACAAAAACCTTGATCGACGATATTCGTATCGCGCAGGGCATCTTCACCGCGGCGGATATCGAGCTTCTTCCCAAGCCCGAGCTTCCCTTGCTTGACGTGCATTACCCCGAAACGGATGAAAACGATCGCTATTTCTTGTATGAGAAAATGGAAAACGGCGCTCTTGCGATCGTGGGACTGACGGCGCTCGGCAAGGAGCAAACCGAGCTTACGTTGCCGCTCGGAGCGGAGTATAAAAAGGTAACGCGTCTTGCCCCGAATGCCTTTGCACAGGGGAAGGCAACCCACGTGACCGTTCCCGAAAATTCCAATCTGCGTAGTATCGCAACGGGCGCGTTTGATGGCAGTGCGGTTGAAACGTTTTATATTCTGTACGATTTCACCGACGAGGCGGAAAAGCTTTCTCCGCCGTCGAGCTTCGGCGGTGTCGAGGTCTATGTTCCCGCGGGCTCGGCTTATCTTTCGCATTACGATTGGTCGAGGGGATATAAGCTGAACCTCCTTCCTTAAAAACGAGGATCCTCCGTATTTAGAAAATAGCGGCGCAGATGCGGTGTGTGCGCTTCGCGGCGAAAAAAATACCGTTCAGTGCGAGTGTCGCGTTGGAACGGTTAAGTGCAAACAAAATAAGCCCGTATCCCCATAAAAAAAGAGATAACAAATCGGTTGATTTGTTATCTCTTTTTTCGTATATCCCTCAAAGGTGGCATCTAAAAAGTCGTTTTTTCGCCGTGCCGCAATAGGAAAAGGCAATCTGTATCCTGTCTTCTCCATGCTTGCCGATACGGGTATAAGTGCGTTTTTAGAGGCTTTTTTTGGGGTGAAAAACTGCCTTATGCGCGGGCGCAGGGGCTTTTTAAAAAAGCTTGTTGATCTCGGAAAGCGTCTTGCGAACGAGAAGCGCGCCGCCCTCGTGACCTGCCGTACCGCTGCCTACGAATCCGGAGTAGTGGCCGCCGCGCTCTGCCTTCTCGGTGGGGAGGTAGCCGTAAGAGCCGCAGCAAAGCTCGCAGAGGAAGGTCTGCTTTGCAAGCGAGCGTGCGCGGACCTGGTTGCCGTAGTTGAGGAAGAGCTCGTAGGGGTTGGTTGCGATCGCAATATCGCCAAGCCGTGCCACGTGTACCTCTACGGGGTAGAGATCCATCGTCTGCTGCAGCTGATATCTTGCAACGATGCCGCTGTAGATCTGCATGTGTGCATTGTCCTCATAGGAAACGTCGCCCTCAAGGTTGTCGAAGAATTCCTTGATGGTGCGCTTTGCGTTTTCGTATTCCTCGATGGTAACGCGGCGAAGCGGCATTTCCACGGTGAGAGTATTGTGCACAAGCTCGGTCTCGGTGACGTATTCGGTCACGTCGTCGAGTGCCCAGAGGATCTCGTTTGCAACTCTCTTTGCGGCAAGCTCACAGCCCTTGATGTCGAACATAGAGGGGTCTGCGCGTCTGGGAATTACCTTTTCGCGGTAGATGTTGGGGTCATTCTTGCAAACGGGGGAGTCTACCCAACGGATCATGTCGCGGGGGCACATATCGCCCGCGGGAGAGATCATGCAGAGGAAGTTGATATCCTCGCCGTATTTTTTGCGAATCAGACCCTTTACCTTGCCAACGTAGTCGGAGGAGATGTAGTTCTGATGCTCCAGGATCTGCGCGGGGCAGGCAATGTTGGCAACCACGCCCGTCAGCCTTTTGGTTTTATCATAGGTGAAGAGAAGCTCGATACCGCTGTCGTTTCCGGACTCAAGCTCGGTGAAGTTTGCGGAGTTTACGTCACCCCACATTTTTGCGGAGCCGTCATCGTAGCAAACTCTGCGGCAAAGACCCACGGCCGCACGGCCGAAGCCGCAGGCATACGCGCCTTCGGCGCGGTTGTTCCATGCTTCCATAGCCGCCTTGGCGATCCTCTCGACGAGAAATTGCTTTGCTTCCTCGCCGCGGATGATGTCGGCAGACGTGTCGGTAACGTGCGGTGCATATTTCACGCCCTCGGGCATCAGCGCGGTCAGCGCCCTGAGAGAGGATGAGAAGCTGTCCATGCAATCTGCGTATCCCAAGGATGCATGGGTATGAATGGCACTGATAAGAAGCTTTTTCTTGTCAAAGCCGCAGTTGTCGGGAAGGTATTCGCGAACGGCCTTCAAAAGCTTCTCGCTTGCCGTACCCAGATCGCACGCAACGAACACCATGTGATCGCCGCCGCACTCAAGTGCCAGCGCGGTGACCGAAATGGGGGTCTCTACCTCGCCGGAAATTCTCTCGTAGAGCTGGCCCAAAAGGTTCACTCTTCTTCCCTCGGGAACGATGCTGACCTCGCTCCAGCCTATCTTAATCTTGTTCATGGCACTTCTCCTTTGCTCCTTGAAGCTTTGCCTTTTTCTTTCTAAAACGCCGTGGCATCGGGCGCGTCCGCCCTGCGCTCGCCGCACGGAAATGCCCGCTTAAAACGGTTCACTCTCGTGCGACAGAGCTTTTTAG
This sequence comes from Clostridia bacterium, assembly GCA_017504785.1. Classification (GTDB taxonomy): domain Bacteria; phylum Bacillota; class Clostridia; order Oscillospirales; family CAG-272; genus UBA1740. The sequence continues at coordinate 8,473 of JAFVQL010000010.1, read as the reverse complement.
CCACATGGTGCAGCAGAAAACGTCTATGGCAAAAGGGCGCGCCTCACGGTTGCCGCCGCCATGTGCGGCTGATCAAAGTCAAGCCCGCGGCATTTATATAGCCCGTGCATAAGGCTTGCGATTTTCCATAAGCGTCTTCTCTTAAAAAGGCAAAATGTTAACTTTTGTTTTCAATATCGGATCAAAGATCCTTGATGCTCTTGTTGCCGTATACCTTTTTCCAGTCCTTTTTGAATCCCTCGATAGAGGAGTCGGTCATGGGGTGGGTCGCAATCGTTTTGAGAATGCGATCCGAAACGGTAACGCTGTGGCAGCCTGCCATCTCGCAACGGTGCACCTGCTCTGCGTTCTTGAAGCTTGCCGCAAGCACCTTGCAGTCCGATCCGTAGGTCTTTAAGAGCTGCACGGTTTCGGCGACGACGGCACAGCCGTCACCGAGAATGTTGTCAAGACGGTTTGCGTAAGGGGCAACGAAGGAAGCACCCGCCATCGCCGCGAGCAGTGCCTGCGCGGGCGTGAAGATCGCGGTCACGGTTACGGGAATGCCGATCTTCTTCAGCATCATCGTCGCCTTCAGTCCCTCTTCACCGATCGGGATCTTGATGTAGAAGTTGCCGCCGATTCTCTCCTTCAGAAGCTTTGCTTCCTCCACCATGTCCTCGGCCTTCTCCGCCGTGGTCTGCACGTGGAGCATCTTATCGGGGCCGATGATCTCGCGGATCTTCAAAAGAAGCGCCCAAAAGTCGGTCTTTTCCTTTGCGATGATGGTGGGGTTGGTGGTTACGCCCGAAAGCGGGTAAAATTCATTGCAGTGTTCAATTGCCGAAATATCAGCAGTATCGAGAATGTAGATCATTTCTTTTTCCTTCCTCCGTAAATCAAAAGTCGGAGTTCTTATTCAACAATGTAGTCAACGGCGATGCCGAGGATCGCGCAAAGATTTTCGATCTTTGCTCTGTTGTCGCCGTAGGTGATGATATAGTGCTGGCAAGCCACGTTGTCGGCAAACTTTTCCACGCTGCCGATCTTGATCTCCAGCGCGGAAAGCTGGGGCGCGGGAGCATCCCAACCGCATTCCTCCCACTTCGGAGGCGTCATGCCGTCACCGAGAACCACCTGCATTGTGTACTTGCCGTCCTTGTAGATCAGGCGGCACATGGTAACGGTGCCGGTCTTTACCTTGGAAACGTTCAAAATGCCCTGGCTGAGCATACCGAATGCCGCGGGAAGCACGGTGTAGGTATCTCCGTCCACCATATCTGCCGCAACGAAATCGGGAACGCCCGCAAGCACGCTCTCCTCGAAGAACTCATAGAACTCAAGGTAGCCTGCAAGCTGCCCGGTCAGGCGGTGCATCATGAGCTGGGTAACGGCGCCGAGAGAGTCGTTCTCGGGCACGGTGGTGTAGCCGTCCTCGGAAAGGAGCATGAAGATGGGGGCAGGCGGGAAGCCGCAGAGCTTCTTCATACCGTCTACGTCCTTTAAAGAGATCGCCTTGTAATTTCTTTCATCGGCGATGGCCTTAACGGCGAGATAGTAGCCTGCCGCCTTCATCATAGCATCGTCGTTCGCGGGCTTCAAGAAGTTCCACTTCAGGATCCTCTCGTTCACGACCTTGCGCTTTGCCGCCTCGTCGAGAGCCTCGTATCTCTGCTGGATCTCGAGCATCTCGAAGGTCTCGATCTCAACGCCGGTGCTCTTCTTCAGCGACATACCGTCGTAAAGCGTGCCGTAGAGGTTCATATCGCGGTAGCCCGCCATACCAACCTTGTCCGTAAGAAGCTGCTTTGCGGCGATCGCGGCGCGGCAGTAGTCTGCAACAACGGCGCTTCTGGTCTTCTTTCCGATGATATCGTATACGTACTTAAACTTATAGCCGAGACCCTCGAAGGTGGCGCGAAGGCCCGTCGTGCCTGCCTGGTCGGCAGTCGTCACGAGTCTGTCACCCTCATACCAGCCGCAAAGTCCCCAAAGAACCATGGGCAGGTGGCGGTAATGCTCGGTCACCTTGATCACTGCGTGGGTGGGGATCCAGCCCGCAACGCAAACAACGAGCGCGTCGAAGCTCTCCTTCTTCAGGGCATCCACTGCGCCCTTCACCTGCGTCTCCTCGTAGTCATCCGCAACGGGGTAAACCGAAACGAGATCCAGTCCCTCGTCCTTCAGAGCCTTTTCGGCGGCAGAGCATTTTCTGATGATCACGTCAACGGGGGTGTTCACCTCACCGAAGCCGATAAATCCGATCTTTGCCATATCGTAAATCCTTTCAAAAATCAAGTTTTTTCCGTGCACGGCACGGTGCGGCGAGCATTTCGCCGCATATTATGTCAGACGTTAAGAATCTTATCGTAAGCAAGATATCTTTCGTAGCATTCGCTGTAATCCGTACCCTGGCTCTCGTAGACCTTGTCGAGCTCGATCATTTTCGCGGCCGCCTCTACGCTTTCAAAAGCGCCGATGCCGACGGCGGCTAAGATCGCAGAGCCAAGACAAGCGGTCTCCTTGTTCTTAAGAGTAACCAATCTCTTGTCCGTCATATCCGCCTTCATTTGGCACCAAAGCGGGCTGTTTGCAGCGCCGCCCATGGCGCGGATCTCTTTTACCGAAAGTCCGAGGTAGTCGAGGTTAGACTTCAGCATACAAGCCACCGATTCCATCACCGCGCGGATAAAATGTGCGCGCGTGTGCTCGGTAGTCAGTCCCGTGAAGCTGCCTCTGGCCGCAGGGTTGTATTTCGGCATCGTGGAGCCGCAAAGATAGGGAAGGAAGGTCACGCCGTCACTGCCCGCAGGCACTGTCGCAGCAAGCGCGTTCATGTCGTCGAAGGAAGAGCCTTCGCAGAATGCGTTTTTGAACCATTTGAGAGCCATACCCGCCGTAGGCGTCCAAGAAAGCAAACAATACTTGTCATTATAGTTGTAATGACAGGGAACGATGCTCTTTTCATCATAAGCGGGAACGGTGTCCGAGGGAAGGAAAATAACCATCGTCGTTCCCGTCATCACGCTGACCTTTCCGGGCGCAACAACGCCCGCGCCGATCGCGCCCGCGATCTGATCGATCGCGCCGGTAACAACGCGCGTCCCCTCGTAATCTCCAACCTCCTTGGCGCTCGAATAGAGCGTGGGAAGCATATCCTTCGTCACGCCGATAAAGTCGAGCATCTCATCCCACCAAGCACCCTTATGGATGTCAAAATAGATGGTGGAGGATTGAAGCGTTTTTTCGGAAATGAATTTTCCGGTCATCTTATAGAGGATCCAGTCCTCAAGAAGAAAGACCTTCTTCGTTTTTGCGAAGATTTCGGGCTCGTTTCTCTTCACCCACAAAAGCTTGCAGGCGGGCCAGGTCGCCGTGATCTCGGGCTGTCCCGTCACCTCGTAAACGCGCTTGTGTCCGAAGCGCTCGGTGATGATATCTGCCTCTGCCGTTGCGCGGTTATCCAGCCAAACGATGGCGGGGCGCACGGGCGTACCGTTTTCATCGGTGAGGATCAGCGTTTCGCACTGGGTATCAATGGCAAGGGCGTCGATGGAAAGCTCTTTTTTGATCTTTTCAAGCTCGCCTTTCACGATTTCCCAGTATTTTTCGCCGTCAAACTCCACGATGTCACCGTGTGCATCGAGGGTATAATCAGCGGTAAGGGATATTTTTTGTTGTAGCGTATCGGTAAACACAGCGGTCTTCACCGAGGTCGTTCCGATATCGATTCCGCAAAAGTTCATATTCAATCTCCCGTGTAGAAGAGAGAGCCGTGCGGCTCTCTCTTTCTTGATATTGGATCTGCTTCGGGATAAAATTATCTCTTCAGCTGAAGATCGTAGTGAACGTCGTAAGCCTTCTCCTCGTCGGTGAACTTGTGAAGGGTGTTAACCACCTCACCGCCGTTCCACTTGCGATCCTCTACGTCCTCGGTCGTACCCATAACGGTAACGTTGAGCTGGCGGCGGCGTGCGCGTACGTGATCCCAGTCAACGAAGTAGATGTGCGCGAACTCACCGCCGTCAAGAACGCCGTCCTTGATGGTCATAGCTTCGCTTCTGCCGAAGAATACGGAGCGAAGGTGGCCATCGGTGTTCATGGAGGTGTAGTCACCGGGCTCGTTTACGTATCTGCCGAACTTGGAGTGGATGGGGCCGGGATGACGGTAGTCACCCTCGTTTACGTAGTCGGGGATCATCTTTCTCATGATGTCGAGAAGGTCGTGCTGAAGGAACTCGAGATCGAAGGAATCGATGTCGTGAGAGCACTCCTGGATCATAACGGAGCAGGTGGTGTGGTGAGATGCGAGGGTAACGGTACCGTTCTTGATGCCGGAAGCCTTAACGATCTCGATCACTTCCTTGGAAACGTCGTGGAAGGTGGGGATCCAGCCTCTGCTCTGCAGTTCGATCTCTTTCTGAAAAACTTTGAATTCCATGGTAAAATTCTCCTTTAAATATAATTTGTTTTTTTGTTTTTTCGTTGGAAAATACGAGGGATCACTTCTTTGCGTTGAGTCTTTCGCCGACCGCGCCGCCCGGATGGATCACGGCGAACTGCTCGTTCTTATAATCGGTCTCCTCGATCAAGGCGGTCTGGAGCGCGTGGAAGATCATGGCGAGGGCGGTCGAAGAGGTCGTGCCCTGCGAATTGTACTTGTCGGTCTCGCGGTTGACGTACTGCTTCAGCACCACGTCTGCGCCGAGCGCCAGCGGGGAAGTGAGGTTTTCGGTCACGGTGATGACCTTCACGCCCTTTTTCTTGCAGATCTCAAGAATGGGGATCAGCTCTCCCGTCTTTCCGCCGCGGGATGCAAGCACCATAACGTCGCCCGCCTGCAAAAAGCCCATTGCGCCGTGCACGGCTTCCGCGGGGGAAACGAAGCGCGCGGGCTGCTCGATGCAGCAGAGAAGATGCGCGAAATGCTGGCACATGATGCCCGAGTGGCCGCAGCCTGCCGTACCGATGCGGGGCGCGTCCTTGAGCAGCTGTACCGCACGGGAAAAGGCCTCGTCGTCAAAGTGGGCGAGCATTCCCTTGATGCATTCGTATTCGATCTCGTACGCCGCCTTTGCGGCGATCAATGCTTCATTTTTCATCGGCGTCACCTATGTATTAAGGATGCATTTCATCCCACGCCTTGCGAAGGTTGAAGAGCATCTCCTCTACCATAGCGTAGGGATCGGCAGCCTTGAGAATGCCGCTGGTCGAGCCGGTGGCCTGTGCGCCGAGCTTGATGGTGTTGTAAACGTCCTGGCCGTTGGAAATGCCTGCGCCCTGAAGCACCATAATGTCGGGATTGATCTCTTCCACGGTTTTGATGGTCTCGATCACGTAGTTGGAGTCGCTCGTCGTGCCCGTTCCGATCAGCTCGGTGGGCTCTGCCACGATGAGGTTGGGTCCCATCTTCGCAATGCGCTTAACGTCCTCAACGGTGTCGGCGCAAACGATGGTCGCAAGGCCTACCTCATCCGCGCGGCGGATGGTCTTTTCAAGGGTTTCCATATCCAAGGGCTTCTCTGCGTGGTTGAGCATAACGCCCTTTGCGCCTGCCGCCTTCACTGCCTCGGGAAGCACGCTGCCAAGGCCTCTGCCGGGAACGAGCGCATCCATGTGCTGTGCGAAAACGAGGATTCTTTCGGTGTTGTCGGCAAGAAGCTTGATGTCGGTGTACTGCGGGGTAACGATCACGTCAAGATCGTATTTCATCGCAGTCTTGTCGATCACCTTTGCGAGCTTTAGCATTGCATCACCCCAGATGATCGCCTTCGGGCCAACCTCAAAGAAGGGGGGCTTGATGTCAAAATTTTTAAGCATAATTTTCCTCCCAAAATTTATTAAATCTCTTCAAATGTAATTATACAACCGCTTGCGCTCAATGTCAAGAAAAATTTAGCATCACCTTTCGATTTTTTGAAATACGCAACGAAAACGAAAGCTTTATTGACAAAAGCGAAAGCGCGTGTTATACTGATTACAAAAATCGAAGCGCGAGGAGGACCCCATGACCGCAGAGCAGAGAAAGCAGAAGATATTGGAGCTTTTAAAGGAGAACGACACCGTGCGCGTGACGAACCTTTCGCGCCTTTTCGGCGTAAGCGAGGTGACGGTGCGTACCTATCTTGAGGATATGGAGAAGAAGGGGCTGCTTTCGCGCATTCACGGCGGCGCGGTCAGCTCCTATAAGCCGTATTACAGCATGAATTTAAACCAGCGGCTGGAGGCGAATCAGAAGGCAAAGGTCGCGATCGCCTCGCGCGTTGCGGCGCTCATCCAGCCGAACGATACGGTGATGCTGAACGCAGGCACCACCACGCTTCTCGTTTTCCGCCGATTTCCCGTAAGCTACAATCTAAATATCGTCACCAATTCGATCTCGATCGCCCTCGAGGCGTCGGGCAATCCGAACTACAACGTATTCTTGGCGGGCGGCTCGGTCAACACGAAATATCAGTTCACCTACGGAAGCGACACGGTCGCCCAGATCAAAAACTATCATGCAGATAAGATGATCCTCTCGGTGGACGGCATTTGTCCCGCGCAAGGCTTTTCCACCTACTATAATACCGAGGTTTCCGTGGCGACGGCAATGATCGAGCAGTCGGACTGCTGCATCGTCGCGGCGGACCGCTCGAAATTCGGGCACAGCGCCCTATCGAAGATCTCGGATCTTTCGGTCGCGGATTATATCGTCACAAACGAGCGCCCCGCGGTGGATATATGCGAGAAGCTTGCACAGAAGGGCGTAACCGTGCTGTTTTGAAGAACGCGCATCGGTAGAGATGGCGGGCGATTTTTCTTTTTCAAAGCCTTGACAAGCGGCGAATTTCATGCTATAATACATTTAACCAAAAAGTTAAATGAAAGGAGCTATATCCATGGGACTTCAGAAAACCATCAAGGCGCTCGCTGATCCGACGCGCCGTGAGATTCTCGGAATGCTGAAGGGCGGCAGGCTCTCGGCGGGGGCGATCGCGGAGAAATTTTTGGTCAGCGATGCGGCGATCTCGCGGCATCTTTCGGTGCTGAAGGATGCGGATCTGATTCGGGACGAGAGAGAAGGGAAGTTCATTTTTTACGAGCTGAATACCTCCGTTTTGGAAGAGGTCATGCTTTGGATATCTTGCTTGAAGGGAGAAAAAAATGATTAAAAAACACCTGAAGCTTTTGCTTATCACCTCGCTTGCCACCCTGCTGCCGATGGCGGCGGGCTTGATCCTTTGGAATAGCCTCCCCGCGCAGGTGCCGTTTCATTGGAACGTCGCCGGCGAGATCGATAAATATGCATCTAAGGCGGTTGCCGTCTTCGTTATGCCCTTCGTGATGCTGGCGTTGCAATGGGTATGCGCCTTCGCCACCGCGGCCGATCCCAAGAATAAGGAGCGTTCGGGAAAAATCGTGCAGCTCGTTTTCTGGATCATCCCCGTGCTCTCGAATCTTCTGCAGGCGCTCGTCTATACCGCCGCGCTGGGATGGGGCGTGCGCGTAGAGATCCTCTTGCCCATCTTTTTGGGGCTTGTGTTCGCTGTCATCGGTAACTATCTTCCCAAGTGCAAGCAGAATTACGTCATCGGTATCAAGCTTGCTTGGACGCTTCATAGCGCGGAAAACTGGAACCGTACCCATCGCCTTGCAGGGTACGCTTGGGTGATCGGCGGCCTCTTGATGATCGCCACGGCATTCCTCGGTATTTTTTGGATCACGCTTTCGATCATCATCCTGATCACGCTCGTGCCCATCGTTTATTCCTATGCACTTTACCGCAAAGGCATTTAAAAAACGAACACAACAAAAAAACGGCTGTTAGCGTGTTATCCTTAACGGAGAACACGCAGTCAAATCCGTCTTTGACGGGTGAAATCCACCTTGGTGGATGAAATCGCTTTCGCGATGAAATCCTGCTTTGCAGGGTTGTATTTAGATGGATTTGATTTCATCCAAGGCGTGTCTTGGATTTCATCTGAACGAAGTGAAGATTTCATCGTTGCCGTGCAACGATTTCATTAAACATACAGAAAAAGAGATAACATTTCGGCTACGACCGATTTGTTATCTCTTTCTGTCGTTATAAGAACCTGCTACGCAGAACCTTGTTATTCGCTCTGCTCATAATAAGGGTTTTCACCCCCCTTTCAGCCGTTTTTTCGTTTTTATATAAACTTTTATTTACATAAAACGCTTTTTTCCGGCATTGATCGCGCCTTTTGCCGCAAAAGCGCGGCGCTGCCCGCCTTTTCTTCCTCTAAGCCTTTTTTAGCATTTTAAAGCGAAAACAAGCATGATCCGCGTGCCCCTTGTCGTTGCTTGCCGCTGCGCGCCAAGCGCTGAAAAATGCTTCCGAGCCGCGCTCCCCAAAAAACGCTTTTTTCTTCCTCTTTTTCGCTTTTCGGAAAGCGCCGCCGCCCCCGCCGATCTCTAAAAGCCATATCAAAGCTTGCCCGCCCTTTGCCGCCCGCCGCAAAGCTCTGTTTTTTTAAAAAAGCAAACAGCT
>JAFVQL010000078.1 GCA_017504785.1 Clostridia bacterium | reverse complement strand
TAGGCACGGATGCTCTTGAAGCGGCAATTGCGACGGATGATCTGATCACAAGAAAAGATGACATTTTGGCAAAGCCTCTGCTTGAAAGACAATAAATATTTCTTTGCTTTCTGCAACGCAATTTTTGAGGGCTGACGATTGCTTTCGTCAGCCCTCTTTTTTTATCGGGACGCCTGATTTTTTTGCGGTTATTTCAATCTTTCAAACCGCGACATCACGCGGACAAGCTTCGGGCGATTATAACGCTGGAGGATCACGAACAAGGAATCGAACAGCATCGACAAAACGGAGGTGACGATCATCGCCGCCGCACCGCCCAAAAGCGGTATGAAGGCGATCGGCAAAAGGCTCAACACCATGATGATCTCGTGCACGACCTCTGCCTGACAGGTGGCACCGATGAGTTCCCTCACGGTTTTTTTGCTCGCATCAAAGGTTTGCGGACGATACGTCGGAAGATATTCTTTCCATTCCCGAACGCGCAAGCACCTATAAAGCTTTTCTTCAAATCGTTTTTCACGAAACCACGCCCTCGTGTGATCGGCTTGGTTTTTCATAATAAGGTTAACGGCTGTGCCGATGGCAAGGCGCATGGTAAAGTGATACAGCGTTACACCGACCGTGATGGTTAGGATCTCCAAGGCGGCACTTTTCGTTACGATGAAAAGGGGCAGGACTACGGCAAATACGATGGCGGAGAGAGCGGTTATAAAAATCATTTTATTTTTCAATTCGCAAGCCTCCTTTTTATCCTTTCGGTACGGTCATTATTATATCATATCCTTTTGATTTTTTCAACCGCTTTTGCGCTTCTGTGCGGCGAGGGACTCAAAAAAGCGACACGCTCACTTTTAAAATGCGTGCATATTCTGCCCCTCTCCCCGTTATACTATCCATATCACTGCAACGAAAAGGAGCATATTATGGCAAAGTATAAATGCAAGGCTTGCGGGGAGATCTTCGAGGCACCGAAGGGCACGGAGCCCGTGTGCCCGAAATGCCATCAAGCCGGGGACGGTCTCGAGATCCTCGAGATCGCGAAGGAATCCAAATACGCGGGCACGCAGACCGAGAAAAATCTCGAGGCCGCCTTTGCGGGCGAATCCATGGCGCGAAACAAGTACACCTATTTTGCATCCAAGGCAAAAAAGGAGGGCTTTGAGCAGATCGCCGCACTGTTTTTGAAAACCGCGGACAATGAAAAGGAGCATGCGAAGCTTTGGTTTCGGGAGCTTGCCGGCATCGAGGGCACGGAAAAAAACCTTTTGCACGCGGCAGAGGGCGAAAACTACGAATGGACCGATATGTACGACGGCTTTGCGAAAACCGCCGAGGCGGAGGGCTTTTTTGAGCTTGCGAAAAAATTTCGCTTGGTTGCCGAGGTGGAAAAGCACCACGAGGAAAGATACCGCGCCCTTCTCAAGAACGTGGAAATGGGCGAGGTCTTCAAGAAAAGCGAGGTCAAGATCTGGGAATGCCGCAACTGCGGTCACATCGTGATCGGCACGGAGGCTCCCGAGCTCTGCCCTACCTGCAATCACCCCAGGGCTTATTTTGAGCTGCATGCCAAAAACTATTGATAGCTATATAAAAAAACGACTGAACGAAAAAGGCGTCTCGGAAAACCGAGACGCCTTACCCTTTGCCCTATACCAGGGCGATCTGAAATTCCTTTCAGAGATTTTGAATTAAAGCTTGGGACCTGCTTTAACGAGAGCCTTGCCCTCATCGTTGCCGGTGTACTTTGCAAAATTCTTAATGAAGCGAGCTGCAAGATCCTTTGCCTTTGCATCCCACTCAGCCGCATCGGCATAGGTATCTCTGGGATCGAGGATCGCAGGATTTACGCCGGGAAGTGCGGTGGGTACTTCGAGATCGAAGTAAGGAACCTTCTTGGTATCCGCCTTCAGGATAGAGCCGTCAAGGATCGCATCGATGATACCGCGGGTATCCTTAATGGAGATACGCTTGCCGCTGCCGTTCCAGCCGGTGTTTACAAGGTAAGCCTTTGCGCCTGCCTTTTCCATCTTCTTTACAAGCTCCTCGCCGTACTTGGTGGGGTGAAGCTCAAGGAAGGCTGCGCCGAAGCATGCAGAGAAGGTAGGAGTGGGCTCGGTGATGCCGCGCTCGGTGCCTGCAAGCTTAGAGGTGAAGCCGGAGAGGAAGTAGTACTTCGCCTGCTCGGGCGTAAGGATAGAAACGGGAGGAAGAACGCCGAATGCATCCGCGGAAAGGAAAATCACGTTCTTTGCATCAGGACCCTTGGAAACGGGACGAACGATCTTCTCGATGTGGTCGATGGGATAGGAAACACGGGTATTCTCGGTTACGGAGCCGTCAGTGAAATCGCAAACGCCGTTTGCATCTACGGTTACGTTCTCAAGAAGAGCGTTTTTCTTGATCGCGTTGTAGATATCGGGCTCGGAATCCTTATCGAGGTTGATAACCTTTGCATAGCAGCCGCCCTCGAAGTTGAATACGCCCTCGTCATCCCAGCCGTGCTCGTCATCACCGATGAGAAGACGCTTGGGGTCGGTGGAAAGGGTGGTCTTACCGGTACCCGAAAGGCCGAAGAAGAGTGCGGTGTTCTCACCGTTCATATCGGTGTTGGAGGAGCAGTGCATGGAAGCCATGCCGTTGAGCGGCAGGTAGTAGTTCATCATGGAGAACATACCCTTCTTCATCTCACCGCCGTACCAGGTGTTCAGGATAACCTGCTCGCGAGAGGTAAGGTTGAAGAGAACGGCGGTCTCGGAGTTGAGGCCGAGCTCCTTGTAGTTCTCAACCTTTGCCTTGGATGCGTTGTAAACTACGAAATCGGGCTCGAAGTTTGCAAGCTCCTCTGCAGAGGGCGTGATGAACATGTTCTTAACGAAGTGTGCCTGCCAAGCAACCTCCATTACGAAACGGATCGCCATGCGGGAATCCTTGTTGGTGCCGCAGAACAGGTCCATAACGTAAAGCTTCTTGCCGGAGAGCTGATCCATAGCCAGCTTCTTGCAAGCGTTCCATGCCTCGATCGAAGCGGGCTTATTGTCGTTCTTGAACTCATCGGAGGTCCACCAAACGGTGTCCTTGGAGGTATCGTCCATAACGATGAACTTATCCTTGGGGGAACGGCCGGTGTAGATACCGGTCATAACGTTTACTGCGCCAAGCTCGGTGAGCTGACCCTTCTCAAAGCCCTCAAGGGTGGGATCGGTCTCTGCCGCGAAGAGCTCCTCATAGGAGGGGTTGTGCACAACCTCGGTCGTGCCGAGGATGCCATACTTGGTTAAATCAAGCTTTGCCATTGTTGTTTTTTTCCTTTCAAATATATATTAATTTTTAATTAAAACAAGATAACGAGGAACTGCGAGACGAGAACGACCGCGATCAGCGCGATCGGGTAGGTTGCCGCGTAAGCCGCAGCAACGTCATCCGTCTTGGCAACCCCTGTCAGCGTTCCGAGCGCCGGAGTGCTCGTCATAGCGCCGGTAAGAGAACCGAGGTTGTTCAGAAGGTTGAGCTTCAGCACGTACTTCGCGAAGAAGTAGCCTACGATCATGGGAATGAGGGTCATTACTATACCGTAGATGAAGTAGCTGAACTTAAAGAGCTCTACGAACTCTGCTCCGCCCGCAACGCCCGCGCCTACAAGGAAGAGGATAAGGCCAAGCTCCTTAAAGATCTTAAGGGTGGAATCCTTGGGCGTTACGTTTACAGGGCCAACGTGAGCAAAGTGGCCGAAAACGAGAGAGGTGAGAAGGCAGCCGCCGGTCGTCGTCAGCGAGAAGCAGGTTCCCGCAAGTCCCTTCGCGGAGAGCGGGATCTTGATCATACCGACGAAAGTACCAACGATCGCCGCAAGCGCAAACGCCGCGAATCCGTGCCCATCAAGCTCGAGAAGCTTGCGCTTCTTTTCGGGCTTTGCGGCGGTTTCTGCGGAAGCGGAGAACTCTGCGAGCTTCGCGCGCTCAGCGTCCATATCCGCGCGCGTGAGCTTGGGAATCAGCTGAACGAACAAAACGACGCCGATAACGCCGAAGATGTAAGCAATACCGTGACCTACGGAAACGGCACCCTCGTAAGCGGCATCAACCGTTGCCTTCGCCGCGGAGAACGCGGGCGTGGAGGTGAGCGATCCGGAGAGAAGTCCGACGATCATTGCCGTGAACTCCTCATGGTTGGCCTCGCCCATAATGCCTCTGCCGAAGTAGATGCAGCCAACCGCCGCAAGACCGCCGGCAAGGATAACGACGAGCGCGAGCACAACATAGGACTTAAAGTTTTTCTTGAAGTTACCAAAGAATTTCGGACCTGCAATAAAGCCGACCGAGGTTACGAACAGAATCAGACCGAGATTTTCTACGATCTTGAGCGCCTTATCCGCAAAGCCGACCTCAATGCCGCCCGCGATCTTAATGACAAGTTCGGACTCGAGCTGATTGAAAAAGAGGCAACCGAAGACAAGCGCCACGATGAACACGCCCGCATCTCCGAGGGATACGCCCTTCACCGTGATGCGTCCGAGCGCATAGCCAACGGCGATGATCGCAAAGATCGAGAACATAAGAAAGGTGATACCGGTGATCGGAATCACACCGCCGAAAAGTTTCATTGCTCCCAAGCCTCCTTAAATGCTTTTCTGATTCGTGTAGTTAGGAAGAAGCTTAGGGGAAACGGTTTCGGTTTCGATGCCGGCCTTTTTGATCTCGGCTTCAAACTTCGCTACGTGATCGAGCGAGAGCTTACCAAGCGTAACGCCCTTTGCCTTTGCAGCAGCGTTTTTACCTGCGCTTCTACCGAATACGATGATATCGAGAAGCGAGTTGCCCATCAGTCGGTTCTTGCCGTGAATACCGCCGACAGCCTCACCTGCAACGAACAAATTGTTAATATTTGTTGTCATACAGTCGTCCGTAATGTCCAGACCGCCGTTCTGATAGTGCAAGGTGGGATATACGAGAATGGGCTCATAACGGATATCAATGCCGTACTTTTCAAACATTCTCCACATGGCGGGGATCCTCTTCATGATCGTTCCCTCTCCGCCGATCTTTTCGATCATGGGAGTATCGAGCCAAACGCCCTTGCCGTTACCGCAGTCGATACCGTTATCGCGCTCGAAGCACTCGCGGATGATCGAAGCCGCCGTTACGTCACGGGTCTCCAAGGGATGCATAAATACTTCACCGTTCTTATTTACGAGCTTTGCGCCGAGAGAGCGAACCTTCTCGGTTACGAGCGCACCGAAGATCTGCTCTGGGAATGCAACGCCCGTGGGGTGATACTGCAGCGTCTCTGCGTAAAGAAGCTTTGCGCCCGCGCGGTAGCCGAGAACCAGACCGTCTGCCGTTGCGCCGTAGTGGTTAGAGGTCGGGAAGCCCTGATAGTGCATTCTTCCCGCACCGCCCGTTGCGATGATAACGGTCTTTGCTTTGGCAACGAGAAGCTCCTTGGTTTCCATATTCATAAGGACCGCACCTGCGGCATTGCCGTTTTCATCGAGGATCAGCTCGATCGCCGCGGTGAAATCGATCACGGGGATCTTGCGGTTGAGAACCTCGTCACGCAGGGTTCTCATGATCTCCGCGCCCGAATAGTCCTTCGCCGCGTGCATACGCTTGCGAGAGGTACCGCCGCCGTGCGTGGTTACCATCGTTCCGTCCTCTTCCTTATCGAACTCAACGCCGAGAGAAGAGAGCCATGCGATCGCCTCGGGGGCATCGCAAACGAGCTTCTTGAGAAGCTCTCTCTTTGCCGCGAAGTGCCCGCCGCCGAAGGCATCCACGAAGTGGATAGCGGGAGAATCGTTGGGCTTATCAGCCGCCTGAATACCGCCCTCTGCCATCATCGTATTGGCATCGCCCATACGAAGCTTGGTTACGACCATAACCTTTGCGCCTGCCTCATGTGCCTCGATGGCTGCGGATGCACCCGCACCGCCGCCGCCGATAACGAGAACGTCCGCCTCGTAGTCGGGTTTTTCAAGGCATACGCTATCCGCCGTAATACGGCTGTGCGCCTGCAGGATCTCGGCAAGCTCCTTCGGAACCCTATCGCCCTTGTTGGGGCCGATCGCGAGAACCGAGAACTCATCCATCTTATAATCGGGGTGGAAGGATGCAAGCACTTTTTCCTTCTGCTCTGCCGTCATACGGACGGGCTCATTTGCAATGTTTTTCTCTCTGGCCGCTTCTACGAGCGAAAGAGAGTCTTTAAACTGTTCAGAATACATCTTGCTTCCTCCTTACTTTTCGATCTCGCGGGTGTTGTAGAGCTCTTTCAGCTCCTCGATGGGCTTCTGCATGAGAGCCTCGATCAGATCGTTAAACGTGCCGTCCTTGATCTCCTTCACGCGATCCTCAAGGTGGCCGCATCCGGGCGCAAGGTACTTACCGTTGATTCTTCTTGCAAGCATAGCAACCTGCGGATGCGAGATGCCTGCGGGGCATCTGGACGAGCAAACGCCGCACATTACGCAGTCAAAGGACTCCTCTGCACACTTCTCGAAATCGCCGCGCTGTGCATAAGCGATGTACTGCATAACGTTCAGTCCCTGCGTGCAAGCCTTGGTGCAGGCGTTGCATCCGATGCAAGCGTAGATCTCGGGATAGAGCTGCATCATCACGGTTTCGTTCACGGGGATCTTCTCAATGTCGTAAACCTCTTTTACAAGGGGGAAGAAAGGCAGGGTCGCGATATACATATTATCCTCAACCTTGGTCTGGCATGCGAGGCACGCATGCAGCTCCTTATCTCCCTTGATACGGTAAATGGTTGCACAGGCACCGCAGAAGCCGTTTCTGCATCCGCATCCGCGAACGAGCTGGTAGCCTGCATATTCCATTGCGGTCATAATGGTCAGATTTTCCGGTACTTCGTATTTTTTACCGAAAAGAAATATATTGACTGTCTTTTCCATTCTTTTTTCTCCTTTAATATTCGCTCGGAAGCTCTTCAAGCTCGTCGCATCTGAATACGGGGCCATCCTTGCAGACGTACTTTGCGCCCACGTTGCATCTTCCGCACTTGCCGACACCGCACTTCATGCGAAGCTCCAGCGTGGTGTATACCTGCGTCTTGTCAAAGCCGAGAGCAACGAGGCCTTCCAGGGTAAACTTGATCATAATGGGCGGTCCGCAAAGCACGGCGGTCTTATTGGTGTCAAAGCCAAGCTCCTTTACGTAGTTCGGAACGAAGCCTACGTGACCGTCCCAATCAGGCTGTGCGTTATCGATCGTCAGATGCACTCTGACGCCCGCATCGTTCGACCACTCATCGATGATCTCCTGATAGTCCAGAAGATCTGCCTTACTGCGCGAGCCGTATACGATATCGATATCGCCGTAGCGGTCGCGGTAGTGACGGCAGTAGTTGATGACCGAGCGCAGGGGCGCAAGTCCTACACCGCCCGCGATAAAGAGAAGGTTCTTTCCTGCGAACACGTCGTCCACGGGGAAAGGCTTGCCGTAAGGCCCACGGATCGTGATCTGCTGGCCTACCTCTGCCTGATGCAGCCATTCGGTCACACAGCCGCACTTCTTAATGGAAAACTCCATATATTCGGTGTTCGTGGGCGAAGAGGTGATAGAGAACATCGCCTCGCCAACACCCGGGATAGAGAGCATTGCACACTGACCGGGACGGTGATCAAACGCCTTCTTTCCGTCGGTGGTTACCACGCGGAAGGTTTTGATATCCGGCGTGTCAATGCGAACATCGGTAATGACGCCGACGGTCGGAATCAAAGTATCATTTACATTATTCACCTTTATTTCCTCCAATCTTCTTCATGACCTTCACGATGTTCATCGAGATCGGGCACTTTGCAAGGCATCGGCCGCAACCAACGCAGCTGAACATACCGTCGTTGTTTTCGGGGAAATACACGAGCTTATGCATGAATCTCTGACGGAAGCGCTCCTTCTGCGTCAGTCGGTTATTACCGTGTGCCATTCGGGTGAATTCGGAATACATGCAGGAATCCCAGCATCTGTAACGGACAACGCCGTTACCGGTATTGAAATCCTTGATATCGTAGCACTGGCAGGTGGGGCAAACGAAGGTGCAGGTTCCGCAGCCGAGGCAGGTCGCGGAAAGCGCGTCCCATGCGGGATCGTCAAAGAGCTCCTTGGTTTTTCCGCCGCCGAAGGCATCGGTGGTCAGCTCCTTCAAAGGAAGCTTATCGAGGATCTTCTTGGTCTTTTCCTTCTGGGCGGTTACCGCCTCGTCGGAGCCCTCCTCGAGAAGATCGGCGAGCTTATCAAGCAGAGCACTTCCCTTCTCGGTATTGGCGCGCAGGTAGAGCGCATCCTCGCTCTTCCAAGCGGTCACGTCACCTGCCGGCTCGGTCGCATCGATGCCGAACGTGCCGCAGAAGCAGGTCTCGGCAGGCTTTTGGCAAGCAACGGAAACGATGATGCCGTGCGCGCGCTTCATGGCGTAGTAGCTGTCGCGCGGCTCGGTCAAAAACACTCTGTCAAGGATATCGAAGCTCTTTACGTCACACGCGCGCACACCGAAGATAACGAAATCCTCGCACTCGCGGCGCACGTCGATCACCTCGATATTTTTCCCTTCGGTCTTGAACTTCATCAGGTCCTCGGTTTGAGGAAAGAAGAAGTCCTTGGGGCTTTTCGTGGTGTTCAAGGCATTCGACCACGCGGTGCCCTCGCTCCACTCCCCGTAGGAAGCCGTACCGTCGGAATTATCAATAGGTAAATAAAGCTTTGCATTTTCTGCAATTTTCGCAAAAAGCGCTTGTAGCTTATCCAAAGAACATTTAAGCATTTTCACCCCTCCTATCAAAGACCTCTCCGGGCTCAAGATCCTCGGTGGTATAGTTCACAAGGGGTGCTCTCGCACCGACCTCGGCACCTGCCTGATACTCACCGTAGAACTCGTTGATATCCTTGATGAACTTGCGGTTCAGAAGGTGGAGAGGAATGTTCTGCGGGCAGACTCTCGAGCACTCACCGCAGTCGGTGCAACGACCGGCCACATGGAATGCGCGAATGATATGGAACATTTTTTCTTCAAAGCTATTGGCGGGAGATTTATTTTCCACGCCCGAATTCGGGTTATCGAAAACGCACTTCTCGCAGGTGCATGCGGGGCAGGCATCGCGGCAAGCGTTGCAACGGATGCATTTCGAAAGCTCGTTTTGCCAGAAGGCAAATCTCTCATCCGGCGTCATCGCCTCGAGGCGCGCGACCTCATCGAAGCGGGCGCTGTCCAAAACGTCGCCCTCCTCGCCGAGAAGCTCGTCGTACGCCACGTGCTTTTTGCTCTTGCAGTTGACGCAGCGCTCGGCAAGCACGTCCTTTGCATCGATCTCTACGGGCGCATCCTCATAAAGCGTTGTAACGAGGAGCTTTTCGCCCTTGGCTTCGATCGAGACGATTCCCTCGCCTGCGATCGCCTTGACCTTCGCGATATCGGCCATACCTTCGCAGGGGATGCCGACGGCGTATACCTTTTCGCGGTCAAAGCGGTGCTCGGTGAGGAGCTGATTGAAGCTATACGTATCACAGGGCTTCAGGAAGACGAGGATCTTTCCCTCAAGCTTCTGCGTTTTGGAAACGAGATATTTCGAGAAATTCACACCGCAGAAATCTCCGAAGACGAAGCCTTCCTTCAACTCCTCGGCGGTTTTGAAAACGGTCGGAGTCACGTCGTAGCCAAACTCGCCCGCGCCCCAGCCAAGCACACAGCTGACTTCACCGCTTGCAAGAAGCGCACAGGCCTTTTCGAGCAGCTGTTCACGGGTTATTTTTTGCATCTCAGATCCTCCAATCTCTTATTTTCTCCAAGGGCCGCAACCTTTTCAGCAAAATCGTTCATCGTTGCGGCGAACTTTGCACCCTCTGCGGCAGAAACCCATTCCACGCGGGTACGCGCTCTCTCGATACCGAGGAAATCCAGCATGGAGAAGAGGGCTGCCATACGGCGGCGCGTGTAATAGTTGCCCGAGGTATAATGGCAGTCGCCGGGATGGCAACCGCAGATGATCACACCGTCCGCTCCTCTTTGGAAGGCGCGGAGAATGAACATGGGATTGACTCTGCAGGAGCAAGGAACGCGGATGATCTTTACGTCAGCGGGATAGGCAAGACGGTTGTTTCCCGCAAGGTCTGCGCCTGCATAAGAGCACCAGTTGCAACAAAACGCAACGATTAAGGGCTTATATTCATTTACTTGCATATTGCATCAACCTCCGCCATAATCTGACTGTTCTTAAATCCGTTCAGGTCCATAGCACCCGAGGGGCAAGCTACGGTACAAGCGCCGCATCCCTGGCAAACCGCGGGATTGACAACGGCTACGCGACGTATCTTCGTGGTTCTGTCGGGCATACGGAATTCCTTATCGATATACGTGATCGCTCCGTAGGGACATACTCTTTCACAGGTAGAGCATCCGTTACACATCAGCTCGTTCGAGCTTGCAACGCAGGGGTTGCCCGTGAGCTTATCCTTGGCAAGAAGGCCGATGACCTTGGAGGCCGCCGCACCTGCCTGCGATACGGTTTCGGGAATATCCTTGGGACCCTGGCACGCGCCCGAGAGGAACACGCCCGCCGTGGGGCTCTCTACGGGACGAAGCTTGGGATGCGCCTCGGTGAAGAAATCGTTGGTATCCATGCTCGCGGTCAGCATCGTCGCAAGAGGACGCGCGGACTTATCCGGCTCGATCGCCGCTGCCAGCACCACGAGATCGGCATCGATGTGAAGCTGCTTATTCGCGATCAGATCGGACGCTTGCACCTTGAGCTTATCGCCCTCGGGGACGACCTTACCGACCATACCCTTAATATACTTCACGCCGTATTCCTCTACCGCGCGGCGGTAGAACTCATCAAAGTTTTTACCGGGGGTTCTTGCATCGATATAGAATACGTAAACCTCGGTATCCGGATACTTATCACGGGTGAGCATTGCGTGCTTTGCCGTGTACATACAGCAGATCTTCGAGCAGTATTCCTTACCCTTTTCGGCACAGGCCGCACAGCGCGAGCCTACGCACTGAACGAACACGATCGTGTGCGGATGCTTGCCGTCCGAGGGGCGAAGAAGCTTACCTGCGGAGGGGCCTGCCGCGTTGGTCAGACGCTCGAATTCAAGCGAGGTGATCACGTCCTTGGACTGGCTATACGCAAACTCATCAAACTTATCCATGCTGATGGGGTTGAAGCCGGTCGCAACCACGATCGCACCGTATTTTTCTTCAATGATCTCATCCTTCTGCTTATAATCGATCGCGCCCGCGGCACAAACCTTGGCGCAAACGCCGCACTTGCCGTTCTTCAGCATATTGCAAGCGTTCGGATCGATCGTGGCAACCTTCGGCACTGCCTGCGCGAAGGGAATGTAGATCGCGTGACGGTTGTCCATGCCGAGGTTGAACTCATTGGGCACCTTCTTCATCGGGCACTTTTCAACGCACGCACCGCAACCGGTACAAATATCCTCTTTTACGTATCTTGCCTTTTTCTTGATCTTTACGTCGAAGTTACCGACGAAGCCATGCACGTCAGTCACCTCACTGTAAGAGAAGATACGAATTTTCTCGTTCTGCGCTACGTCCACCATTTTGGGGGTGAGGATACAAGCCGCGCAGTCCAAGGTCGGGAAGGTCTTATCCAGCTGCGCCATCTTACCGCCGATCGTGGGCTGCTTCTCCACGATGTCTACGGGGAAGCCCGCATCGGCAATGTCCAGCGCCGTCTGAATACCTGCGATACCGCCGCCGATGACGAGGGCACGCTTGGTTACGGGAGATTCTCCGGGGGTCAGGGGCGCGTTAAGGTTCACCTTTGCGATCGCCGCCTTACCGAGGATGATCGCCTTTTCCGTACCCGTCATCATATCCTTATGTACCCAAGAGCACTGCTCGCGGATATTGGCGATCTCTACCATATAGGGGTTCAGCCCTGCCGCCGCCGCGGTCTTACGGAAGGTTGCCTCGTGCATTCTCGGAGAGCAGGAGCAAACCACGATTCCCGTGAGACGATGCTCCTTCACGGCGGCCTTGATCATTTCCTGGCCGGCCTGAGAGCACATGTACTGATAATTGGCGGAATAAACTACACCGGGCTCGTTTTTCAGCGCCTCGGATACAGCCTGCACGTCTACCGTGCCTGCAATGTTGCTTCCACACCAGCATACAAAAACACCAACTCTTTGCATTCCGTGTTTTCCTCCTTACTTCGTATATTTTCTGAATGCGCTTACAAGAAGCTGCTGAGGCGTATCCTCTTCGATCGTTTCGGGAACGTCGTTTGCCGTCATACGGTTGGCGCCCTGACGTCTTACCGCAACGAGGCGCACCGCCTCTACGACCTTTGCAGGCTCGACGCCTCTCGGGCATCTCTCCACGCAAGCGAAGCAGGATAAGCATTTATAGAGCGACTCGGATTTGAGAAGGGGCTCGATATCTCCCATTTCCACCATGCCGACGAACTGATGGGGATGATACTCCATCTCGTCGTATGCGGGGCAGGTCGCAGAGCATTTACCGCATTTCATGCACTTGCTCGTATTGACACCGCTCATTCTCAAGATCTCTTCGCGAAGATACTTATTATTTTCCATCTGTATCCTCCTTTACGCCGAGTGCCTCTGCGAGGATCTCGGTGAAATAAACAACAGGAATATCCGCACCGTTCTTTACAAGGTTATACTTGCAAAGCGGGCAAGCCGTGATGATCATTTCCGCACCCGCCGCCTTTGCGTTCTCTACGATCGCGCTCGCATTTCTCTTTGCGGTTTCGGGGCTTTCAACAGACGTATATGCGCCGCAGCACTCGTTTCTTCTCGCGAAAATGACCGCCTCCGCGCCGAGCGCACGGATGAGATCCTCCATGATCACGGGATTCTCGGGATCGTCCATGCCCATGACCTTGCTTGGCCTCAAAAGCAGACAACCGTAATACGCGGCGATCTTTTTGCCCTTCAGGGTGTTTTTCACCGCTTCCTTCACCTTGTCAAAGCCGACGAGATCGCGGAGCATTTCGAGATAGTGATATACCTCTGCTTCTCCGTTGTATCCGCCGTCGTTTGCCATGTAGCGGTTCACCTTTGCAGAAAACTCCTTATTGGTCTGCATCGCGTGATTGGTTTGCTTGATCACGTTATGGCAGGCGGAGCAAACCGTTACGAGAGGCTGCTCGCGGTCGGCCGCATACTTCAGCGCGCGCACCGACGAAAGCTTTGTGGCAACCTCATCCTGCGACGTAGTGAATACGCCGCCGCAGCACTGCCAATTTTCAATTTCTTCCAAGGTAACGCCCAGAGCCTCGGCCGATCTGTACGCATATGCATCCAGATCCTTTGCCTTATTCTTCAGGGTGCACCCGGGGAAATAACTGACTTTCATTGAATTACCTCCGTTTTATACCATCTGTTCGGGGTGGAAGACCTCGTCAAATTTTTCTTCCGTCAGGAAGCCGAGCGCAACGCAGGCCTCCTTTAGAGAAATATTATCCTTAAACGCCTTTTTTGCCGTCTTTGCCGCATTTTCATAACCGATATAGGGGTTAAGGGCGGTGACGAGCATAAGAGAATTGTGAAGATTGTGGTGCATCTTTTCCTTGTTTGCCTTGATGCCTACGGCACAGTTCTTATTAAAGGAAACGATCGCCTCCGCAAGAAGTCTTGCGGACTGAAGGAAGTTGTAGATGCAAACGGGCATAAACACGTTCAGCTCGAAATTGCCCTGCGATGCCGCCATGCTGACCGCAACGTCGTTTCCAATAACCTGAACGGCTACCATGGTGACCGCCTCGCACTGCGTGGGGTTCACCTTGCCGGGCATGATAGAGGAGCCGGGCTCATTCTCGGGAATGAAGATCTCGCCAAGTCCGTCTCTCGGTCCGGATGCAAGCCAACGAATATCGTTTGCGATCTTCATCATGTCACAAGCCAGCGCCTTGATCGCGCCGTGTGCAAATACGAGCTCATCCTTCGAGGTGAGCGCATGGAACTTATTGGATGCGGTCACGAATTTCTTTCCGGTGATCTTCGAGACCTCCTCCGCCACGCCGGTATCAAAGCCCTTGGGCGCATTCAGACCCGTGCCGACCGCCGTGCCGCCGAGAGCAAGCTCGCGAAGAGGCTCGATGGATCGCTCGATCAGCTCCACGTCCTTTTCAAGGCTGGATCTCCAGCCGCTGATCTCCTGGCTGAACTTGATCGGAGTTGCATCCTGCAGATGCGTTCTGCCGCTCTTTACGATGCCCTCGTTTTCCTTTTCGAGTCTTACGAAGGTAGCGATCAGCTCCTTCACTGCGGGAACGAGCTTATCCTCAAGCGCGAGAACCGCCGCGATGTGCATTGCCGTGGGGAACGTATCGTTGGAGGACTGGCTCATATTCGAATCGTCGTTGGGATGCAGAAGCTTCTTTCCGAGGATCTGGTTTCCGCGGTTGGCAATGACCTCGTTGGAGTTCATGTTCGACTGCGTTCCCGATCCGGTCTGCCATACGACGAGAGGAAAATGGCCGTTCAGCTTCCCTGCCATCACCTCGTCGCACGCCGCCTTGATCGCGCCGAGCTTTTCCTCCGTCATCTTTTCGGGGCGAAGCTTATTGTTCGTGATCGCCGCCGCCTTTTTCAGGAAGCCAAAGGCGTGAATGATCTCTGCGGGCATGGTTTCGATCCCGACGCCGATCTCGAAGTTCTCATGACTTCTCTGCGTCTGCGCCGCCCAAAGACGGTCGGCAGGAACCTTCATCTCACCCATAGAATCGTGTTCAATACGATATTCCATTTTTATATCCTTTCTTGAATAGAGACAAGTTTTTTCAAAATTATTTTAGGATCGAGATTGCATCGGAGATGGTTTTTTCCAGCGCCTCGCGGCCGTACTTATCCACCTCGGTCTTGTTCTTTTCACCGTGCGTCAAGCATCCCGCACCGTTGATACAGCCGCCGACACAAGCCATACCCTCGATGAAATTGCCATCAAGGACACCCTTGCCGAGCTTGAGAAGCGCCATACGGCACGCCTCGATCCCGTCACAAACCACGGGCTTGATCTCGAAATCGATATTCTGCTCCTTCATTGCCTGCACGGCCGCATCGGTGAGTCCGCCGCTTCTTGCGAAGATACGGCCGAAATAGGATGCGTTATCCAGCACGCCCTCCTCAAAGGTGGAAAGATCGAAGTCACGGCTGTCAAAGAGAGCTTGCAGCTCCTCGAAGGTCAACACGGCATCCACGTAGGGCTTGACGGACGCAAGCTGCGCCTCTGCCTTTTTCGCGGTGCACGGACCAATAAAGACGACCTTGGCTCCGGGCGTCGTTTCCTTTATGTACTTCGCAAGCACCGCCATGGGCGACAGATTATGCGAGATATGCTCCACAAGATGTGGGAAGGCGGATTTGATATACTGCACGAAGGCGGGACAGCACGAGCTTGTGAGAAGTCCCTTCTCGGAAAGCTCCTTCGCCTCGGACATGGCGACCATATCCGCGCCGAGTGCCGCCTCGATGATATCGCGGAAGCCGAGTTTTTTCAGTCCCGTAACCACCTGACCGAGCTTCGCATAGGAGAACTGGCTCGAGATGGACGGAGCGACGATGGCGTAAGCGTGATAATCGCTCTCCGCCGTATACGCCTTGCTCTTCTTAAGAATATCGATCGCATCCAGAATATAAGACTTATCCTGGATCGCGCCGAACGGACACTGATATACGCACGCGCCGCACTGAATGCACTTGCTGTTATCGATCTTCGCCGACTTCTCTTCGTTCATCGTGATCGCCTTGACCTTGCAGGCATTCTGACAGGGACGCTTGCGGCTTACGATCGCGGTGTAGGGGCAGACCTTTGCACACGCGCCGCATTCCTTGCACTTGGTTTTATCGATATGTGCCACGTGGTTATCGTCAAAGGAAAGGGCACCGAATCTGCAAACGTCCTCACAGCGGTGGGCAAGACAGCCGCGGCACGCATTGGTGACCTCGAAGCCCCCGACGGGACATTCGTCGCAAGCGATCTCGATCACCTCGATCACGTTGGGGTTTTCTTTATCGCCGCCCATCGCGATCTTTACGCGCTCACCGAGGATCGCCCTCTCCTTGTACACGCAACAGCGCATGGTGGCTTCCTTGCCGGGAACGAGCTTTCCGGGAATATCCATCAGGTTCTCAAGAAGCTTATCCTCCCACGCAAGTCTTGCGACCTCACGCAGCACCTTATATTTCAAATGTTGTATTTTCGTATCAAATTTTCTCATGCTTTACCCCTTAAAAGGTTACGTTTTTGATCACGGCCTTAAGAGCCTCTGCGGATGCATGCAGCTTCTTCAGCTCCTCATCGGAAAGCTTTTGCGTTAAAATCGAGCGCACACCGGTGCGATCGACCAACGAAAGCGAGCTGAGGCAAACGTCCTTGATGCCGTATTCCCCTTCGTGAAGCGAAGAAACCGTCATCGCCGTCTCCGCGCTGCCGCCCAAGGATTTTACGATATGCGTCGTGGTCATGCCGATGCCGTACACGGTACAGCCCTTGCGTGCAATGATCTTTCCACCGGACTTTCTCACGTAGGTCTCAACGTCCTCTCTCGTATACTCGTTGGGAAGGCGGTATGCGGATGCGATCGAGCTGTCAAATTCGCAGAGCGGAACGCCCGCGATCGTTGCGGTGGACCATGCGACGAAGGAGGTATCTCCGTGCTCGCCGA
Source organism: Clostridia bacterium (assembly GCA_017504785.1). GTDB lineage: Bacteria > Bacillota > Clostridia > Oscillospirales > CAG-272 > UBA1740. The sequence goes on along the minus strand of JAFVQL010000078.1, from coordinate 51,540 downwards.
GCACGTTCGCATGCACCTGCTGTTTATTTACGTTATAGATCTCCGCCAGACGGGTGCGAAGGCGGATGGTATCCAGCACCGTTCCCGTTCCGAACACCTGACTCTTGGGAAGCCCGGTGTACTTGAGGAAGGCATAGGTCAGAATATCCACGGGGTTGGCAACGAGAATATAGATCGCGTTCGGCGCCGCCTTTACGATCTCTTGGGATATCTGCTTGATGATACCCACGTTCGTTTGCACGAGCTCAAGTCTTGACTGGCCGGGCTTCCTTCCGACACCCGAGGTGATAACGACAACGTCCGAGCCTACCGCATCGGCATACGAGCCGGCATAGATATCGCAATTGTCAATAAAAGGGGTTGCCTGCTTTATATCAAGCGCTTCGCCGAGTGCCTTCTCGGTATTCACGTCGATCAGGACGACCTCGGAGGCCGCGCCTCTGGTCAAAAGTGCGAACGCGGTGGTGGCACCGACGGCACCTGCGCCAATAATTGTAACTTTCTTCTGCATCATAATTTTCCTCAAAATATTAGAAATAACTGACCTTAATGCGCTTGCCCATTCGCTTTAGGCACGCGGACAGCTCTTCTACAAGATTCATTTTAATACTAAAGTTGATAGGAAGGTCCGGATTCTGGTGCGCGGGGTTGATCGCACGGCCTACGTAAAAATTGATATCCGTTGCTTCCTCGAAAAGAAGGCGGCTGATCAAGGATGCGCCGTCCTTTTTGAAATTCCAATCCTCGTAAAGCTCGTTCTCTCCGAGATAATCCTTGGCGTACTGAATGACCTTATTCATCGTGATGACACCCTCCGTCACCAGATCCACGCCCTCGATGTACGCGATGGGCGGAACGTCACTGCGCTCGAATTTTATACTCGCGACCAAGGGCTTGCCGAGAAATTTCGAGGCGATCGAAGAGGTCGTGCCGCCGCAAACGATGTGCTTTCCCTGCTTGGAGAAAAAGAGCGACATCATGCGGTTTGCATCGTCTCGGTTCGAGGGCGGGCCGAAAAGAATATTCATCGGCTCTCTCTTTCGGATCTTGATCACGCAGGCGGTGGTATCGTCTCCCGGCTTATGCCCGTAAAGCTTATCGCATTCGTCAACGAGCATCGTGGAAAGATTTTTCGCCGTATATCCGCCCGCAACGAGCGCTTGCATATAGGCGGCGATCTCCTCTCGCTTCCATCCGAAGTTGTATCTTCCGCCAAGACCCGCGTGAGGACATCCGTCACTCATGAGAATGAATACGTCATCCTCCTTGAGCTTGATGGTGGATTTATAGATCTTCTTGCCGTCGATATTCATTTCGGTTTTCGGATAATCGTACTGCTCGTAGTCACGGATCAGTATCACGTGCGGATTATCGTACTGAATGATCTCGGCTATCTCGTTATTTAAAAGATGAACGATCGTAAAGGTGGAATACGCCACGCCGCGCAGGGAGCATACGGGAAGCGTTGCGGCGATGGTCGCCACGCATTCCTCGATGGGAAGCCCCGCGGCCATCATCGTGGAGATGATCTTGGACGTTAGCGTGGAAAGGATGCTCGCCTTTACGCCGGAGCCAAGTCCGTCCGCCAACACGATCACCGTGGAATTTTCGCCCTCCTCGACCACGTCCACGTGGTCACCGCAAAGCTCCTCGCCGTCGTGATTGATGCTTTTATATCCGATATCTGCACATAAATCATTCATCGCCGATCGACTCCTTCAGCTTCGTTAGAGCGATCTTGGTTTCCGCGGCGGTCTCGCCGAGAAGCGATGCGATCTCCTGAACGATCCTCATCTGCTTTTCAACGACCTTATCCGCAACCTCGACCGTCTGGCGGCTGATGCTTTCCTTCTTTTCCTGTGCCTCAACCTCATCGGTAATGTCACGCATGATACCGATGAGCATGCGGGAATCGGCATCGTAAACCACCGTTTGCTCTACGTATTTCTGGTATTCGGCAAGGTATGTGCGTCTGTTTCTTATATTTCTTCCGCTCATCTTGACCTGCGCGAACAGCGTGGGGTCGAGAATGCGAACGACGGGCTCTCCGAGCACGTCGGACGCCGCGCGGATGTTCATGATCTTGCGTGCCGCATTGTTGATCTGCTGCACCTCGAGATTCTCGTTCAGCACGATCAGGGCGTTGGGCGTATTCTTAACGATGGTATCCGAGAAGCTCTCCGCCTTATCCTTGAGGAAAGGAAGGCACATGGAGATCTCCGCCTTACCCTGAATGATGGCGATCGCCTTATCGCGGCAGGAATTGTATCCGCAGGTACCGCAGTTCAGCTCGTCCTCGGGCTTGAATTTGCCCATCTGACGAAGGACCGACATGATCTCGCTCTCGCTCGGCATGGGAAGCTTATGCTCGATGGCGGAAAAGTTCTTTTTCAGCTCCGCCGCATCCGGCTGCGCCACATCAAAGTCGCGCGCGCCCGCGTAACTTGCGATCTTCATGTAATCGCTGACGAGCGGCTTGCCCGAACGGTTCATCACGGGACCGCCGATACAGCTGCCGATGCACGCCGACATTTCGATGAAGCATTTATGGATCTTACCGCTTGCGATATCCTTCAGCGCGGTCATGCAGTTTTCAACACCGTCCACCGCGAGGTAAGTATATCCCGGGGCGTCCTGCGCCATGGTCTTCAGCACGCCGCCCGTGGTCGGGAAAAAGCGCGCGCGGCTGTCTTCACTGGAATCGCTCTCCTGCTCAAGGGTGATATAAGCCTCGCCGAGCATCTTATCGAGCTCCTCGAAGGTCAGCACCGCATCCACGATTCCCTCATAATATTCCGCCTCATCCTTCTTTGCAACGCAGGGACCGATAAACACGGTCTTGACGTTCGGAATACGTTTCTTGATATTGCTGCAGTGCGCCTGCATGGGCGACATTACGTCTGCCAGATATTCCAGGCACTCGGGAAAGCGCTTCTGTATCAAAAGGTTAACGGAATGACAGCAGGAGGTGATGATGATATCTCTTTCCTCCTCTTTAATGAGGCGCTCGTATTCTCTTTTCACGATCGTTGCACCGATCGCGGTCTCTTCCACGTCATAAAAGCCGAGCTTCTTGATCGCGCGGCGCATGGACTCTATGCCGATGCCGCCGTAATTGGCAACGAACGAGGGCGCGAGACTGACGACCACGGGATCCCCCGACTGAAGCAGAACTCTTACCTTCTCGATGCCGTCCGCGATCTCCTTTGCGTTCTGCGGGCATTGCACCACGCAGTTGCCGCAGAGAATGCATTCGTTACCGATAATATGCGCCTGATTGCCCGAAAAGCGGATCGCCTTGACCGGGCACTTTCTCACGCAACGGAAGCAGGACTTGCAGTTTGATTTTTTCAAAGTTAAGCAATTTGCCATTACGCTTACTTCCTTTCGCCTTCAACCGCGTCAAGCACGTTCTTCTTGAAAAACTCTCTGAAATTCTCCGTCGTGACGCCGATATGGACCTCGTCATTTACCTGAACGGTCACGCCCGTGCGGTTGCATTTACCAATGCAGAAGCTGCCTGTGAGCACCACTTCATCCTCAAGATGATGCTCGGCAATGGCGCTCTCCAAAAGCGAAACGATCTCCGCAGAGCCTTTCAAATGGCAGGCGGAACCGACGCAAACCTGAACGATCAGCATATCCTTCACACCTTTGCCAAAATCTCGGTTTCAAAAAACGCGCCGACACTTTCGGGGGAAACCGAATGAAAGGCATCGTCAACCATAACGCATACGCCCCGCTGACAATTGCCGAGACAGAACGTGCCGCCAAGCTCCACCTTATCCTCGATATTATGCTCTGCTACCAGCTTTTGAAGCTGCTCTACTACCTGACGGGAGCCTTTGATATGGCAGGAGCTTCCAATACATACAGTAACCTTCATAAAATCATTCCTCACGTATATTTTTCGTTATTTTGTTTGTGCTATCAGATGTGCAAGCGAAAGAGCCAGATTTTCTTGCTTTAAAACAACGCCTGCGGGCACCGAGAGCGCGCACGGAGCAAAGTTCCATATCGCCTTGATGCCGCACGCGACCAGCGTATCACACACGGTTTGTGCCGAGCCCTGCCCGACCGTGATAATACCGATCTTCACGTTATTCTCGATGCAATATTCGGAAATATCCTTGATCGGCATAACGGTTTTGTTTTTGCCGATGGGAAACGCGATCTCATTACAGTCAAAGCCTGCGAGGATCTTTATGCCGAACTCCTCAAAGCCGTCGTAATCCAGAAGTGCTCTGCCGAGCTTTCCCGCGCCGACGAGCACCGCGCCCGTAAAGCTTTCACAGCCGAGATGCCTTTCAAGATCCTGCAGCAGCGAGGCACGCTCATATCCGATCCTCGGTTTTCCGCGGCCGCTGATCAAGGCGAGATCCTTGCGGACCTGAACCTCACCGAGCGACAGCCCCCGCGCGATCTTCGGCGCGGATACCACGATCGTACCGTCATCGGACAGTTCCCTGAGATACTGCAAGTATAGGGGGATGCGCCCGAGCGTTGCTTTGGGTATAGAGTGAGCCGCCATTTGCTACCTCGTCCTTTCGTAAAATTCTCCGTTTTCGTTTTTCGAGCTTTTTCTACATTAATTTTATAAGTGCAACAATCGATACACAATATATCGATATATCGATAATCGATTAAAAACGCTTGTGCAAACGCCATTCGAGGTGGCGCGGATCAGCGCGCACAAAAGATTGATAAATATTTAACCTATGATATTATAGCACAACCACCCCAAAAATTCAATAGGAACCGTCAAAAATAATAAAAAAAGCACGATAAATATTTTGGAGAAAATGCCGCCGTTTTCCGACAAATCGCACAAAAGCGACAGAGCCGCTCTTTTCCCTCTTCCAAGCGAGGCGAGGGGAAACGCAGCACCGCCGTTTGGGGAAAACACACGGTGAAGCTGGCGTTTTATGCAGAGATGCGCGGATCTCTGTGCGCGTTTTTATTCCAAGCAGCACGCGCCATAAAACGGCATTTTTTGTTCCTTTATGGTACTTTTCAAAGAATACTGCCGTTTTTTTGAGGCAAACGTATAAGCGAAACCGTTTTTTTCTCGCACGATGCTTTAGAAAAAACAGAGCAAGACCTGCGCCTGCATCCACGGAGCAAAGGTGCGAGAGCATACCTTTTTCCTCTTCTTAAAATAAATATTTTTTATTAATTGATTATTGACAAAATGTAAAATCGGTTTTTTCGCACGGCATTTTGACGAAAAAAAGAAAAAACAGAAAAAAAACAATTGATATTCGGCACGAACTGTGGTACAATGCTTCTGTTCTCTCTTATTTAAAATAGGACAAGAAAATACCTCTGTCTAAAGAGGAAACGCTGCCGCGCGAGCAGATGCACAGATACCGAGGCAAGGATCTTCTCATTCTCGGTCTTGATGCCAAGGCACAGCTCGTTTCGCCCAACGCTCTGCAAGATTCGAGGGTAAGGCAAAGCGCGTGAAGGATTTAAGAAACACCGTTGCCAAATAAAAACCGATAAGCTTTTAGGTCGCAAAGAGCGACAGAATGGAGATAAAAATGAAAAACCAACAGATCATGCTCGGCAACGAGGCCATTGCCAGAGGCGCATACGAGGCAGGCGTAAAGCTTTCCAGCGCGTACCCGGGCACCCCCAGCACCGAGATTAGCGAATATCTTTCCAAATATGACGAGGTCTACACCGAGTGGGCGCCCAACGAAAAGGTTGCCTGCGAGGTTGCCATCGGCGCTTCTATTTCGGGCGTGCGCTCGCTTGCCTGCATGAAGCACGTCGGTCTGAACGTGGCGAGCGACCCGCTCTATACCTTCTCTTACACGGGCGTTGGCGGCGGTTCCGTCATCGTCGTGGCAGACGATCCCGGTCTTGCCAGCTCCCAAAACGAGCAGGATACCCGCATGATCGCCCGCTCCGCGCACGTGCCCGTGCTTGAGCCATCCGACTCCGCCGAGGCAAAGGAGCTTGTGAAGCTCGGCTACGAGATCAGCGAAAAATACGACACCCCCGTCATCCTTCGTACCACCACGAAGCTTGCACACTCCCAGAGTGCCGTAGAGCTTTGCGAGCGCAAAGAGGTCGCCGACAAGGCGTACGAAAGAGACGCTTCAAAGTACGTAATGATGCCTGCCTCCGCCATTGGCAGACATAAGGCCGTGGAGGCAAGAGAGATCCGCCTTGCCGCGGATGCCGCCACGCTTCCCGTGAACAAAATGGAGATCAAGGACAAAAAGATCGGCTTCATCACCTGTGGCATTGCATACCAATACGTGAAGGAGGTCTGCCCCGAGGCGAGCGTTTTGAAGTTCGGCCTCGTGAACCCCATTTCCAAGGAGCTTGTCACAAGCTTTTGCGAAAAAGTGGAGACAGTTTACGTCTTTGAAGAGCTTGAGCCTGTGCTGGAAGAACAGATCCGTGCATGGGGATTTGACGTAAAAGGAAAAGAATTGTTTACAAAACAAGGCGAATACAGTGCAAATCTCTTGCGCCGCGTGCTTTACGGAAAGGACGAATCCGTATTCGAAAAAGCAGATTCTCCCGCGCGCCCGCCCATCCTCTGCCCCGGCTGCCCGCACAGAAGCGTTTTCTCCGTGCTGAAGAAGCTGAAGATCCACGCATCCGGTGATATCGGTTGCTACACGCTCGGTGCGGTTGCGCCCCTCAGCGTCATCGATACGACGATCTGCATGGGTGCTTCCATTTCCGGCCTGCACGGCATGGAAAAGGGCAAGGGCAAGGAATTTATCAAGAACTGGGTTGCCGTGATCGGTGACTCCACCTTCTTACATACCGGCGTTAACTCTCTTATCAATATGGTTTATAACAAGTCCACCGCCACCGTGATGATCCTCGACAACCGCACCACCGGTATGACGGGGCATCAGGAGCATGCCGCAACCGGCAAGACGCTCAAGGGCGAGGACACCTATGCGATCGATCTTGCCGCACTTTGCCGCGCCATTGGCGTACCGCGCGTGATCGAGGTGAATGCCTTTGACGTGCAGACGCTCGAAAAGGCCGTGAAGGAAAGCGTTGCGGGTGACGTGCTGACCGTGATCATCGCGAAAGCCCCCTGCGTGCTTTTAAAGGGACAGAAATTCCCTAGTAGCTGTGAGGTGAACGCCGATGCATGCAAGGCTTGCGGTGCCTGCCTCAAGATCGGATGCCCCGCTATCACCAAGGGTGCTGACGGAAAAATGCAGATCGATTCGACCATGTGCAACGGCTGTGGTCTTTGCACGAATTACTGCAAATTTAACGCAATTGAAACGGTGGTGAAGGAAGCATGACAAAGAATATTATGATCGTGGGCGTTGGCGGACAGGGCACGCTGCTCACAAGCAGAATTATCGGCCGCGCCGCGCTCGCCGCAGGCCTTGACGTGAAGATCTCCGAGGTGCACGGTATGGCACAGCGCGGCGGCAGCGTGGTTACCTTCGTTCGCTTTGGCGAAAGCGTTTACGAGCCGGTCGTGGAAGAAGGCCAGGCCGACGTTGTGATCGCGTTTGAAAGACTCGAGGCACAGCGCTACGCGCATTTCCTCAAAAAGGACGGCGTTCTCATCGTCAACGACTGCCGCATCGATCCCATGACCGTGGTGATCGGCGCGAAGGCGTATCCCGAAAATATTATCGAATGCCTCAAAAAAGAGCACGCGGTTTATACCCTGGACGGCCGTGGAATCGCGCTTGAGCTGAAAAACGCGAAGGTGCTCAACTCCGCGGTGCTCGGCTTTGCCGCAAGATTTATCGGCTTTGATGAGGCACTTTGGCTCGAAACCGTGGAATCCACCGTGCCGCAAAAGACCGTGGCGATCAACCGCGAGGCTTTCCTTCGCGGCTATGCGCTGGCAGGCAAGTAAAAGCAAAAACAGATTTGCAAGGAGAAACAAAGCATGTTTGCAAAACAGCGCACAGTTTTTATTGAAACCCAAGCGGGCAACCTCTCCGAGATGCCGCAAAGACATGTCAAGGCTTTAATTAAAAAATGAGAACGAAAGAATTACAAAAAAGCTTCACGGAAGGCAGCATAGCAAGACAAATGCTCCTTTTCGCGCTGCCATTCATGGCATCCAACGCATTGCTCGTATTTTACAGCACGATCGACATGATCATCGTCGGCAAATGCGTCGGCACGCCCGGACTTTCCGCCGTTTCTCTATCCAGCCAGATCATCAACTTCGCATCCATGGTGTGCCTTGGATTTTCCAACGCGGGACAGGTGCTTTTGGCACAGGCGCTCGGCGCAGGGAAAAAGCGGGAAATGACGGATATAATCGGCACGCTCTTCACCTTTGTTTCCCTTCTCTCGCTCGCGCTTTCAGCGGCGATCCTCGGCGGGCAAAATCTCATTTTGCGCCTCATCAAGGTGCCTATGGAATCCTTCGAGATGGCAAGACAGTATCTTGTGATCTGCGGGGCGGGACTGATCTTTACCGCGGGCTACAACCTCGTTTCCGCCGTGCTTCGCGGCATGGGAGATGCGAAGCGCCCCTTCCTCTTTATCGGAATTGCTTCCGCCGTTAACCTCGTTTTGGATATTCTTTTCACCGGCATTTTCGGCTGGGGCGTTGCGGGCGCGGCATGGGCGACGATCATCGGCCAAGCCGTTTCCTTTCTCTTTTCTCTCTATTATCTTTACCGCAAGCGCGCAGAGTTCGGCTTCGAATTCGATAAGGACAGCTTCATTCCAAAGCGCAGATACACGCGCATGATCGCCGCGATCGGAACGCCGATGGCCATTCAATCCGGCTGCATTAATCTTTCGATGCTCGTGGTCAATGCCTTGATCAACGACGTTGGCGTTGTTGCCTCCGCGACCTTCGGCGTCGGCGTCAGAATCGACGATATTGTAAACAAAATTTCACAAGGAATACAGTATGCTGCCGTTCCGATGATCAGCCAGAACATCGGCGCAGGCAAAAACGGGAGAGCAAAAAAGGTGGTTCTTTTTGCCACCATCTACTCCGTGGCCCTCACGATCTTCTTCATGACGCTGTATCTGACGGTCGGCACAAGGCTCTTCATGGTCTTCTCAGACGACCCGCTGGTGCACGGTATGTCCGGCGAATTTATCCGCGCGATCCTCTGGATGTTCCCCGCCTTTGCGCTCATGCGCGGCAGCGGTGCTTTCATTCAGGGCATCGGCAACGCAAAGCTCGGCATGGTGCTTGCGATCCTCGACGGTGTCGTGCTCCGCATCGGGCTTTCGTGGCTTTTCGGAATTTTTCTTGACCTTGGATTCTTTGGCTTCGTGCTTGGCTACGGCCTTGCGCCCTATGGCTACGCCATTCCCTCCCTTCTCTACTTTATCAGCGGAAAATGGGAGAAGCGGCGAACGCTCGCAGAGGATATTTAAAAAAAGAGCCGAAACACAAAATACAAAAAAAGAAGAACAGAAAACGGAAGCGTTTTCTGTTCTTTTTTAATGCGTTTCATTATTCTTCGCTTTCCGCCTCGTCCTTCCATATGGGAACACTCTTATCCTTATAATGCTTCTTAAAGATCCTTCTGCGGAAGAGGAATAAGGTATAAACGAGCCAAAGGAAGAAGAAGATCGCACAGGCGATGATCGCATTCGTCAGCGATTTCCCCGCAAAGCCAAGAAGCAGAAGCAGCGGCGCGATCATGACCATGGCAGGAAAATTGGAGAGAATGTAGAGGCTGGAGGTCGGGGTGCGAAGCGCGGGGTCGATCTCCTTGATGAGGATCATACCGTTCGAGGCCGTTCCCGTCAGCGTTCCGTAGCTCATCAGGAAGAACTCGTGCTCAAAGCCCTTGAAGCACTCCTTTGCGACCAAGCGAATATAAACATAGGTGATCAATGCGCCCACCGCGCCGAGAATGACGATGGGAAGGATATAGTCGCGGATATCGTTGATCTCGATCGCGGCAACACCCGCAACGATCATAAGGTCAAAGGCAAAGCCCGAGATGCGGTCCATCTGATAGTTATTGATATAGCCGCGGTGCATGAGCTTATGCTTGCGAAGTCTTTTCACGACCACCTTGATCAGCATGGCGGCAAGCGATGCCCAGAGGAAGTTAAAGCCCCATGCGATGCTGTTCGTGAAATCCGAGATGACAGCGAGAAGGCACATAAAGCCGAAGGAAAGCGCATAGGCAAGTGCGACGAAGCCGAGCTGCAAAGTGAACTTATCGACGGATTCATTGTCGGGGATCTCGTCCTGCTCACACTGCGCCTCCAGCGCATCCGCGGGTCTGCCGCTACGGATCTTGAGACCGCCCGTTCTCTTCTGGATATTAATATACAGCACGCCGAACACGGATGCAACCACGAAGCCGATCGAGGCAAGCGAAAGGCCGAAGCTGCCATGACCCGCAAACTGCGCCGCAGGCGTATTCGTGAAGTTGATATCCCAGCTCAAGGCATTGCCGGGGCCCTGTCCAAACGCGAGAGGAAGGATCAGACCGCAGATATAGGAGATCACCTTGCCACCCGAGCCCGTGGTGAAAAAGAACATCAAAAGCGTGATACCGAGGCCGACGAAGGCCTGAAGCATATACGTACCGCCCTGCAGAGCACCGAATTCAACCACCTGCACGCGCTGTGTTTTATGCGTGCAGCGCTCGGTCTTTAAGGTCATTGCCGCAAAGCCGATCGCGAGGCAGTGATAGGTGATCACCTGCATCAGCTGCTTATCCACTATGGGGGCGCCGAACGCATTTTTCATGATGATATTCAGCAAAAGCAGAACCGTTCCGCCGAGCAAGGCAGAGGGCACGAGGCCCTTGCGAAAGATCGCGATCTTTCTTCTCAAAATATTACCGACAAGCAAAAACAAAAGCAGAAGCCCGAGCTGAACCATAAACGACCAGACCGGCCCGTAATTTGCCAGTGAAAAATTCCAGCTTAATTCGCCATTCATTTTAGACACTCCTTTTCCTTCGATATCCCCTCGGGTGATATCTGCAATTCCCAAATCGTTATAACATTATAATATCGTTATGGCACAAAAGCCTTACCAGTCGCAAAGAGGCTTGACCTCGGGCTTTTCGGCGGGAATCGCGCGGCCATCCGTCAACGGATAGAACCAAACGGCAATGCGATGTGCATCCTTGCCCGAAAGATGGATCTCGAGCTTCTGCACGCCGGAATTCTCTGCCTGCGGCTTCGGTTCACCGTTGGACGATCCGAGCGCGGGTGCAGGGATCGGAGAATACACATCGGGTACGGCGGCACGCACGGTGAAGCATCCGTCCGTCAAAAGCGCGACGTACATCTTCACGCCGTCAATATCCAAGACGGCGGCCTTACCGCTCTCGTAAAGGCGGATCGCCGCGGGCGTGTGCGCCGACCAGCGCACCGTATCCTCCGCTACGCATTCGATCTCATCCTGCAAGATCACGCTGCCGCTTTTGCGGAGCATCTTCATGCCGCGGTTTACGTGCTTTTCGGGGAATGCCTCGGACATATCCGCGATCGCATAACTGCTCTCTTCCCCGTCGGCAAAGCGCGCCGTGGTGCAGGCGGCCATCATTTCGTTATCCTTGCCCGTTTCGGGATTGAAAACGAGCGTATTGTGTCCCTCCGCGCGGAAGCGGTAGGCGTCACGGTAGGGTTTAAGGTTATAGTTATCCGCGCCGAGATCCAAGAAAAAGCGCTTTTTGCCAATATTCATCACGAAGGTACCCATATCGTTATGGCCGTGGTAAACGTTATTCTTCGCAAAATGCACGGCGGCATAGAAGGCGTTTTCCGAAGCATCGGTACGGAAGGAGGCGTTATCACAGCCGACACCGCCGAAGGAAAGCGGCAGTTTATCAAGAGCCTGCTCCTCCCTCTCCTCATACCACATAACGTCGGTCAGGCTGACGAGTCTCGGAGCGATATTGGGCGTTTCCCACCAAACGTCATAGGTCCTACCGCCGTCAAAGCGGATCTCCTTATTACGCACCTCGGCAAGTCCCTTATCGCCAAACATCTTCTGATACCAAGGGAGAAGCACCGTATTGATCTTCGCGGCAGGCGCATCGCCGAAGTTGAATCCCGTGAGATCGGGCGAGGAAAGCGCGAGGGCGGCATAAGGCGATTTTTTCAGACCGATCCAGTCGGTCATGCCGTACTCCGTGCCTGCGGCAGAAAGATATGCGCTGATCTGCTGGGAAAGATATTCCGTAGCGTAGGACCAATAGCGAGGGCCCTCGGAATACGAGCCGTCCACGGGATGATAGAAGGCTCTGACGGCAGTGAAGGAATCCTCAAAGGCACAGGAGAGGATCGGCTCGTACATATCGCACGCCTCGTCATCAAAGACTGCGAGAACGGCAAGCGTGAAGGAGCCGTTGCAAAGTAACTTCCAGTTATCGCCCGGCTTATCCTGATACCAGCGGTAGCCGCGATTCGGCTTGATGCAATCCTTATGCTCGGGTGCATTGGTATATTCCTCCATCACGCGCTTAAAGCCCTTCTCAAAGAGGGTGTGGCGCAACAGCGTCTTGGTGCTTTCATCCAACGCATCATACAGCCAGTCGTACGCAAAGGCAAGGCCGTTGCAGATGATCGCACAGTCGAGAAAGTGCGAGGGGTTGAAATCGGGAAAGGCACTCACGGCACCCACGATCTCTGCGGCACGGTCTGCGTACTTCTTCTCGCCCGTCAAGCGGTATGCCATCGCAAGATGCTTCAAGCGGTCTTCAACGCGGTGCGACGTGCCGAGCAGGCGAATGCCGTCCGGGATCGAGTACTCGGGAAGCGGCAGAGTCAAAAATACATCCGCATTCGCCATCACGTTATCGAGCATGATCTTATAATCCCCAACCTCGCGGTTTTTCTTAAGCCGCTCAAAATCGGCGGCGGTGAGGATCAGACGGGGATGCTCCCCTTTTTTAAAGCGAGCGCTGACATCCTTTAAAATGCGCGCACCCATTCTTTCGTTCATTTGCTCCATATTTTCCTCCTCGTTCTTCAGAAAGAACATTTAAAATATTACTTGAATACTATACCACAACTCGCTTCCTTTGTAAATAGAAAAATGGCGTTTTCGTCATATATATCAATGCTTTTTGTTGGTTTTGACAATGCATTTTTCGCCCATTACGGCGCGCGATGCTTTTCGGGTCGGAGAAAAAGCAAAAAACGCGGGAGCATGAAAAGCGAGAGATGCCCCCCGAGGCACTTGATTTTTTCCCCTCGGCGTGATATAATACCCTTGCGTTTTTATTTCGAGAGGCAGAGAAACGGCTTCCTTGCCTTTCGCCCATAAAACGCAAGATGAAAACGAGTTTTTTGACTCTGAAGGAGGATCACTATGTTTACAAAAACGATCGAAGAAGCGAAAAAGCTTATTTCGGACGCCAAGGCATTCGGCTACTTTGCAACACTTTTCACGCAGTGCTTTTTCGTGCTTTACTACGTCTGCGCTCTCGCGCTTTCCTTTGGCTATGCGGGCGTTTACGCCACTCTGCTCGCACTCACCGCAGCGGCCCTGATTTTCTTTCTTTTCACGGAAACGCCAAAGAATTTCAGAAGTGTGAAGGTGCACCGTTTCGTGCGATTGTTTGTTAGATATGCAAAGTATTGTGTACATATCGTTTCAATTTCTCTTGTGCTCTACTCTCTCTACATCACAGAGCCGGCAGAAATCCCTGTGCTCTCCCTTATCCTTTTGATCTTCGCGGTGTTGGCGCTTATCATTCAAGCCCTCGGCGAGCTTGTTGCCTTTCTCGCAAGATGCTACCTTGAGACCCTTTTGGATGCGGCCGTGGAGGAAAGCGAATTTCTGCGCGCTACGATCGCCAAGGTGCAAAGCGGCGCGGAGGCATTCAAGGAGGCAAAGGAAAAAATCGGCGCGATCCCCACGCGCGCGGCGGACGCCGCCCTTGGAATCAAGGAAAAGATCTCGGGCTTTTTCCGCAAGGAAAAGAAGGAAGAGATGCTGACGGATATTGAATTTGAGGACAAAACGTAATCCACGCGGCAAAAGCCAAGGGGAAGGGAGAAAAAATCTCCCTTCCCCATTTTTTATAAAATATTGCACAAATCCTTATGCATTATTTTTAAAAATAATTTATATAATTTTATATAATATTTTTAAGCAAATTATGAAAAGCGCGTGTTTCTCCTTTTTTTAGTAAATTTAACAGTTGACAATTTTCTTTAAATTTGTTATAATGCAGGTACACTCGGGGTATAATTTTATTTTTTATCCACAGTTGTGTATTCGCAGTTAGTCTAAAGTCTATTAATTTTTATTCAGGAGGTAAAAAAATGACTAACACCCAATCCACAAAGCGCGCACTTTTCACCAGCATCATGGCGATGCTTCTCTGCTTTACCATGTTGCTCGGAACAACCTTCGCGTGGTTTACCGATTCCGTTTCCAGCGAAGGAAACGTTATCAAGAGCGGTAAGCTTACAGTAGGCTTCCAGTGGGCAGACGGTACCCAAGATCCTTCCGCCGCAAGCTGGACAAACGTCGAGGGCGCTCTCTTCGATTACGAGAATTGGAGGCCCGGCTACGCAGTAGCAAAGCACCTCAAGATCAGCAACGACGGCACGCTGGATCTCAACTACCAGATGCGTATCGTGACCGACGGGGTTGTTTCAAAGCTGGCTGACCAGATCGACGTTTACGTGCTTTCCGGCAACGAGGTGAAGGCTCTCACCCATGCAGATTTTGCCACGATGGATCCCATCGGCACGCTGACCGAGGTTCTCGGAACCCAAAAAAATCTTGCCAAGGAGATCAATGGAACTATCAAGGCAGGCGAAGCGGCGGATCTCTATACTCTCGTTATGAAGATGAAAGAGAACGCAGATAACGAGTACGAGGGCATGGATCTTGGCTGCACCTTCTCTCTTCAGCTCCTTGCAATGCAGGCATCCGGCGAGGGGGACTTCAACGCTCCTACAAATATTCCTAATGAGGCAGTTCCCTCCGCTCTTGTAAGAGAGCTTGATGATCTCAATATTTCCTATTTGCTTAACTTTGGCGGTGAATCGGTGGACGCAGCCCTTGATACCGGTTATAAGTTTGAACCCACCGTATCCTATCAGGATGCACAAAATTCCTTGTACAGATACTGGCATGCGGATTTCGTTGTTAGCGCTGACAGCAGCGTTCCCGCAAACTCCATGGCACTTGCAGGCTACTATGCTGCGTGGTGCGAATTGCCAATTGCTAACGGTAATTGGATCGCTCTGACTGCCGATGTTGATATTGCTGCAAATACAGAAATTCGTCTTGTTGAGTCTATGGGCGGTGGCTCTATCAGCGTAAACTGGGAAGAGATCTGTAATTACGGTAACGACGGCAAGGGCTTCCAGTGCGGCGCGATCGACCTGACCGGCGCAAACGCAGGCACTACGCTTACCGTTGAGCTTCGTTTGTATGAGACCACTCGTCCTTGGGACGCAGAGAGCGGTTCGGCAAATGAAGAGACCGGCGAATACATCACCGTTGGCTCCTTCAAGTACACCTTCCCCGTAAAGAATGAGAGCACCTCTAACATTAAGGTCGTTCACAATGCGGATGAGCTTCAGGCAGCACTTGACAGCGCCGTTGCAGGCCAAACCAACTTTATCAACTTTGCAAACGATATCACCGGCTGCGTTACCGCAACACAGCCCGGCGCTTCTGACGTTGACGTTGTAATCAACGGTTGCGGCTACAAGTTTGACGGAACGATCCAGGTTCACGGCAACTCCGACTTTGACGGTGCGGAAGATGACAGCCTTGTTATCAAAAACGTTAATTTTGTGACAAGCAACAAAAAATCCGCAAGCGGACACGATGCTTTCGTTTGGTCCAATGATAGTACCAACGGTTCGTTCATCAGATACGCGCACAACGTAAGAGTCGAGAACTGCACGTTTACCGCCGTTGCAGGCTCGGAGGCAGAGCACGCATACGTTGGTGTTAAGGTTCAGCAGGCTTACAATATTTCTGTAATCAACTGCGTTGCTACCAACATGCACACCCTTATGCAGGCAAACTCTTGCGGCGTCGACTCCGTTGCTATTACCGTTGACGGATGCCGGGTTGTAAACGGCAAGAACGGTGTTTCCTTCAACAACACCTTCAACGCTATTATCACCAATACCGAAATTGAATCCGTTGCTAACGGTGGCTACGGTATAAGACATCAGGGTGAGGTAAACAACTACTCGCTTTCTGTTAAAAATTGCACGGTTGAGGCATTTGTTCCCGTTCTCATCCGTAATATGACCGCCACCGGTTACATCGCAACCTTCGAAGGTGAGAACGCCTTGGGCGCCACCAATGCCTTCGGTTATGAGGTCGTTGTTTCTGGCAGCGATTGGGACAATGATTCCGCACAGCCCGTTCTTCCTACCGGATCTTACACCCTTAACGGTGCAGAGGATTTCGTAAAGAACGTTGACTAAATTTCTGTTTTAAAGTCCACCCAAGTCCTTCGGGGCTTGGGTGAAAATATAAGCGCACAAGGATTGTGTCCGATTGCATTTTTCGGCCGCAATTCTTGTGTGCTTTATATTGTCTGATATGGTTATACTGTTATTTCTTCGATACTTGAACGGCAGATACGAAAAAATGCTTCGGACCGCCTGCGAAAAGATCTCGAACGAGGAACAGCGTCATTCCCCGACGCTGAAGCCTTAACGGGGCGCGCAGAAAAAGCCCGACGAGCCTCTCGACTCGTCGGGCTTTTTAATTATAAACGATTACTGCTTTATATACTTAACGGGCAAAACCTTACCAAACTCGATATAATCCTTGCCATCCACGGTACCCTTGGAAAGTGCGAGCTTCACGCCGCCCTCTTTCTTGGCATCCTCGTCACCGTCGGTATAGGTGAAGGTGATGAAAGACTGATCGCCGTCCTCGGTGATCTCGTAGGTGCCGGATGCGGTGTAGGTAAAGTTACCTGCGCCTACGGTGCAAGTGAATTTATTTCCCTTGAACTCATAAGAGGTAAGGCCGGTCAACTTATCGGTGTACTTACCGGAAAGACCGCCGCCGCAGGATGCAAGCGTGAACATGCAACCGCAAAGAAGCACAAGTGCGAGCGCGAGACTTAAAAACTTTTTCATTTTTCTGATCTCCTTAAAATGTTTTTTGAGTTTTTACTCTATATACATTATGCCAAAAAGCAAAAAAAATGTCAATACCTGTTTGGGAACAATGCATAAGAAATTTATGAACAAACTGAAAACTTTAGTTTGAGTCTAAAATTTTAAAAGCGAATTTAACGCGGCATACCGATTGGAATGCCGCGCGAAAGGCTCACTGTGCAGAGAACGGGAGATTTATTTTACTGCGGTAAGCGAGAGGTTGAGAGAAGCGTTGCCATGGCCTTGAAGGGTGAGCGTTTTCTTTCCGTCTACCTTCGTGAGAGAATAGGTGTACTCTGCATTATTTAAGACCAAAAGCAGGGGATCGGAATTCTCCGCAACCGTAAACTTAATGAGCTCGTGTCCGTGGTCCTCTTCCATCTCCAAGGTATACGCGCCCGTGGCGGTCTTGGTTTCGCTTCCGTCTGCGAGCACCAAGGTGTATTCCACGGTCTTATCCTTGTTGATCTTTACCGTCAGGGTATCCTCTTCAAAGGCGGGGATGAAGCCGCCGCTATACGTGCCCTCCAGCGTATCGCCACCGCAAGAGGCGAGGGCGAGCATACAGCCGCAGGTGAGCGCAAGGGCGAGAATCAATGCAATGATCTTTTTCATTTCGTTTTCTCCTTTTATTTATATTTTATTTATATTCGTTTTTGCTTTTTAAAACGCGGTAGATAGAGCGATAGGATGCGAGGCGCGAGGGCGCAAGCTTTCCTTCCTCGGCGGCGCGGGCGATCGCACATTCGGCAGGGCCTTCCCCGATATGCGCGCAGTCCGAATAGCGGCAAGCGCCGAGGTGGGGCACAAAATCACGAAAGGTGGACAAAAGATCCGAAAGGCCGAAGAAATCAAATCGCTCGAAATCGAGAAGCGAAAAGCCCGGCGTATCGGCAAGAAAGCCCGCGCTCTCTCCCTCTCCGATCTCGAAAAGCTCCACGTGGCGCGTAGTGTGCCTTCCGCGCTCGATCTTCTCGGATATTTCCGCCGTTGCCAGCTGAAGAGATGGGAAAATGCGGTTCACAAGCGTGGATTTTCCCACGCCGGATGCTCCCGCAAACGCGGCGGTCTTTCCGTTTTTCAAATTGGATATGAGATATTCTCTCACCTCGTCCACGCCCTCGCCAAGATGCGAGGACACCGCAAACACGGTAAAGCCCGCCCCCTTATAGAGCGCCGAGAGCCTTTCGGCATTTTCCTTATCAATATCGGTTTTCGTGAAAATAAGAACCGGCTCGATCCTGTGATGCTCCGCGATCGAAAGAAGCTTATCCACGGTTTCAAGGACGGGCGCAGGCTTCGCCGAGGCAACCACCATGCAAAGAATATCGAGGTTTGCCATCGGCGGGCGGATCAGCGCGTTTTTGCGCTCCGCGATCCCCGAGAGAACGATATCGTCCGGCATTGATTCATCGATCGAGAGAACCGCGTTATCCCCGACGAGCACCTTGGCATCGCCGCGGTGCAGCGAGCCCTTGGCGCGGCAGGCGTAGCGGCGCACCTCGCCGCTCGCTTCGATCACGCGGGTCTCAAAGAGGCCGCCAAGCCCCTTTACGACCTTGCCCTGCTTTTCAATTCTCATTTTTATTTCCTCCCGAGGCGCGGCGCAGCTGGCCGCAGGCAGCGTTTACGTCACTGCCGAGGCGGCGGCGCACCGTTGCCACCACGCCGAGCGAATTGAGGATCTCGGCAAAGCGGTTTGCTCCCTCTATGCTTCCCTGGCGCATTCCCGTTTCCTCCACGGCATTGACGCGAATGAGGTTGACGTGCAGGGGTGCATCCGTGCCGCGAAAGGCATTTTTCAGCAGAGTGGCAAGCGCTCTTGCGCCCTCCTCGGTATCGTTCTTCCCTGCGATCAGGGTGTATTCAAACGAGATGCGGCGGCGCGTTTTCTTGTAATAATCCACGCACGCGGAAAGAAGCTCTGCGATCTTCCATTTATTGTTCACAGGCATAAGCGCGCTTCTCGTTTCATCGTCCGATGCATGAAGCGAGATCGAAAGCGTGATGGGCAAGGCCTCCTCTGCGAGGCGGAGAATGCCCGGAACGACACCGCAGGTGGAAAGCGATATATGGCGGTATCCGATATTGAGGCCTTCCTTATCGTTGACGAGGCGGAGAAAACGAATGACGTTATCGTAGTTATCAAGCGGCTCTCCGATGCCCATCATGACGATATTGGATATGCGCTCGCCGCTATCCTTTTCGGCGGCGATCACCTGCCCCAAAAGCTCCGAGGGAAAAAGGTCGCGCACGCGCCCGCCGATCG
Source organism: Clostridia bacterium (assembly GCA_017504785.1). Taxonomy (GTDB): domain Bacteria; phylum Bacillota; class Clostridia; order Oscillospirales; family CAG-272; genus UBA1740. Next base: position 32,216 of record JAFVQL010000078.1, on the reverse strand, counting down.
TAGACGCGCAAAAGCGGCAGCCCATGCGACAGCCGACCTGACTGGAGATGCAAAGCGTATTGCCATGCTTATAGCGCATCAGAACGCTCTCTACGCACTCTCCGTCATGGAGCGCAAAAAGATACTTGACCGTGCCGTCGATCTTCGACACGAGCTTTTTTTCAACCTTGGGAAGCGTATCCACGGAAAGCTCGGATAGCTTTTGCCTAAGAGCCTTGGAAAGATTGGTCATTTCCCCGATCGGCGTTCCGCTCGAAAGCCAGGAAAACACCTGCTTTGCGCGAAAGCGCGGCTCTCCGAGCTCGTCCATCAATTTGACAAGCTCCTCCTCGGTCATAGAATACAAATCGATCATAAAACCGTCCTTTACTTCTCCGCACGGCGGCAAAGCTTCGCTATAAAGAAGCCGTCCATGCCGTGCAGGTGCGGATATGTGGTCAGCATTCCCTCATCGGCGCGAAGATCGCCGAAGGCAAAGGGAACCAAAGAAAAATCGGGATGGGTGCTTAAAAAATCACGCACGACGGCGGTATTTTCCTCCGTGCGGAGCGTGCAGGTGGAGTAGATGAGGGTTCCGCCCGGCGCAAGATAACGCGCGCTCTCGCTCAAAATTTTCGCTTGCAGGGCGGGGAGCGCATCTCTGCCCTCCAACGCACGGTAGCGAAGGTCCGGCTTCTTCCAGAGCACGCCGAGGCCCGAGCAGGGCACGTCGCACATCACGTGGGTGAAGGCCCCCGCATATTCTGCCCTTGCCGCTGTGGCATCCTGCATATCCGCGCGCAATAGCGAAAGCCCGAGGCGCGCGGCACTCTCGCGGATCAAGGGGAGCTTCGATGCGTGAAGATCGAGGGAAAGGATCTCGCCCTCGTTTTGCATCTGCACGCCCGCAAGCATGCTTTTGCCGCCGGGGGCGGCACATACGTCGATGACGCGCGCGCCCTCTTTCGGGGCAAGGGCAAGCGAGGAAAGCTGGCTGGCCTCGTCCTGCACGAAAAACAAGCCCTCCGAAAAACCCGGAAGCTTCGTTACGGGAACGGATGACAAAACACGAACGCCATAGGGCGAATATACGGTCTTCTCGGCGGCAATATTCTGCTTTTCGAGAAGCTTTAAGTAATCCTCTCGCGTGATGCGAAGGGTGTTGACCGCGAGCGTCAGGGGCGGATGCGAAAGAAAGGCACGAAGAAGCGCCTCTGCCCCATCTTCTCCGAGAAGCGAAAGCACGTATTTTGCAAGTGGGAGTGGCACGCTGTATGCCACCGAGAAAAATCTTGCGAGGTTCTTTTCGCGCGGCGGCAAAGGAAGCGAAGCCCTCTGCCTTTCTGCCGCACGCAGAATACCGTTGACGAAGCCGCGCTCCCCCGCGCCCTTTGCCAAGGCGACCGTTTCGCTGATCGCGGCATAGGCGGGAATTTCCATATAAAGGAGCTGGCAAAGCCCCACGCGCAAAAGCGCAAGCGCCTTGGGAGACATCTCCGTTACGGGGCGCTTTGCAAGCGCAGAGATATAATAATCCAAGGTGATCCTTCTTTCCACTGTGGTGCAAAGAAGCGCCGTTACGAACGCGCGATCTTCATCGGAAAGCGAAGAAACGAGCGGATTATTCAAAGAAAGGTTTACATAAGAGTCGTTTTTCTCGTAGGAACGAAGAAGCTTGACTGCGATTTCTCTTGTGTTCATAAAAAGATCCTCCGCCATTTAAGAAAGGAGATCTCCTTTTTGGATTTTACGACCGCGGATATAGTCCGCCGCCGTCATTCTTCCTTTTCCCTCGGGGATCAGGTGCGTGATCGCGAGCGCACCCGTGCCGCAGGCGACCGTGATGCTTCCGTCTCCCGCTTCGGAAAGCGCGATCACCTCGCCCGCATTGCCCTTCCCCTCTACGGGTACGGCGCGAACGATCTTCAGCATTCTTTCTCCCTGCAAGCAAAAGGCCATGGGAATGGGGTTGACACCGCGGATCATATGATTTAACTCCGCGGCGGTCTTTTGGAAGTCTATATGACAGTCGGATTTTTCAATTTTTGCGGCGTAGGTGGCAAGCGCATCGTCCTGCTTTACGGGGGTGATCTCGCCGCGCTCTAGCTTTGGAAGAAGGGCGCAGAGCATTTCTCCGCCGAGCCGTGCCGAGGTATCGTGCACGGTCTCAAAGGTATCCTCCTCTCCGATGGGAAAGGCAGTCTGCATCAGAATATCGCCCGTATCAAGCCCCACGTCCATCTGCATCAGGGTGACACCCGTTTCCCGCTCTCCCCCCATAACCGCGCGCTGCATCGGGGCGGCACCGCGATATTTGGGAAGCAGAGATACGTGCACGTTGATACAGCCGTATTTCGGGAAGCGAAGCACCGCCTCGGGCAAGATCTTTCCGTAGGCAACGACGACGATCACCTCGGGCGCAAGCGAAGCAAGAAGCGCAGCGAAGGCTTCGTCTCTCAAAGTCTTGGGCGTATAGGCGGGAATGCCGCGCTCCAAGGCGTACGCCTTCACCGCCGTGGGCGTCATCACCATTTTTCGGCCGCGCGGCTTATCCTCGCCCGTGACGACGGCGGCGATCTCGTGCCCGCCCTCGACCAATGCGTTAAGACAGGTCGCCGCGATCTCGGGCGTACCCATAAAAACAATTCTCATTTTTAGTCCTCTTCGTCCAAGGAACGGATCTGCACGTCGGTGAAGAGCTTACCGTCGAGATGGTCGCACTCATGGCAGATGGCTCTTGCCAAAAGCTCCGTGCCCGTCAGCTCTACCTCCTCGCCCTTGCGGTTCAGCGCACGGACGGTAACGGCGGCAGGACGGCTCGTGATGCCTGCCTTTCCGGGAATGGAGAGGCAGCCCTCTGCCTCCTCCTGATGGCCCGCGTACGCAACGATCCGCGGATTGATCAGCTCGTGGATCTCTCCGGGGACGGTTTCGATCACGACGATGCGGCGAAGCACGCCGACCTGCACGGCCGCAAGACCGCAACCGTCATGCTTGTGCATGGTTTCCACCATATCGTCAAGCAGGGTAAGCACGCGCGGCGTGATCTCTTCTACGGGGCGGCTGACCTTGCGAAGAAGCGGATCGCCGACCTCAACAATTTTCAATACTGCCATGTTTTTCTCCTATATGAAAACAATTATTTACAAATTTGGTTTTATATGCTCAACGGGTTCAAATCGATCGAAAGCGCAGCCTCTCGCTTCTGCGAATACTCTGCGAGAAGATCTCTGAAAAAATTGCGGGTACGGACGTTCAAGCGGCATTTGACGACCATACGGAGTCTATACCGCTCGTTCACCTTATACACCTGCGCTTCAAACGGCCCGAACACCGTCATCGGCAGGTCGGAATACGCGCCGCCGAGCTTTTTGCCGATGCTGTCGGTCAGCTCTGCCGCCGAGCGCAAAAGCGCGGGCTCGTCCTCTCCCATCAGCGTGAGCTGCACCATATCGCAGAAGGGCGGATAGGAAAGCTCTTTTCTAATCGCGATCTCGCCCTCGTAGAATCGATCGTAATCCTGGCGGCAAGCCAAGCGGATAATTTCATGCGACGGACTGAAGGTCTGTATCACGGCGATCCCCTCCTCGCCTGCGCGACCCGCGCGGCCGATCACCTGCGTGAGAAGCGAAAAGGTCCGCTCCGAAGCGCGGAAGTCGCTGACGTAGAGCGAGGTATCCGCCAGCACCACGCCCACGAGCGTGACGCGCGGAAAATCATGTCCCTTGGTTACCATTTGCGTGCCAAGAAGAATATCCGCCTTTCCTGCGCGGAAATCCTCTAACATACGGTCGTAGGCAAGCTTTTGCCCCGTCGTGTCCGCATCCATACGCATGAGCGGCATATCGGGCAAAAATTTGGAAAGATCGCCCTCTACGCGCTGTGTTCCGTACCCGAGAAAGGAAAGCTCCTCGCTCCCGCAGGACGGACAGACTTTAGGTGGCGGCTCGGTGTGCCCGCAAAGGTGGCATAAAAGCTTATTTGCGCCGCGCCCCGCATGATGCGTCAGCGATACGGAGCAGCGCGGGCAAGAGATCACGTCACCGCATTTTTTACAGCTGATCTGACTGTGATAGCCGCGGCGGTTCAAAAAGAGGATCGCCTGCTGCTCTCTGTCGTATACCGTTTTTAATGCTGTCAAAAGTCGGTCGCTGATCGGCGAGGTGTTTCCGAGTCTTAATTCCTCGCGCATATCCACGATCACCGCCGTCGGCAGCTTGGCGCCGCCAAAGCGCTCTCGCAGAGGAACGAGGGTATATTTTCCGTTTTTGGCTTTATAAAAGCTTTCGAGCGAGGGCGTGGCGGATGCCAAAAGCATCAGGGCGCGGCTTTGGCCGCAACGGTACGCCGCAACGTCCCTTGCATGGTATTTGGGATCGCTTTCGGATTTATAGGTATGCTCGTGCTCCTCGTCAATGACGATCATGCCGAGATTTTTCAGCGGCGCGAAGATCGCGGAGCGCGTGCCGATCACGAGATCCACCTTTCCGTCACGGATGCGATGGAAGGCATCCAAACGCTCTCCCTGCGAGAGCGAGGAATGGATCACCGCAACGCGACCGCCGTAGCGCGTGCAGAAGATATGCACGGTCTGCGGGGTCAGGGCGATCTCGGGAACGAGCATGATGACACCCTTTCCCTCTTCCATCGTGCGATCGATGGCTTTCATGATCACCTGCGTTTTTCCGCTTCCCGTAATACCGTAAAGCAACGCCGCCTTGGCTTCGTCCTTTAGAAGAAGCGCTTCGATCGTATCATAGGCGCGGCCTTGTGCCTCACTTAAGTGAATCGGCGTGCGCGCACCCGCCTCACCGAAGCGCGCGTAAGGATTGCGGTAGTCCTCCTCCTCTGCGTACACGATCAAGCCCTTCTCCACGAGCGCCGCGATCTGCGCCGCCGTGACACCCGGCTGCTCTCTCAAAAGATTGCTGTCGGCCTCCTCGATATCGAGAAGATAGCGAAGCACCGTTTTCTGCCCCTCGGAGCGAAGCCCCTTGCCCGAAAGGAGCGCGAGGATCTCTTCTCTCGTTTTTGCAAGACGGTAAAGCCTTCGCACGCGGATGTTCGGCACCTCGGAGAGCGCGCCGGGCGGCAAGACGGTACGAACGGCCTCACCGAAGGTACAAAGCGTATATTCCTTCAAAAACAGGCATAGCCCGAGCATTTCCTCCGAGAGAGAAAAGCGGTCGTCCAAAACCGCATGCACGGGCTTTACCTTGATATTTTTACTTTCGCAAAGAAGCTCGGAGCAGGCGGCGCGACGCAGCTTGTTCTGCGCGCCGAACGGCACGGTGACAAGCGAGCCGCGGTGCACTCTGCCCGAAAGCGCTTCGGGGATCAAATAATCAAAGGGGCGATCGATAGCGTACGGCGCATCCAGGATATATACCCTTGCAAACATCGCGATCTCTCCCCCTTCAAAATTTTTTATTCCTCCTCGCGCGCCATCTCAAAGCGTCCCTCGACCATCTTGCTGATCGCAATGCGAACGGCCTTCTGATCTCTGTATTCGGGATCGATCTGAGAGAAGAGCGACTTATCGGTCTCCCTGTTGTCGATTCTCTTCTGCGCCTTGTTACGCATCTCTACGTATTCATCCGTAACGATGCGGGCACACTTGGCAACGCCGACTACAAGCTCGTAGCGGTTGAACTTGCCCTTGGTAAGTTCATCAATCGTGGGGTACATCATAATTCTATATCTCCGTTTCGTTTTATTCTTCTTCGGGATCCGCTTCCGTATCGTCGATCGAAAGTCGGTTGGTTATCGTTTCTGCCGCAATTGCAGAGAGGATCACGTGCTCGGAATCCGTGATGATGATCGCGCGGGTGCGGCGTCCGCAGGATACGTCAATGATACGGTTATCGTCCTTGGCATCCGAGATCAGGCGCTTGATCGGCGCACTGTCCGGGCTTGCGATCGCAACGATGCGCGCGGCGGACACCATGTTTCCAAAGCCTACGTTGATAAATTTCATACGCCCTCCGTTATTCGATGTTCTGAATCTGCTCGCGCATTTTTTCAAGCTCGCCCTTGATGCTTACGACCAGACGGGCAATCTGCGCGTTATTCGCCTTTGAGCCGATGGTATTGGTCTCTCGGTTCATTTCCTGCATAAGGAAATCGAGCTTTCTGCCCGACGGTTCGGGCGCATTCACGATCTGCACGAACGCATCAAAGTGCGAGCGCAGGCGAACCAGCTCCTCGTCGATCGCGATCTTATCCGCCCAGATGGCACACTCCGTGAGAAGGCGGTTTTCATCCACCGCGACCTCTGCCTCTGTGAGGATCTGGCGGATGCGGCTTTCCAGCTTATCACGGTAGCCGACGGTATCGCTTTTGGAGATTTCTTCGATCTCGGAAACGATCGCTCTCACGCCCTCGAGCTTGGAGAGGATATCCTTCGCAATGCGTTCGCCCTCGCGGCTACGCATTTCCACGAATCCGACAAGTGCCTCGTCCAGAATGGGGCAAAGCCACTCCCACGCCTTCTCGAGATCCTCTGCGCCGCGCTCGCGGCGGAAGATATCCGACTGCCTTGCAACGCTCATCACCGTGATATCGTCACGCAGCTTATATTCGTCTCTCAATCGGTAAAGACAGGCAAGGTACGAGGACAAAAACGCCTCGTCCAAAACGGCGGCCCCCTCTTCCCTGCGCTTTTCCTCGACGCTGATAAAGATATCCACTTTACCGCGGAGAACACCGTTTTTCTGCACGTGCCCCTTGATCTTTTCCTCAAGGAAGAGGTACGCACGGGGGAGCTTGACGCTCGCATCGAAGAAGCGCGAATTCACGCTCTTCAGCTCCACGGTCACGTTTCTTTCTTCCCCCTCGGCCACGGCGCGGCCAAAGGCGGTCATGCTCTTCATCATAGCCCTTGTCTCACTTCTCTTTTTTGCTCTTTTTATTCAGACGGCGAATCTCTTCCATGAAGGAATCAATATCCCTGAATTCGCGATACACCGAGGCAAAGCGAATATAGGATACGATGTCACGTTCCCTAAGCCTTGTGAGCACCATCTCGCCGATATCTTTCGAGGATATCTCCGTCACGATAGCATTCTGCAGATCTGCCTCGATCTCATTTGCGATCTCGTCTGCATCCACGGGGCGCTTCTGGCATGCCCGCTCGATACCGAGCTTCAACTTGTGCTTATCAAAAAATTCATGGACGCCGCTTCGCTTGACAACCGCGATCGGCACAGTGTCCACCACTTCGTAGGTAGTAAATCTTCTTCCGCAAGCGGCGCATTCTCTTCTGCGCTTGATGCTGGAATCCTCTTCCACGGGACGCGAATCCAATACACGCGATTCTCGCTGACCACACGCCGGACATTTCATAGTCTTATTTCCTCGGTAGAACCCAAAAATTCCCCTATTATGGAGTGTATATATTTTATCACAAAAAAATATAAAAGTAAAGACTTTTGAAAATATTTTTATAAACTACATAAAAAAAGGGCGAAGATACCCGCCCTTTCGGATATCTTCGCCAAATATTTTTCGGAAAAAGACTTATTTTTCGCCACCGTCTGCACGCTTGCCGATACGGTCCAAAGCGGCAATGCGGATCTTTGAGAGGTGCTTAAAGGTCATGGGCCAGACGCCGCCCGCGAAAACCACCATCAGAAAATATCGGAGCGAACGGCCGACGTATTCGTTACCGAAGCAGATGAAATTGAGCGGTGCGCGAAGCAGCTCCTTGATAAGAAGCACGACGGCAAAGCCGCCGACCAGCTTGATCACCTGCACGTACCAAACGGCACGGGTATCGAAATCTCCGAGAAGCTTTTCAAGGAAGAATACGGCAACAAGACCGAGCACAGCGCCGAAGAGAGTGCAAGCATTCTTTTTCGCGCTGGAAAGGTTTAAGGCATCCACTCCCTCGGCAGGCAGAAGGAACACGTAAAGAAGGAGCGCCACCGTCAAAGCGCATCCGACCACCACGACGTAGGGCATATAGCGGCGAAAATTCTCATCCGACGCGAATACGGGGCGCAGAAGAAGGATCAATCCGAGTGCCAGAGCAAGAGACGTCAGCACGTCCGCCGGCGTATGCACGCCGAGGTACATACGGGAGAATGCAACCAACACGATGATCGCGGCTGAGGCGATCACCACCCATTTATGCTTGCGCTGACCGACGGCAAGGCTGCCGAAGGTGCCTGCGACGTTCTGCGTATGTCCCGAGGGAAAGGAATACCCCGTCGCCGCCTCGCGCGCACTTTCCACGATCGTGAAATTCTCATCGAGCACCCATGGGCGCGGCACCTTACACATAAGCTTCAGTCCTTGGTTCACCACCGTGCCGAAAAGGCCGCAAAGGAGCGTGAAATACCCTTGCTTTTTATCGATGCACCAAAAGAAGGCAAAGCCAAGAACCAAGAGCACCGTCTCGCCGCCGATCTCGGTGATCAAGGAAAAGAACCAATCGAGAAACGGCGTTCTGATCGATTCAAGAAAACGCAAAAAATTCATTTCTGATCTCTCACTTTCTTGTTTTTTTAATAAAACAGTTCACTTTTGACAACAATTATTGACAAAAACAGGTTTTAAAATGCCGAGCCAAAACAAAAGCGCTTCAGCTCGGCAATCGTTTTTATGCGAGGATCTTCTTTACGCACTCTGCGATTCTTTCGCACTTGCAGTTCGCAAAGAACAGCTCCTTGAAGTTCTTGGTGCCAAGCGCGCCGAGAACGAGCTCGCGGTCAAGATTCTCAAGAATGTAGCAGATATCGGTGTGCGTTACCTTCTTCACCTCGTCGAGGATCTTCTTATTTCTCTGCTCGGGAACGGCTCTTTCTCTGGGATAGCCAAGGCCCCACTCGGAAACGAAGAGCTTCTCGAATACGTACTGAAGGTTCAGCTCGCAGCCCCAGCCCCAGCCCTTTGCAAAGGGCATTGCGATCGCGTTACCGTTGTTTACCTGGGTAAACTGATATGCATCGGTGGGATCTACAACGTGGCCGCAAAGAACGCCGGGGAAGGAGTTGCAGGCGAGCATTGCGCCCTCACCCGTGCCGCAACCCGTGATAACGAGGTCACATGCGCCGGAGTTCAGAAGAACGGCGGAGAGAATGCCGATCTGCACATAGGTCAGCTGCTCCTTATCCTCTGCGGAATACATACCGTAGTTGAACACCTCGTGACCAAGGGGCTCGACTACCTTTTTAAGAGTGTCACAGATCAGGGCGTTTTTCGCCGCCTGGCTGTTTTCATTGATCAAAGCAATTTTCATTTTTTTTATTTCCTTTCGGGTTTTATTTTTAATTTTTTAAAATTACGGAGTCAAACGGTTCGGTCCGCGGAAGAGGAACTGAACCTCCTTGATGGAAAGGCCGAGGAAGAGCATGGTCAGTCTGTCAATACCGATACCGAAGCCACCGTGCGGCGGGCATCCGTACTTGAAGAACCGAAGATAGAACTCTACGTCCTTCGCAAGGCCCTTCTCCTCTGCCTGCTTCAAAAGCACGTCATGGCGATGCTCTCTCTGCGCGCCCGTGGTGATCTCCACGCCACGCCAGATCAGGTCGTATCCCTGGGGAACGCCATTCTCGTCTCTCATGTGATAGAAGGCTCTTTCCTTTGCATCGTAATCGGTGATGAAAAGGAACTCGTGACCGTACTTCTCCTCGCAGAGCTTCTTCGTCAGACGCTCGGCATCGGTGGTCAGGTCACCCTTCAGCTCGTCGGGGACCGTGTATCCGTAACGCTGCTCAAGCTCCTTATAAACGTCGCAAAGCTTCATTCTGGGGAACGGAAGCGAGGGAACGACAACGGGCGTACCGAACGTCGCCTCGATCTCCTCTCCGTGCGCCTCCTTGACCTTTGCAAGCGCATAGGCAAGAAGCTCCTCCTCCATCTTCATAACGTCCTCAAAGCTATCGATATAGGAGAACTCAAGATCGAAGCCGGTGAACTCGGTGGCATGCTTATTGGTGTAAGACTTCTCTGCGCGGAATACGGGACCGGTCTCAAAGATGCGCTCCACGCCTGCCGCCATTGCCATCTGCTTATAGAACTGGGGCGACTGTGCAAGGTACGCCTTGGTATCAAAATACTTTACCTCAAAAACGTCGGAGCCGGACTCACTTGCCGCACCGATGAGCTTGGGGGTATGGATCTCGATGAAGTTGCGCTCGACCAAAAATTCGCGCATTGCGGCAGTCAATGTCGTCTGCAGCTTCAGCATCAGGTGATTGACGTCACGGCGAAGGTCGATCCAGCGATAGTCCATCTTTACGTCGATCTCGGAATCATCCTTGATCGGAATGGCCTCTGCCAGCGACTCGATCTTCATCACGGAAGGATACATCTCCTTGCCGCCCATCTTTACGTACTCGCTGAGAACCACCTCGCCCTCGAAGGTAACGACCGACTGGGGGGTGAGCTTATCGAGCATATCGATCATCTCGGGGTGCTTTTCCTTCTCCACCGTTACCTGCAGCTTTCCTGTAATATCCTTGACAACGATGAACGCCATCGTTTTCTTATTGCGGAAATTTTCAACGAAGCCGCTGACACGGCACACGCCGGGGGCAACGTCCTTGATATAGGTTCTTTCCATTGTTTCGTCCTTTCTTTTGAAAACATGCTTATCTTTTACTATTATAAATTAAGTAGAAATAAAAGTCAAGAGATAAAGGGGAAAAAGGCAGGCGGGAATATTTTTATTGCGGGAAAAGAAAAAAGGCAGCGGCACTTTTTCCGTGCCGCCACCTTGCTTTTTGCCAAGGATTTATTTTTTCTGCTTCGCGAAAACGGTCGCGAGGATCTTCGTCAGCTTCGGGGGGGTGCCGTAAAGAAGCACGCCGACGCGGTAGATGCGCGCGGAGAGCACGCCGATACCGATCACTGAGCCCGCAAGAAGCCCGATCGAGATCGCGATCTCGTACCAAGGCACGGTGCTCATGGCAATGCGCGTGAACATTGCCATCGGCGAGGTGAACGGCACGAAGGAGCAGATCTTCATGGCCGCATTATCGACCGAGCCGCCTGCCATGGAGAACATAACCACCATGAAGCCAATGACGAAAAGGAAGGTGATCGGCATGACCGAGGTATTGATATCCTCCAGCTTCGATGCCGTGGAGCCGATCGCGCCAAAGAGGAAGGCGTAGATCAAAAATCCGAGGATGAAGAATGCAATCATATAGGCAAACAGACCGATCGGAATATCGAAGATGGAGGATATGATCGGGTTGTCGAGATTCTCGCGATTGAGGTTATAAAAAACGATGGCAGAGCCGAAGATCAAAACCAGCTGTGCAAAGCCCGCAAAGCAGGAGGCAAGCACCTTTCCGAACATCATCGCCGTGGGCTTTGCGCTCGTAACGAGCACCTCCATGGCACGGGAGCTCTTCTCGTTTGCCACGTTGGTGGCGACCATCTGTCCATACAGCAGGATCACCATATAAAGCGCAAAGATCATAATGTAGGTGTAGAAGAAATTATCCATCTGATTTTTGCCAAGTGCCTCCGTACGGCTCTCCACGGCGGCGGAAAGCACGGCGGACGCCTGCTCGGGCGAAAGGCCGAGTTTTCCAAGCATATCGATCTGCAATGCCGTTTTCAGCGTTGCCGCCGCGATCTCGGTATTCATATCGTACATAGAGAGGTTTTCCACATAATACGTAAAAGAGGAAAGCGAGTCAAAAACGAAGGCACACGCAGCCTCTCCGCTCTCAACCTTATCCTTGACCGCATCGGCGGCCTCGCCCGTGGCCTTCACCTCATAATCGGTAAAGGCGGCGGCAAAATACGCAGCGATCCCCTCGGCAAGTCCATCCTGCTCCGAAGCGATCAGCATCATCGGTAGCGGCTCGCCCTCTCCTCCCACATCGGGCGCATCCGAGGAAAACGCCGCGATCATGTTGGGGATGAACATACCGACCGCGATGGCAATGACGAAAAACACCGTGATACCCACGAAGATCTTGTTACGAAGATAACCGAGAAATTCAAATTTAAAGATTTTTCCGAACTGCTTCATTTCTCTGCTCCCTCCTCACTTGCATATTCCACAAAAATATCATTTAAGGACGGCTCAAAGACCTTCATGCCGTCGATCTCATAATTTTCCGCAAGACGGCGCATCACCGACTGCTTCTCGGCAGGATCCGAAAGGCGCAAAAGCACCGCTCCGTCCTGTGTCTTAGTTGCCGCCGCGCCGAAATCCGCACGGATGCGGTCTGCCTCGGGGCTTGCGATCACGAGCTTATCGCGCGAATAGCTGTACTTTATGTCCTTCAGATCGCCGTGCAAAACGACCTCTCCTTTATGTATGATCGCGATGCTGTCGCAAAATTCCTCAATATAGCTCATCTGATGGCTGGAGAAAAGAACGATCTTTCCCTTTCCGATTTCCTCGCGCACGACGTCCTTGAGAAGCATCGCGTTCACGGGGTCGAGCCCCGAAAACGGCTCGTCAAGGATCACGATCTCGGGATCGTGCGAAAGTGCGGTCACGAGCTGGATCTTCTGCTGATTGCCCTTGGAAAGCGTATCAAGCTTCTTGTTACGGTATTCGCTCATGCCGAGTCTTGCGAGCCAATAATCCACGGCCTCGATCGCCGCCTTATGCTCCATTCCCTTCAGCTCGGCAAAATACACAAGCTGATCGATCACGCGCTTTTTCGGATAGAGTCCGCGTTCCTCGGGCAGATAGCCGAAGCCGACCTTTTCATAGTCGATGGGCTTTCCGTCAAGCAATACCTCGCCCGCATCCGCACCAAACACATTCATAAGAATGCGAATGGACGTGGTTTTTCCCGCGCCGTTTCTGCCGAGCAGACCGAACGCCTTGCCGCCCTCGGCCTTGAAGCTAACGCCCGTCAGGACGCGCTTTTCACCGAAGGACTTTTCAATGTTTTTTAGCTCCAGTACCATTTTTTTACTCCGTTTTATCGTTTTGTTTTTGTTCTGTTTCTTTTTTTGTTTTCTTCGCCTTGGCTTTTATCTTGCCGAACATATCTCTTAAGATCCCGAGCGTTTTTTCGTCCTTTGGGAAAAAGCACCGCAGAAGAAAGATCGCTATCATAACGGTAAGTATCTTCTCGGGCGTTAGGGGGATCCACAAAAACGCAAGATACGCGCTCGCGACAGCCCTCATCCAAGCAACGTCCAAAAGCACGCCAAGGCCGAGCAGGATATAGGACCAACCGTTCGTGATGATCCAAGCCAATCCTAAGCACAGAAGCAGTCGGGGATTGGCGAAAAAGGCAAGTATTTTCTTTAAGCGACGTTTCAATTTTTCTTACTCTTTTCTTTCGATCGACCGCTCGCCGCCTCAATCGGCATTTTTTGCGTTCAAATCGTTTTTACCATCTATATAATCGATGACGATCTTTTGACAAGTTGGGCAATGATAGGCAACACAAGCAGAGCCTTTCATAAACGAAAGCTCCGAAAGCACGACACAATCCTTATGAAAGCGGGCTCTGCCGAGCATCTTGCGCTTTTCGCCCTTTATCCAGCTGATCTCATGCGGGCTTTGAATCAAGCCCTTCTCCATTTCACCTTCGCAATAGGGACAATGCATTATTCCACCTCCTTGAAATTCACGCAGATCGCGCCGACACCGCCGCTGATCTCAACGTGCGAAGCACCGCTGCCGCTGCTGCCGAAATCGGTGACGGTCTTACCGTCCACCGTGATCGCGCCGAGCCCCTTTTCGATATCCAAGGTATAGTCCGCCATGCTTCCGATCAAGGTGATCTCCGACGATCCGACGCCAAGCTCCAGATCGCAATCTCCCAAAAGAGCGGCAGCGAGCTTCAGCTCTCCAACGCCCATTTCAAGGTCAAGATCGTGGAGTGCGCCGTCCAAAATCTCGATGCGGCCCGCGCCGCCTTCGATATCGATTTCCCTCGTCACGGTCAGTGCCCCGATCGTAACGTTGCCTGCGCCAAGCTCAAGATCTACCGTTTCGGCAGACAGAGCATCTATCGCAAGCTTACCTGCGCCTGCAAAAAAATAAATTCTTTCAAAAGATGCGTTTTTGGGAAGAATAATTGTCAAAACGGCGTCTTTAAGGGAATGATCTCCAAAACCGAAACCGTTTCTTCTTGACAGATCCTTTACTGAAAGGCATCCGTCTCTCTCGCTCACCTCAAGCTTTTTGAGGTTGCTTTCGACACAAAATTTTTCGCCTTGCAAAATATTCACATCGGCGCCGTCGATGCGAATATCCAGGGCTTGGATCTCCTCTGTGATCTCATAAGTCTTTACCTCATCCAATACGAGATCCCCTGCCCCATTACAACCAACAAGGCAAAAAAGCAATAATGCAGATAAAAATATCGCGATCCATTTTTTCATTTTGTACCTCTTTTCACTATTGAAGAAGCTTTCGCGCGCTTATTCCCACGAGCGCCCCACGGTCATGGACGTGTAATTTGAAAGGAACTCGCTTTCCTCTCCGTGCATACGAAGCGAAACGCGGATGCTTCCTTCTATCCTTGCGGTGATCTCTCCCTCCGCATAAAGCTTTTGGTATGCGCGTCCGTTTTCACCGCCGTGCAGAACGAAATACAGCGTATCGCCGAGAGCGGCGCCTTCCGTTTCCTCGGTGGCAGGAAAAGAAAATACGTATCCCGTACCGTCCTTATAAAAGGCAAGACCTTCTCGGTTTGCTTCGATCGAATACGCCTTCCGATCGAATTTTGCGGGGTGGCTTTCCATGATCTTAACGCTGTTTTCATCCCAGCTTTTTTCGTATCGGAAGCATACCGTGACAAGATCGCCTTGCTTTAATTGATATTCTTCCGCCGGTTCTCCGCCAAAATAGGAGCGGCAATTTTCGCTTTCGGGGATTTCCACCTCGCCGTACGCTGGGATATACAAAACGAGCCGACCGAGATCCTCGGATTCGGTTACGACACCGGTAAAGCTCTCAAAATTATATTTTTCGCCGCCGCAACCGACAAGGCAAACGAGGAGTGCGGCAGATAAAAGCAACAAAACAACCTTTTTCATTTGCGTGCAGCCCCTTTTTTCGCGCTTTGCTTAATCCCAAACGACGGAGACCTTCTTCCCCTTTTTATTTTTCGGATATTCACGGATGCGGACAACAAAGTCAAGGTTGATCGCCTCAAGCTTTTCATCCTTTTCGATGAGGATGGCGCCATCGGTCACCTCTTTGATCACGCCCTGAAACTGCTGATTGTTGAACGAATAGATCACGCAGTCCTTTTCCAAAAACTTCATTGCAAGCTCTTTCATTTCTTTATTTCCTTCCCTTTTTCTTTTTTCGATGAGTTTCTTTACGATAAGCGACTGTCTTTGCGTATAGATCATCCAAAATATGACGATCCACATAACAATGATGGGTATGTACATTCCCGGATTCAATCTAACACCTCCCCATTTTCTTTCGGTCAGCAGCCGATACGAGCCAAAATCGAGCTTTTGTTTAGTTTTTTTTGGCTACCCGTTTATAAAGACTTCACGGCTTCCGCCGCTTTGTTTTCCGCAAGGTGCAAAAGCTCCCATTCGGCATCTAAATCGTGCACGTAGGGATAAGATCTTGCCACCTTCTCAAATTCGGCCTTGACCTTTTCCGCTTTTACGGTATCCTTTTCAAAAAGCAAAGCGAGCGCATACTCGGTGCGAAGCACGGAGGGAAAACGCTTCATTGCCTTCATAAACCGCTTTTGCTCCTTCGTGAGCATTTTTTCTATCACGTCACTTCGATCCTCGCCAATCAGCTCGATAAACATACGGTCGCAGATCAAAAGACTGCGGTGCAGTCCGACCATGCCGCTTTCGATCGAAAGCAAGTGCGCCATCATAGCATCGGCCTCGGTATATTTTCCCGCATCCATCAATCGGTTGCAGGCAAAAACGCCGCGCGTGGCAACCATACTGTTCTTCATCGCCGCATCCGAAGGGAATGCAAACCATTCGTCGGGCATATCCTTGAGGCGGATGCCCTTTGCGCTCTGCTCCACGGTTTTCAGCTGTACCCAGAAGGCCTCTACCGCTTCTTTATTTTTCGACAGAGCGAAGGCGTTATAGCCGTCGTTATCCACCGTTCCCATACGCATCGGGATGCCGTTCATCAAGGCGGTCATAAATCCCATGATCGCGAATATGAAAAGGATCGGAGAAAGAATCAAGATCTCGGGGGTCAGAAGATATGCGGCAAAAAACAAAGCGCATAGAATGAGGTTGATGATCGAGCCGCCGAGGTTATACAAAACGAGTGGCATTTTTCCGTCCTTCAGATCCGGGGGCGCCATCAGGCATTGCCCGCCCGTGCCCGCGATGGTGAGGCGTTTTAATTTCAGCTTTCCGTCTTCCTTGATCCACATAAAGGAGCCGATGCGGAAGGAGCAAAACCTATACCCCGTCATCAGCCCGAAGAGCAGGTGTCCCGCCTCGTGAACGGTCAGATGGAACAAAAACGCAACGTACATTCCGAGAAAGAGCGATACCGTCGTGAGGATCTCTTCATGCAGAGGCTTCTCGGCGCTCGGTTGCTCGAGATACAGAACCATCGAAAGGCCGCAGGCCGCACCCACCAGCAGAAGGAAAGCAAAGCCCACGCATTGCTGCCAGACGATTTTTTTCTTTTTCTTTCTTGTTTTCATTTTTTATTCCTCTATACGCTTTAGGTGTGATGGGCGTTTCGCGAGCATTTTTCCGCATCGATCGCAAGCACGAGCATCAAAATCGCAAGCGCATCTGCGGGATCGCAAACGTCGATCACGTAGGTATCCGTAAAATTCCAGATCGCTTTAGAGACGGCGGCGATCTGCATGCCAAGCGCGTTGATCACGGCATAGTCCCATTCAAACCAATTGCCGTCCACGCGCCAGCCGTTACAGTCAATATTGAATTTCGGACGGAAGAAGGACAATTCCTTGCGAATCGAGCCTATGTAGCTGCCGTGGGCGTACATTTCAAATCTCGGAAGGAAGGTGAAGATCTTTTCCTTCAAGCAGCCGATCTCTCTGCCGCATCCGTCGTAAATGCGAAGCAGATGCCCCCAGGAAAGCGCACCTCTGACGGTGAACACGGTGTTCCCCGCTTCGTCATATATATCGTAGCTGTCAAGCCACGAGAAAAACCGTTGTCTAAAAAGAAGCTTCACGGAGCGGATCTCCTTTCCCTAAAAAATCAAAAAGTGCGTGACCGAAGTCACGCACCAAAAAACGCAAACTCCAAGTCGCTAAACCAACTTGAATACAACAAGGACACCTTGCCTTCTACAAGCGGAATTTGCATTTTTATCAAATTCTGTATGTAAAAGGGCAAAAAGGGTAGACTCCCCCCTTTTGTAATGATGGTGCCTTTCAATATTCGGTTGGTTTAGCAATTTCAGTATACCACAAATCCAACGGAAAATCAAGATGTTTTGCGATTTTTAATAAAGGAAGCAGGGTAATTTAAAAAACAAGAAAAAACCAAGCTTTTATAGAAATTTGTGATTCTCATAGCGAGCACCTATAATCAAGCGAAGCATATCTGCAAGCATGCTTGCAGGAATGCGAGCGCAGATTGCTCCGCGAGCGCTTCGCAACAGCGAAGCAAAGCACGAAGTGCCACCGCAACCGCGGTGCGCGAGCATGGAGTACGGCAAGCTGTGAGAGCGCAAATTTATGCCAAAATACGCTCGTCTTGAACGTTTAGGTCATTTTTTCTTGCTTCACCTTTTTATCTATTACGTGACGGGAAGCAAGTTCTTTGTGAATATCCTCGAGGGAGATGCCCATTTGGATCATGAGAACGAGGGTGTGGTAGGCAAGGTCTGCGATCTCGTAGACCGTTTCCTTTTTATCGTCTGCCTTGGCGGCGATGATCACCTCGGTGCATTCCTCGCCGACCTTTTTTAGGATCTTATCGATTCCCTTCTCAAAAAGATAGGTGGTGTACGACCCTTCGGTCTTCTCGATCTTTCTGCCCTCAATCAGCTTCACGAGGCCTTGAAGAGAAAACTCGTGCAGGGCTTCGTTTTCATAGACGGTATCGTTAAAGCAGGTCTCTGCGCCCGTGTGGCAGGCGGGGCCGTCCTTCTCTACCATTACGACGAGGGCATCCTTATCGCAATCCGCCGTGATGGAAACCACGTGCTGATAATTGCCGCTGGTCTCTCCCTTCAGCCAAAGCTCATTTCTCGAGCGGCTGTAAAAGCAGGTGAGATTTTTCTCCATCGTGATCTTCAGGCTTTCGCGGTTCATATAAGAAAGCGTTAATACCTTTTTCGTTACGGCATCCACAACGATGGCGGGGATCAAGCCCTTTTCATCGAATTTAAGTTCTTCAATATTCAGCATTTTGATAACCTTTCTTTGCATTTTCGCTTTTTACAGTCGGATAGAAATTCCTTCGGCCTTGAGGCGCGCCTTCAAATCGGGGATCTGCACCTCACCAAAATGGAAGATCGATGCGGCAAGTCCCGCATCCACGTTCGGAAGCGTTTTAAAGAGGGTGATGAAATCCTCGATGCATCCCGCGCCGCCCGAGGCGATCACGGGAACGGTGGCAAACTCGGAAACGGCGGCAAGCATTTCAAGGTCGAAGCCGCGCTTCACACCGTCCGTATCGATGGAATTGAGAACGATCTCGCCCGCACCGAGAGAGATGCCGCGCTTGATCCATTCGAGGGCATCCATGCCCGTGTTTTCTCTGCCACCCTTGGCGTACACGCGGTACACGCCGTCCACGCGCTTGGCATCCACGGAAAGCACCACGCATTGATCGCCGTAGAGCTTGGCGGCCTCGTAGATCAGATTCGGATTGCGGATCGCGCCCGAATTGACGCTGACCTTATCCGCACCGCATTTCAAAACGCGGTCAAAGTCCGCAACGGTATTGATGCCTCCGCCCACCGTGAGAGGAATGAAGATCGTGCTCGCCACCTCACGCAAAATATCCGTGAAGAGAGATCTTCCCTCCGCCGATGCAGTGATATCGTAAAAGACAAGCTCATCCGCGCCGCAGTCGCTATAATACCGACCGAGCGCCACGGGACTGTTGACGTCCGAGAGCCCTTCAAAATTGACGCCCTTAACGACGCGACCGTTTTTCACGTCAAGGCAGGGTATAATTCTCTTCGTTATCATTTTGCCACCTCAATCGCTTCCTTTATGGAGATCGCTTTCGTGTAGTACGCTTTTCCGATGATCGCACCGTACAGATTCATAGCGGCGAGCCGCTTGATATCCGTGATATCCGTGACACCGCCGGATGCAATGATCTGCATACCAAGCTCCTTACGCATCGCATCGTAGAGCGCGTGATTCGTGCCCTGCATCGCGCCGTCCTTGGAGATATCCGTGCAGATCACGGTCTTAACGCCGAGCGATTCGAGCTTGCGGCAGAAATCAAAGGCTTCAAGTGCCGAGGTCTCGCGCCAGCCCTTGATGGCAACGCATCCGTCCTTGATATCCACGCCAACGGCAATATGCTCGCCAAAGCGGGCAACCGCCTCGGATAAAAACGCGGGATCGGTGACGGCGGCCGTGCCCAAGATCACGCGGCTCACGCCGGCTGCGAGGTATTTTTCGATCACCTCAATACTGCGGATACCGCCGCCGACCTCGGCGCGGAGTCCGCTTTCCTGCACGATGCGGCGGATGGTTTCAAGATTTGGGGTATCTCCGTCTCTTGCGCCCTCAAGATCGACGAGGTGGATCCACTCCGCGCCCTGCGCCTTGAAATCCAAGGCGATCTCGACGGGGTTTTCGCTGTATACCGTCATCGCGGCGTAATCGCCTTTATAGAGGCGCACCGCTTTTCCTTCATATAAATCAATGGCGGGAAAAATCTTCATTTCGCTCCCTCACTTTCGCAAAAGGCGCGCAGGATCGAAAGACCGACCGCGCCGCTCTTTTCGGGATGGAACTGGCATCCGAACACGTTGCCCTTCGCAACGGCGGCAGTCAAGGGTGCGCCGTACTCCGCGGTGGCGATCACGCTTTCCTCGCAATTTGCGGCATAGAAGGAATGCACGAAATACACGTGATCTCCTTCCTTTAAATACTTGAATATTTCGGCGCGCGGCTCGGTGAAATGCAAGGCGTTCCAGCCGATGTGCGGGATCTTCAGATCCGCGGGGATCACGTCCGAGATCGGGCGGATATCGCCCTTAATAAGGCCGAGGCCTTTATGCTCACCGTACTCAAAGCTACGCTCAAAGAGCAGCTGCATACCGAGGCAAATGCCGAGAATGGGCTTTCCCTTCTCCGCTTCGCGGATCACAAGATCAAAAAGTCCCGAATCGAAAAGCTTTTTGGCGGCATCCTCGAATGCGCCGACACCGGGGAGAATGATCTTATCTGCCGCCGAGATAACGGCAGGATCGGAGCTTATCACGGCCTCAAAGCCGATCGCGCGAAACGACGAGCTTAAGGAAAAGAGATTTCCCACGCCGTAATCAACGATAGCAATCATCCGAGGACCCCTTTCGTGGAAGGAACGGCATCGGCAAAGCGCGCATCGATCGAAACGGCGGCACGCAGGCTTCTTGCTACGGATTTAAATACGCCCTCAATGATATGATGCGTGTTTCTGCCCGCAAGCTGACGCACGTGCAGGGTGATGCCCGCATTCTGTGCAAGGGCGATGAAAAACTCGTCCACAAGCTCCACGTCAAAATCGCCGACCTTCTTTGCGCGCATGGAAAGCTCGCTTGCATAGAAGGCGCGGCCGCTGATATCCACGGCGGAAAGAATGAGCGTTTCATCCATCGGCAACATCATACTGCCGTAGCGGCAGATGCCTCTCTTATCACCGAGCGCCTTTGCAAGCGCCTTGCCGAGCGAGATGCCGATATCCTCTACGGTGTGATGATAATCTACCTCGGTATCCCCCTTGCAGGTCAGCGTCAGATCAAAGCCGCCGTGCTTTGCAAAAAGCGTCAGCATATGGTCAAGAAAGCCGCAGCCGCTGTGAATTTCGGATGCACCGCTGCCGTCGAGAGACAGAGAAAGTGCAATGTCGGTTTCCTTGGTTTTTCTTTCAATCACGGAAGTTCTCATTTTGTTTCCTCCAATATTTCTTTCATCACCTCTACGAGCTGCTCCATTTCTGCCATCGAGCCGACCGTGATGCGGTTATAATCCTTGATGCGCGGCGCACCGAAATGGCGCACGAGCACGCCCCTTTCGCGAAGCGCACCGTAAACGGCCTCTCCGCTCATCCGCTCGTGACGCACAAAAAGGAAGTTTGCTTTAGAATCGGTCATCGAAAAGCCGAGAGCGGAAAGCTCTCTTGCAAGATAGGCGCGCGCCTCGATGATCTTCTTGCAGTTTTCTTCAAAATATTCCTTATCGGAAAGTGCGCCGATGCCCGCCGCCGCCGTCATGCGGTTGACGTTATAGGGGTTTGTGGAATAACGAATGCGGTGCAGGTCTGCGATCAGAGCGGCGGATGCCACGCCGAAGCCGAGTCTTGCGCCCGCCATGGAACGGGATTTCGAGAAGGTGCCCGTCACCAAAAGGTTATCGTATTCCGCGATCAGCGAAACGGCACTTTCGCCGCCAAAGTCGATATACGCCTCGTCCACCACGACGATGCGGGCGGGATCGGCGGCAACGATTTTTTCGATCTCGGAAAGTGGAAGAAGGATGCCGCTCGGCGCGTTGGGGTTGGCAATAAAGAGCGTTCCCCGTGCAGAAAGCAGGTCGGCCAGCGGCATGGAGAAATCCGCAAGGAGCGGTATTTCCTTATAAGGCACGGCGTTCAGCGCTGCGAAAACCTTATAAAAGCCGTAGGTAATGTCGGGAAAGATCGCGGGGGTGCTTTCATCACAGTACGCCATAAAGGCGAAGTTCAGCACCTCATCCGAGCCATTGGTCATGATGACGTTTTCCGCGGATACACCCAGCGTTTCCGCCATTTTTGCAGACAATTCTTTACATTCCGGGTCGGAATACAGCATAAGCCGCTCGGCTTCCTTGGCGGCAAGCGCGATCGCTTTTTCGGACGGAGGAAAGGGAGATTCGTTGGTATTGAGCTTCAAATACTTGCGCTCTCTCGGCTGCTCTCCGGGGGTGTACGGCTCAAGCGATTGATATTTATTTACAAGAAACTTACTCATTTTTCTTCAAAACGGCAAACGGCACTTTTTGCATGCGCCGTGAGCCCTTCCTTCTTTGCAAAATAGGCCACGTCCTCGGCGACCTTGCCGAGTGCGTCCTTATCGTAATAAATGTACTGCGTCGTTTTTATAAAATCCTCCACCGAGAGGGGCGAGGAAAATCTTGCCGTACCGCTCGTCGGTAAAGTGTGGTTCGTGCCGGCAAAATAATCGCCGATCGCCTCGGGGCAGTTTCTGCCGAGGAAAACGGAGCCTGCGTGCTTCACCTTTGCAAGATACCGGAACGGCTCGTCAAGACAAAGCTCCAGATGCTCTGGGGCAATGCCGTTTGCGATCTCGATGGCGGCATCGATATCCGCCGTGATGATGATCTTCCCGTTAGAATCGATCGATGCGCGGGCGATCTCGGCTCTTTCGAGAAGCGGGATCTGCCTTTCCAGCTCTGCCGAAACGGCCTCGGCAAACGCTTCGTCATCGGTCACCAAAACCGCGCTTGCCATTTTATCGTGCTCTGCCTGGGAAAGAAGATCCGCCGCAATATCCTTCGGTACATTCTTACCGTCTGCCACTACGAGGATCTCGCTCGGGCCTGCGATCATATCGATCGATACGGCACCGAACACCTGCCTTTTCGCTTCTGCCACGAAGGCATTTCCGGGACCGACGATCTTATCGGTCTTGGGTACGGTCTCGGTTCCGTATGCAAGAGCGGCAACCGCCTGCGCGCCGCCGACTTTGTAGATCTCCTTCACGCCTGCAACCTTCGCCGCCGCCAAAATGGCGGGGTTTACCTTACCGTCCTTCGAGGGGGGCGTCACCATCACGACGCGGGGGCATCCCGCAACCACGGCGGGAATGGAATCCATCAGAACGGTGGAGGGGTACGCCGCCGTGCCGCCCGGCACGTAGATGCCCGCGACCTCCACGGGGGTGACTCTCTGGCCGACGATGACACCGTTTTCGCGCTTCAGCTCAAAGCCCTCGCGCTTCTGGCGGGCGTGGAAAATACGAATATTCTCTGCCGCGCTTTCAAGAATGCGGATAAACTCCGGCTCGATCGCCGCCATCGCCTCCTCGATCTCCTCCTCGCTGACGCGCAGAGAGGTGAGCTTCGCCTTATCGAATTTTTCCGTATAGTAACGAAGCGCCGCATCGCCCTCGGCTCTTACCTTGGCAATGATCTCGGAAACCGTGGCGCTGACGTCCACTCTTTCTTCCTTCGCGCCGAAGATCTCTTCTCTTTTGCTGAGACTGTCCTTAATGATCCTGATCATATTTCCTCCACAAGCTTCGCAAGGCTCTCGCGAAGCTGCTCGATTCTCTCTGTTTTAAATTTAAAGCCGGATTTATTGGCGATCAGACGCGCGCTGATCGGCACGAAGCGCTCCACGACCTCAAGATCGTTTTCCTTCAGGGTGGTTCCGGTCTCCACGATATCCACGATCACGTCCGAAAGTCCGAGGATCGGCGCGATCTCGATCGAGCCGTTCAGGTGGATGATATCAATATCTCTGCCCTCGGCGGCATAATGCGTCTTGGCAATATTCGTAAATTTGGTGGCAACGGTCAGGGGGCGATTGCGGTCATCCGCAAAGCCCTTTTTCGCCGCGACACACATACTGCATTTTCCGAGCTTCAGATCCAAAAGCTCATACACGTCGGGCGCATATTCGAGAAGAATATCCTTGCCCGCAACGCCTATATCCGCCGCGCCGCGCTCTACGTAGATCGCAACGTCCGAGGGCTTCACCCAGAAATAGCGGACGCCCGCCTCTTCGTTTTCAAAAATCAGCTTGCGGCTCTCCTCAAGGATCGAGGGGCAGCCAAAGCCCGCCTTTTCAAACATGGCGTATACCTTTTCGCCGAGTCTGCCCTTCGGCAGAGCAATATTCAAAATCGGTTTCACTTTCCTGCTCCTTTCGCATCCGCAAGCCTCGAAAGCTCATCCATATACACGGCAAAGCCAATGCCCTTCTCGTTCTTCTTCATTTTCTTCAAGAGGCTATCGTATTCGCCGCCCGAGAGCACGCCCGCGGGAACGCCGTTGACAAAGCCCTTGAACGCAATGCCGTTATAATAATTCATATCGTTCACCACCGAGAAGTCGATGATGAGCTTATCCGAAATGCCGAGTGCCCGAAGGCCTGCAACGATGGCGCGAAGCTCCTCGATCGCGGCGCGAAGCGCGGGGGTGAGGGCAAGCGCATCCAGTGCGGGAAGAACCTTCTCGGGTGCGTCGTACAGCGTTACCAAACGGCAGATCCATGCCGCCGCTTCCGCCGAAAGGCCCTCGCGCAAAGCCACCGCGCGCATACCGCTCTCATTCTTTTCTCCGAGATACATGAGGATCTCTCTGCGCCCCTGCTCGCTGACAGAGCAAGCGGAAAGCACGCCCGAAACGATATCCAAATGCGAGATCTCCAGCACGTTCTCGGAAGAGATATAGTCAAGGCTCTTTTTCGCAAGCGAGAGCACCTCGATCACGGTCTCGGTCGTTACCTCGCCAAGACATTCAAGGCCTGCCTGCATCAGTTCCTTAAAGCTCTTTGTGCTACCGGAAACGCGGTAAATGTTTTCCTTATAATATACCTTCATCACGCCGCTTTGCGTGCGGGTATTTTTAATGATGGAAAGCGTTACGTCCGGCTTCAGGGCAAGGAGCTTTCCGTCCGTATCCGTGAAGGTGATGACGTTTTCCGAAACGAGGAAATCCTTGTTTTGCACGTAGAGCGCGTATTCCTCAAACTTGCTCATACGGTATTTTTGATAGCCCGCGCTCTCGTACAGCGCGCAAAGCGAAAACGCCGCGCGCTCCTCGGAGGACATGATCGACAAAATATTATCCATTCGCCTTCTCCTCCGTATCCAGCACGAGCGCATAGCCGCCCGCGCCGTAGTTCAGGCATTTATTGACACGGCTGATGGTTGCGGTGCTTGCCCCCGTCAGCCTCGAAACCTCCTGATAGCTCTTCCCCTCGCAGAGAAGACGGGCAACGTCCAAGCGGCCGCTCATATCCTCTATTTCCTTGATGGTGCAAACGTCCTCAAAGAATTTACGGCAATCCTCCAGGCTTGTAAGCTTGCAGATTGCCTCGAAAAATCCATCATATTTTTCCAAATAAAACTCCTTCATGATGACCTCCTCGCTTTTGTTCTTTAATAGTTTATCACGCTAAAGCGCAAAAGTCAATAGGAATTTTCAATTTTTTATATTTTTATTTATAAAAAAGACGTCGGCGACCTCTTGCCGTTCGGCAATATGCCGATCCGCGAGGTAGCCGACGCCGCGTGGCGCTCTCCCTTGGATTATTTTTCACGCGCTTGCAAAAAGGAAAAAGCAGCAGCATTTTTTACAAGCACGGAGAAAAACGGGCAAAGGAGATGGCTAAAAATTCGTTCCGTTATGGTATAAAACAAATACTTTCATATTTTTCCCGACATTTTCTTGGATATTTTTCCGAGATCATACCGTTTTCACCGAAATTTTCTTTCGGAGCTTTTCTATATCCTCGGTTAGCGGCGCGGCTGTGCCCGCAAGCATACAAGCGGCACTTCCGAACGCCACGGCACGGGCAAGGATCTCTTCGTCCTTACAGCCGGCGGCCTTTGCAAAAAGGAAGCCCGCGAGGGTGCTATCCCCTGCACCGACCGTGGAAAGCACTTCTATTTCGGGTGCGGATGCGTAATACGTGCCCGATGGGCAAGAAAGGATCGCGCCCTCTGCGCCGAGGCTCAAAAGCACGTTTTCGATCCCCTTTTCGCGCAGTGCCTTCGCCGCGCGCGCACCGTCCTCTATATTTACGATCTTTATACCGAGCGCACCTTCCGCCTCGTGCTTGTTCGGCTTGATCAGCATCGGGCGAAGCGCCGCGATCGCCGCGATGGAAAGCGAGCGCGAATCGATCACGAGCGAAGCACCCGCGTTTTTTAAGTCCTGAAGAAAGGCAACCAAGGCACTCTCCGAAACGCCCGCGGGCGCACTTCCCGCAAACACGACGGCGCTTCCCGAAAGATTCGTTCCCATCGCCTCACGCACCTTAGCAAGCGCGCTCTCGCACATAGAAAAGCCCTTGAAGCTGATGCGC
Organism: Clostridia bacterium; assembly: GCA_017504785.1. Classification (GTDB taxonomy): domain Bacteria; phylum Bacillota; class Clostridia; order Oscillospirales; family CAG-272; genus UBA1740. The sequence continues at coordinate 6,104 of JAFVQL010000078.1, read as the reverse complement.
GTTTCTGCCCTTTCTTTTTCATGCAGGGTGATATTTTCGCGAATGCGCCCCTCGGTGTATACCGCATTGACCGCAAGCCCCTCGCTTTCAAGGCTTTTAAGAAATTCTCCGCCGTTTTCGCGCCCAAGCACGCAAACCGCGAGATTTTTCACGCCGTTTTTCGCAAGCGCACGCGACACGTTGATCCCCTTGCCGCCCGCATCCTTGGCGGTGATATCAAAAACGTTCTCGTGGTACGGCACGAAGGCATCCGCATAGCAATGCAGATCAAATGCGGGATTCAAGGTCAGCGTTATAACGTTCATTGGCGGTTTTCCTTCTCCTGATACGCTTTTTTCTTTATTCTACCACAACCCGCGCACACCGTCAAGAAAAATCTGCATGCAGTTTTTCTTTTTCTCTATATTCCGATTGACTTTTTGCTTTTTTTGTGATAAAATATTGTTTGGTAATTTTATTGTATGCGCTTTTTTTAAAACTACACGCGAGATCCCTGCGAAGTTAAATTGTTAAATGCGAATAAGCGAAAACAACTGCGTGTTGTTTTTATAATTTCATATTTGCCTGCATATTAAATGCGAGCAAGCGAAAACAACTGAGTGTTGTTTTCGCAACGCGAGACAACCCCAAGCAATGCGTTGGCGAAGGGCTTTAGCCCGACAATCAACGAATATGCGACGGTTGCGGAATATAATAAACCCCTCCTAAGGGAACTAACTTTTTAATTGAATACTTGCCTGCATATTAAATGCGAGCAAGTGAAAACAACTGAGTGTTGTTTTCGCAACGCGAGACAACCCCAAGCAATGAGTTGGCGAAGGGCTTTAGCCCGACAATCAACGAATATGCGACGGTTGCGGAATATAATAAACCCCTCCTAAGGGAACTAACTTTTTAATTGAATACTTGCCTGCATATTAAATGCGAGCAAGTGAAAACAACTAAGTGTTGTTTTCGCAACGCGAGACAACCCAAAGCAATGAGTTGGCGAAGGGCTTTAGCCCGACAATCAACGAATATGCGACGGTTGCGGAATATAATAAACCCCTCCTAAGGGTTAGCTCTCGCCTCATATCAACCGAGCAAACGCGAGAAAAAGCGAGGAAAACGGCGAAAACGCGACCTTGCCTTGACACCACAGGAAATTTGGCACCCTATTTGGTGCCCTGCGGCACCTTTTTGGTGATTTTTAAGGGATAGGCGTGCTTCAAGCATCTTCTATAAATTTCATAATTTGCCTCCGTAGTAAAGTGGATATTACAAGTCCCTCCTAAGGATTAGTCGTGGGTTCGATTCCCGCCGGGGGTGCCAAAAAGCCGACAGCACACGCTGCCGGCTTTTTACGTGTAATTAAATTTTACCGCCGTTGGCAGCGATCCAATTGAGGATCCATGTAATTAGGCGCGCTTTGTGATTGATCTTCCATTGGCTGCAAAGATACAAATCTTCACCGTACAAATTGAGCGTGTTGTCATAGTATCTGTTATAGCCTTTTGAGTCTTTTCTGGAATAACCTAAAATTGGATCACTTAATCCAAACGTTGCTTTGCTTCCACTCACCGTTTTCCAAGCATCCACCGTGTTTTTGGGTACTTTTCCACTCGCTAATATAGCTCGTAAAACTTGATTGGCAATTTCTCCGACCTTAAATGTTTCTAAATAAGCTCTCGTAAGTTTTGTTAGGTCAATTGGCACTTTGGGTAATGTAGTGGTACTGGTCTTGGGAGCAACCGTCACAGTTTTTTTAGCTGCCGGTGCAGGCGTAACGGAAGATGTCTTAGCGGCATCCATACCGTATGTAATATCTATGCGCTCTTTTCCAGTTGCTGCGACAGCGTGTGGATCTTCATACCACATTATTTTGCTCACGAATTCACTATACTCGTCCGGGTATTCTTTCTCTAAATATTGCCTTACGTAGCTAATCATACGGGGATCTTCGCCAATATCTTTTTTATAAACTGGCTGACCGCAAACATGCCTTGTTTTAGCCGGTGTTAAAAAATAATTAAACGGATGTGCAAATCTTAAAAATTTAGCGACAATAACTGCTTTTGATTCATCCGAAATATGCATTCTACGTATACGGTCACTGTTTTTCAAAAAATCATTGCTGTGACCGATCGGAAAATGTTTTTCTGTTAAGCTGGCGTCACCGTACATTCTACCGCCAATGTCAAAAAATTCGCCAGAGTCAAATACATGGGACAATTTATAATTTCCAAGAAAGCCGGGCTCCTTGGCAACGGCAACAACTACGCCTTTGTACTCATTAACTTTTTTGTCTATCAAAAAGCCAAAACCGTACGGAAATTTGTGCTGCCTAAAAAGACTGCCCACCTCTGCAACTGATGGTTTTACCCCATCTAAAGCCAACTTATAAATGAACGAGGAAAAGAAGTTGTCGGCAAAAAAGTATTCGAAGTCATCACGGTCATTTTGGGTTAACCAGCCTCTCCTCAGCTTATAATAACCTTTTTCGCCGCTGCTCGATGCTTTATCGGTACCATTGTTTCCGAATCTGACGCAACAACTCAATTTTGTTAGATCACTCGTATAGTCCATCAAAAGTTTATGCCAGTGCTTAATCACATCACGTTCCGGCAATCTATCTCTAACAAACGTTTCAAAGAAATCCTCAATAGTAGCGGCAGTCCCTGCAGGAAGCGATCCAACATTAGGTAACTCTGAAACAGAGGGCACATTTATTTTAAGTATTTTTTCTTCAAGCGTCATACCAAATTCTCCTCGCGCTGTTCTTTATAATATTATACAATAAATTTATGACTTTTTCAACACAATCCGACAAATGAATAACAAAATGCTAAAGTTTAACGGGCGAAGATCGCAATGATCCTCGCCCGTTTTTGTATGTTAATCGAACAGTTCTTCGATCTTTTCTGCTGCCGTTCTGTCCGAGCTCTTTAAGAAGTGGCTGTATATGTCGGTTGTGGTGCTGGTGCGCGCGTGGCCTGCTCGGCCTGCGACTGTCACCAGCGGGACGCCTGCTGCGATCTGCATCGTGATATTGGTGTGGCGTAGCGAGTGCACTGTTCTGTGCGGTAGCCCCGCTTGATCGCAGATCTTATGCACCCAGTATGATATCGTGCCGGGATACATGACCTTTCCGTCCTCCGAGATAAATAGCCTGTTCGTCTCGTGCCATCGGTCACCGACGTCGTATTTGTACTGATCGTACCATTCCTTGTACTCCATGAGTATTGCCACCAGCTTATCCGATATACTGATGGCGCGCTTGCTGCTCTCGGTCTTGGGATCCTTTTCCACGAGGCCGACGCCTTTTACCGTTGTGACTGATCGTTCTATGGTGATCGTTCCTTCATCGAGGTCAACATTCGACCATTCCAGCCCGCAGAGCTCACCGCGGCGGATGCCTGTGAGCAGGAGTATGAGCGCCGCCGTTTTGCATCGCACATCCGGATACGCCAACGCTGTCGCGTAGAAGAGCTTGGCGTCTTCGTCGTTCATATAGTCGATTTCCTTCGACGGCCGCTTCGGGAAGTCGATGTAATCTGCGGTAGCGTAGTTGTCGACGATGAGGCGCTGCTTCTTTGCATGCGAGAGAATCGCGCGCAACGTGCGCTTGATTTTGTGCATGGTCTCGTAGGCGTATGGCTGCTTTTTCTTTTTCACATTGAACAGTGCTGTGGTGCGGCAGCCGAAGTTTTCTGCGATCTTTTCCGCCTGTTCGAGTCGGATGTTATCGCCACGCAGAGCTGCCAGCAGAGGCCCGCTGTCATAATCCAACTTCTGTTTCAGTTTGCGCTCTCCGCGTCTCGCTGCGTCAACTGCTTCTTGGAATTCCGGCTTGGCGCATACCGTAATGATAATTCTTTCGCGCCTGTCGAGATCATCGTAGAATCGCTGTATGATCGTCGGGTTGAGCTCGCGCAGCTTGTAGCCGCCAATGCTGGCGGCTATTTCTGTGATTGCGGATTGGCAGTTGACATAGTAGCTGACCGACAATTCTTCTTTGCGGCGCTCCAGCCACCATTTCATATAATCGGCAAGCGTGGTGTCCGGTGATACACCATCGCCGCCTGCAGCCGTGAGGGACATGCGCAGATTGTTTTCGTACTGATCCGCGTACACGATCACCTCACGCTCCATCTGCTTCGGCGTCATTCCCATTTGCGGCTTCCATGTGGTGGAATAGACATTCATCTTTCCGCTGCCTTTGTCCTTGAGTTTCACCTGTATGCGGTAGGTGGGACCGGATTTCGTCATTCGTTTCGTTATCGTTGCCATATCAAATCCTCCGTTTCGTCGTCGTTATAGCAAGCCCTTGGCAACAACAAAGGAAGCCACAAAGGTTTGCAAAAGTCAAGCTGTTTTTTGATAATTTCCTGATAAAAATGCAATTAGTGCATCGAGATCCACAAGGATCTTTTTGCCGGTGAAAACGCAGTGTACCTTGCCTTCCTTGCAGAGAGTACGGATGCAGTTTGCGGTGATGGCGGACTGTTCGTCCATTTCCTTAATAATCGCGACCGATTCGTTGATGGTGCGCATTCTGTGTATAGTCATAAAAACTCCTTTCATATCTTGAAAACTTGAATGTGGGGGTATACCCCCTCTTGATTTCCCGATTTTTCGCGTGTGACTCCTCGCCCGTCTCACAAGCGAAAGTCGTAGAGATTTTGATCCCCCTACCCCCGAAGGGATGTCGCTGATGTAGCAAGTATTACAGGTCATTCTAATTTTTTATTCTATAGAGATGAACTTATAAACCTGCTACATCTGCGACGTGAAAATTAAAGGGGCTGTGCGGTATCGAGAATTTTATATTTTAACAACATGGTGGTTTCGCTACCTCCACCTTTCGGGCGTTTGCGCACCACGGTCGCAAAGCCGCAAAGCGACTGCTTGAACTTCGTCATGCTCTCGGCGCGATATCCGTTATCCTCGCACCACTGCTGGTATTCCTTGTATACGTCGGCAGTACGCACCTCGGCGTTGTCACTAACTTCAAGGCACTCATCCACAAAGCGCATGACCTTATCGCTGTCTTTGCGGTAGTCCTCGATAGCCGTTTTTACCGATTCAGGCAGCTTGAGTCCTTCTTTTCGAAGCATGGCGTATCCTTCCACCAGCCAATTGAGAATAGCACTCTGGCTGTTCGGGTGTGCGAACAAAACTTTCAAGTTGGTGTCCTGCTCGCCCTCTCCGAAGTGACGGTCGAAGGTAACAACGATCACACGGTCACTGCTGAACAGCGTCAGATCACTGATCGACGGGCGGTAATTGGTGTTGATGTACATTTTGAACTGCGGCCTGAAATCGAAGCTGTTCTCGTGCAGGAATCGCGCGTTCAAGGTATCGTTACCGGTCATGCTTTTAACGAGCGCTGCATCAAGGCGCAAATTGCGATCCGGCTCCGAAATATTGACGAATCGCACGCCCGCGAGACGCGCCACGTCTTCACTTGGCATTTGGCTGCTGTTGTTCTGTTTCACGGCGATTGTTTCCGAGCGAGCGGTGCAACCGTAGCTACCGAGCACCTTCAGTACGCTTTCGCAGAGCGTTCCTTTTCCATTGCGCGTTGTGGCGCCGTAAAAGATGAAGAAGCACTCGTATCGTGTGTCGCCGCTAAGGCCATATCCAAGCACTTTCTGCAAGAAGCGAGCTTTTTCCTGATCTTCGCAGGTGATTTCTTGCACGAAGCGTTCAAAGCGCTCGCAGCGTGCATCCGGATTGTAGATGACATCGGAGATTTTGGTGAGCTTGTCCGACGCCGTATGTGGCGTGAATTTCATGGTATCGAGGTGCAGTGTTCCGTTCTGACAATTGAAAACGTAAGGATCGCTATCGAATTCCTCCATGCGAATCTTATGTACGCCTTGCGCGTCCTTGAGTATGGTATCACGCATTTTGCGCGTCTGCCACTTGGCACAGAATTTCATGTATTCCTGACGCCTATTTTCGTCAACGATGGACATACAGTAAATCATCAGGTTTTTCGCAAGCTCCTTGCAATATTCCATAGTGCAAAGGGATCCGATATCCTGCTGCCAAATTCCGTCTGCGTAATAGTACCAACTTTTGCGTGCGGGTACATAGCGCACAATGTCCTGAAAGTAATC
>JAFVQL010000077.1 GCA_017504785.1 Clostridia bacterium | reverse complement strand
TACTTTGTTGAGTTTTTTCAAAGAGTGCTTTCTCGGTTTCCCAAGAAAACATTAACGAGATTCTTTCGCACTTACATGTGCTAAAAAATTTCCTTTGTTGTTCAATTTTCAAAGAGCAAGTGCCTTCCCGAAAGGTCTCCCTCTCGAAGCGGGCTTGTCTATTATATCAAAACTTTTTTTGTTTGTCAAGCCCTTTTTTAAATTTTTTTCGGATTTTTTTGTAAGCATTGTACAAAAGGCGTTTTTTACAAGTCGGGCGGGGAGTAACGCGCGCGCCACACTTCTTGTATATTATATAAAGGAAGAACTTTTTTCGGCGCAAAAAAGCAATGCAGTTTCCTATTGACAAAGCAAAAATCCTGTGCTATACTCACATTAAAATAGAAAACAAAAAGGAGGCAATCATTATGACACTTTACGAAGAGCTGTATTTCGAGATCACGTTAAAAGGCAGCAAGGATGAGCTGCGTAAATTTTCTCGCTATCTTTTGAGCGGCGCTTTGGACGATTTCTTTGAGATTTCAGATGACTATATCTGCTACGACGACGGCTTCGCCTCCGCCGATGGCAGCACAGCCTGCGAAATGACCTTCACCAACGACGATTTTGCCATCGAGATCGACGAATTTTCGCCCGAGGAATTTTTGGATGAATTCTGCAAGGCCGCACGCACGCTTGAGGTGCAGGGGCACATGTACGACGCGGAGGATGAGGAATTCCATTTCTTCAGCGAAGCGGGCGATTCCTATTTCTTGAACAGCCGCAAGGCGCGCGCCTTCAACGACGAGCTGGATGCCGCGGCGGGTGCCGAGGATTTTGACGACGAGGAGTGATCCCTCCCCCGTAAGTCCTTATACGCTTAAAACGAGCCTTGGACTCGCGTTCCCGATCGGGAATGCCGCCGGACTCGTTTTGTTTTTGCATAAAGCGCGGCACATCGGTTAATCTACCTATAATGCGGCTTCCGAAATATAAAGAACGCCCCCGAAAGGCGAGGCGAAAAATTCGGAATTGCCGCTATACACGAAACGGAGGCAAAAATGAAGGCCTTACTGCGTATCTTCCGTCAGCGTTTTTCGCGCGCACGCGCGCTCTGCGCGCTTTTTCTTTCCTCGGCGGCGGCGTGCCTTTTTATATCACTCTATTTTTTTATAACCGAAAACCCGAAGGGCGCGATGATCGCGCTTCTTTTTCTTCTGATCATTCTTCTTTTGCCGCCGACCGAGCATCTTCTCGGCATTCGCCTCTCTCTGCCTTGCTACGCGCTTCTTTTATTCTTATGCCTCGGCGCACTGCTCGGCAGCACCTTTAACTTCTATTTTCGCATCCCCGTTTGGGATCTTTTTCTGCACGCGCTCTCGGGCTGGCTCTTTGCTTATATCGGGTTTGAAATATGCCTACGTCTATTTCCGAAAAGCGAGAGGCGAGCCGTTTTCCCCTATCTTTTCGTTGGCGTTCTCTTCAGCCTTTCGGCGGCGCTTCTTTGGGAGCTTTTTGAGGCGGGCGCCACTTGGCTTCTTCCCGTGGATATGCAAGAGGACACCCTCGTGCACGCCATCCGCTCCTTTTTCCTGAGCGGCACGCACGATGCGCCGACCGAGATCAGGGGCATCACCGAAACCGTGATCCGCTACGAGGGGGGAAGGACGCTCACCCTCGCGGGCTATCTTGACCTCGGCCTTACCGACACGCTTACGGACATGGCGATCTGCCTCTGTGGCAATCTCTTATTTCTTGCGAGCTATCCCCTTCTCCGCCGCGCGGGCGGCCGCCCTTCTCTGAGGCACGGCGCACAAGCCGACAAAAAATAAAAACACAGCGCTTTTTTCGTTGGTATGTTTGATACTGCTTTATCGCAGGTTCTATCTTCGGCTTTTTCCAAAATGTATCTTCGCCGCGTAAAACTCTGTTACCACATCAAACAAAAAAGCGCAAAAATGCCACCATTTGTTTACAATGGTGGCATTTTATCCTATCATGCTCCGTTACGCTTTGCATCTGTCGAAAAGACCGATCGCACAAACGCTCCGTTGCGCTTCGCATCCGCCTAAAAAAGCGATTGCCGTTTGTTTCGTTACGCTTCGCGGCGGGTGGCAAGATAGATCAAAAGCACGCTGATATCCGCGGGGTTCACGCCGCTGATGCGCGAGGCCTGCCCGATGTTCAGGGGGCGAATGGCGGCAAGCTTCTCTGCGGATTCAAGGCGCAGACCGCGAATGGCGGCATAATCGAGATCGGGCGGCAAGACCTTATCCTCAAGGCGTTTTTGCTTTTCGGCCTCAGCCTCTTCCCTTGCGATATAGCCCGCGTATTTCACCGAGATCTCCGCCGTTAAGATCACTTCTTTTGAAAGCGGCGCGCGCTTTTTATCGATGGGGGCAAGCCCCGCATACGAGATCTCGGGGCGGCGCAGAAGCTCCGAAAGCCTAGCACCCGTTGCAATCGGGGACGAGCCCATGGAAGAAAGACAGGCATTCACCGCCTCGGTGGGCGGCACGACCGTTTCGGCGAGCCTTTGGATCTCCCCCTCGATCGCGCGCTTTTTTTCGAGAAACGCCGCGTACCGCTCGTCCGAAAGCAAGCCCACGCGGTGACCGATCTCGGAAAGGCGCAGATCCGCGTTATCCTGACGAAGAAGCAGACGGTATTCGGATCTTGAGGTCATAATGCGGTAAGGCTCCTCCGTTCCCTTCGTCACGAGATCGTCGATCAGCGTGCCGATATAAGAGGATGCGCGAGGCAGGATCATGGGCGGCTCGCCCTTTAAGGAAAGCGCCGCATTCACGCCCGCAACCAAGCCCTGCACCGCCGCCTCCTCGTAGCCCGAGGTGCCGTTGAACTGCCCTGCACCGTAAAGCCCCTTGACGGTTTTAAATTCCAGCGTGGGATACAGCTGGGTGGGGTCGGCGAGATCGTACTCAATGGCGTACGCATAGCGCATGATCTCGGCGTTTTCAAAGCCCGGAAGGGTTTTCAGCATGGCGCGCTGAACGTCCGTTGGCATAGAGGTGGAAAAGCCCTGAATATACATCTCGTCCGTATTTTTTCCGCACGGCTCAACGAAAAGCTGATGCCGCTCCTTATCGGCAAAGCGAACGATCTTGGTTTCGATCGAAGGACAGTAGCGCGGACCTGCGCCGACGATATTGCCCGAATACATCGCGCTGCGATCCATATTTTCGCGCAGGATGCGATGCGTGTTTTCATTGGTGTACACGATATGGCAGGGGATCTGCTCTCTGCCGTTTAATTCCTCGGCGTCGGTAAGGGTGGAAAAGGGGGTGATCCTCTCCTCGCCCGGCTGCTCCTCCAGCACCGAAAAATCAATGGAACGGCGATGCACGCGCGCCGGCGTTCCCGTCTTGAAGCGCATCATGCGAATGCCGAGAGAGGAAAGCGAAGCCGAAAGCCCCTTGGCGGGCATCAGCCCGTCCGGCCCCGAGGAATACACGCCCTCTCCTATGAAAATACTGCTTTCAAGATACGTTCCCGTGCAAAGGATCACGCGCTCGGCCTCCCAGCGCTCGCCAAGTGAGGTCTCTACACCCAAAACGCGGAAGGCATCGCCCTCGCGCTCGGTGAGAAGCCCCGTGACCTCGCCCTGAAAAAGGCGGAGATTTTTTTCCTTCTCCAGCGTTTCCTTCATCAAAACGCGGTAAGCCGCTCTGTCTGCCTGCACGCGCTTGGAATGCACCGCCGCGCCCTTGCCGAGATTCAAGGTTCTCGACTGCAACGTAACGGCATCCGCCGCGCGGCCCATTTCACCGCCCAAGGCATCCAGCTCAAAAACGAGATGCCCCTTGCCGCTGCCGCCGATCGAGGGGTTGCAGGGCAGATTGGCAACGCTGTCGAGATTGAGGGTGAAAAGCACCGTTTGAAGCCCCATACGGGCGGCGGCCAACGCCGCCTCTATGCCCGCGTGTCCCGCGCCAACCACGGCGACCTGCGTTTTTAACTCACTCATTGATCTTCCTCCGATCCGTCAGAAAACGATACGGCTTAAAGCAACCGTTTTCGCTTGCTTTTCGTCAATATCGAATATCACGCCGTCTGCCTTCGGCTCTCCCTTTGCGGGCACGAACCGATCGGGCAGATGATAGCGCAGCTTTTTGACAACGCCCGCCGCATCCATGCCGAGGATACCGCCGCTCTCGCCGCACATGCCGAGGTCGCTGACGTAGCCCGTGCCGCCCGGTAAAATTTTCAGATCCGCGGTCGGAACGTGGGTATGCGTGCCGAACACGGCGGCGATCTGCCCGTCAAAGGCGTGCGCCACCGCAAGCTTCTCTCCCGTTGCCTCCGCGTGAATATCCAAAACCGCAAGATCGAAATTGCCCTGCTCGCGCATCAGCGCGCGCTCGATAAATGCAAAGGGCGCATCGAGCGTCGGCTCGATATGGATATTTCCCATCGCGCATATCACCATCACGCGCACCGCGCCGACCCGCATCACCGTGTAGCCGCGGCCGGGCGCTTCCCCGCCGAAGTTGATGGGACGCAGCAGCGCCTCGTTTTCCTCTAAAATGCCGTAGCTCGCCCTTTGGCGCATGGTGTGATTGCCGCCGCTCAAAACGTCCGCCCCGGCGAGGAGCAAGCGCTCGGCAAGCTCGGGCGTATAGGAATACACCCCTGCGGCATTCTCCGCATTCACAATACAAAAATCGATCTTTTCCTCTCGGCGCACCCGCCACAGATTCTTTTCCAGATGCATAACGCCGCCGACGCTCGTTACGTCACCAATCGCTAAAATTCTCACTGCTTTTCCTTACTATCCCAGCCAATGCCAACCGAAATCGAAACCGACCGATCGGTGAAGATCTGCGCTCTTGCTCGAAGCCTCGCTCACAAAGGCGGATATTACAAGACTTTTTGGCGCATGATCACCGAAAATACAACGCTTCAAACGAGTTCGATCTCGGTTGATATTGGTGAATGGGCAAAATTTTCTGATAAAAAGACGAACCGCCGCGAGAGCCGCTCCGCGCCATGCGCTCCGCCATATCGGGGAAGCATCGGCGCATCGCGCTCGCGCGACAGTTCTTTTTGTTTTAGGTCGCGTAGTCCACCACGCGGGATTCGCGGATGACGCTGACCTTGATCTGACCGGGATAATTCAGCTCGCTCTGGATCTTCGCGGCAATATCTCTTGCGAGGATCTTCATGGAATCATCGTCCACCACGTCGGGCTTCACCATGATTCTGACCTCGCGGCCTGCCTGGATCGCGAAGGTCTTGTCCACGCCGTTGAAGTCTGCGGCAACCTCCTCGAGCTTCTGAAGTCTCTTAATGTAGTTCTCCACGTCCTCGCGGCGAGCACCGGGTCTTGCGGCACTGATCGCATCGGCGGCCTGCACGATGAAATCAAGAAGCGTGACCGCCTCCACGTCGTTATGGTGCGCCTCGATGGCGTGAATGATATCCTTGTTTTCGTGATACTTCTGTGCGATCTCAACGCCCAGCTGAATGTGCGAGCCCTCGGCCTCCGCCGTTACGGCCTTACCGATATCGTGCAGAAGACCTGCACGGCGCGCCATCGTTACGTCTGCACCGATCTCATCGGCAATTGCGCCCGAAAGCATGGACACCTCGATGGAGTGGCGAAGCGCGTTCTGACCGAACGAGGTACGGTACTTCATGCGGCCGAGAAGCTTGATAAGATCGGGATGCAAGCCGTGCACACCGGTCTCGAATACCGCCTTCTCGCCTGCCTGCTTGGTAGCGTTTTCCACCTCGCGGCGTGCCTTCTCCACCATTTCCTCGATGCGGGCAGGATGGATACGGCCGTCGGAGATCAGCTTCTCAAGCGCGATCCTTGCCACCTCGCGGCGCACGGGATCAAAGCCCGAAACAGTAATAACGTCCGGCGTATCGTCAATGATCAATTCAACGCCGGTAAGATTTTCGATCGTGCGGATATTTCTACCCTCGCGGCCGATGATACGGCCCTTCATTTCGTCACCGGGGATCTGCACGGTGGAGATCGCAACCTCGCTCACGTGATCGGCGGCACATCTCTGAATGGCGAGAGAAAGAATCTCCTTCGCCTTTGCATCGGCTTCCTCGCGGAAGCGCGCATCGTACTCTGCGATCTTAAGCGCCGTTTCGTGGCGCATCTCGCTATCCAGACGGGCAACCAGCTCGGCCTTGGCCTCCTCGGTCGTCAGTCCCGCGATCTTCTCAAGGCTTGCGATCTGCTTTTTGAGCGTTTCGCTGGTCTCTGCCTTGATCGCATCGACCTCCTTAAATTTCTCGGAAAGAGTCTCCTCCTTCTTCTCAAGGCCCTCCAGCTTTGCATCCAAGGTTTCTTCCTTCTGCGCGATACGGCGCTCAAGGCGGGAAACCTCTTTTCTGCGCTCCTTAAGGTCAAAATCGGCTTCCTTCTTCATCTGGAAGATCTCTTCCTTTGCACTGAGGACCGATTCCTTACGAACGCTTTCCGCGTTCTTCATCGCATCATCGAGCATACGCTTCGCCTGCTGCTCCGCGCTGCCGAGCTTTGCTTCCGCAATGCCCTTACGGATCATATATCCGATCGCCGTGCCGACGATCAGTGCGCCTGCGCCGATGATGACGGCAAAATACCATTCCATAAATCTTACACCTCCTGTCGATTACAAAATTTTTTTGTAACCATCTCTCGATAGATAAAACTTTTTAATATAAACCGGGTGGACAAACGCCCCATTCATACAGATATATTATAATAGAAAATCCTCCTAAAGTCAAGAGATTTTTTGGCGCAAAGGGATTATTTTATAAATTGTTTGCTTTTAAAAAATAAAAAACGGAGGGCGAGCGCGCATCCTCGGCGCGCCGCCTCCGTTTTTCGCCGCATTCCGACGGCGTTTTTTCTCTGTTTTTTGCTAGCAGTAAGAGAGCCGAACGCACAAGCCCTACGGCTACCAAAGTTTACAAAATCAATTTCCCGTGCGGCCGTAAATTTCAAGCAAACGGCGCATGCGCTCCCAGGGGGCGGCGGCGATCTGCTGCCAAGTAAATCGGAAGGCCCAGTTGCCCTCTCGGGTGCCCGGCGTGTTGAAGCGCGTATCCTCTCCGAACAAAAGCAGATCCTGCATCGGGAGGATCACCGTGTCTGCGGCCGAGGAGAAAAGCGAGCGCAAAAGCGCGTCGTAGACCGGAGGCGTATTGAAATCCTCGCCCTCGCGCCCGATATAGGAAAGCACACGGCGGCGCACCGCGTCGGGCAAGGAAAACATATAGCCGAGCAGGGTGTTGTTATCGTGCGTGCCCGTGTAGGCAACGGTGTTTTTTTCATAAAAATGCGGCAGATGCACCGCATCGCTTTCCGAGAGGAAGCCGAACTGAAGCACGCGCATGCCGGGAAAGGTGCTGTATCTCACGAGGTCGCGCACCTCGTCCGTGATATTGCCGAGATCCTCCGCGATCACGAGCCGCCCCGCGGTCAGAGGGCGCAGAGCATCGATCAAGGCGTAGCCCGGCGCATCGACCCAGCGCCCTTCCCTCGCGCTTTTGGCAGAGGCGGGAACCGCCCAGAAGGAAGAGAGCCCTCGAAAATGGTCGATGCGAACGCCGTCAAAGAGCGTAAGCATATACTCCATGCGCGCGTGAAAGAAGGCGAAGCCGTCCTCCTGCATACGCTGCCAATTATAAAGCGGATTGCCCCAAAGCTGTCCGTCCTCGCAAAAATAATCCGGCGGGACGCCCGCAACGGCGGCGGGACGCGCATTTTCATCAAGCCAAAACCACTCCTTGTGATACGCCATCTCGCTGCTTTCTTCGCTGACGTAGATCGGCATATCCCCGACGGTGCGGATGCCGAGCGAGGCGGCGTATTCTTTCAGCGCCATCCACTCGGAAAGCGCCTCGCTCTCTACGAATTGCCAAAACCAAAGCCGCCCCTCCCCCTCACGCGCCGCCATGAAGCTGCAAAACTCCGAAAGATACGGAAAGCGCGCCATCGTTTCCCGCACGCGGTCACGGATATCCGCCCGCTCGGATGCGCGCGCGGCGGCGCGGGCAAGAAGCTCCATGCGCTCCGAAAGACGGCTGTATTCGCAGGTATGCTCCGTGCGCCCCAGGGCGCTTTGCCGCTCCGCCTCGGTGAGCAAGCCCTGCGCGGCAAGCGTGCCGATATCCACAAACCACGGATCGAAGGAAAAGGACGAGGGGGATTTATAGGGCGAATGCGCCTCGTCCGCAAGACAGAGGGGGAGTAGCTGCCAGATGCGAAAGCCGCCCCGCGCAAGAGAGCGAACGAACGCCCTCGCCCCCTCCCCGAAGCTGCCGACGCCGTATTCCCCCGGCAAAGCAAAAATCGGCATCAAAACGCCGCCGCACCGCCTGTTTTTCATATTTTTTCTCCTTTAACTCCGTTTTGTGGCAAAAAAACGCCGCGAATTGTCAACATTAGTTTTCTTTTCGCGGCGTTTTTTATACATATTATCGGATAACCAATCCGCCCTCGGCATAATCCAGCACGTACGCGGTATCGGGTGCGGGATTTTCCTTGAGGATCTTTTTCGCAAGCAGAGTTTCGGTTTTAGACTTGATATAGCGCTTCAAGGGCCTTGCGCCGAAGATCGGATCGTACGCCGCTTCTATGATATGCTCCATCGCCCGATCGGTGACGGAAAGCGAAAGGCGGCGCTCCGAAAGGCGGCGGGAAAGATCCGCGATCGCCAGCGCGGCGATGGCGCGCACGTTCTCGCGCGACAGGGGCTTGAAGATCAGGATCTCGTCAAGACGGTTGAGAAACTCGGGGCGGAAGGTGCGGCGCAGAAGTGCCTCCACAGCCCGCTCTGCCTCGGGGCGGATCTCTCCGTTTTCAATTCCCTCGAGAATGATATCCGAGCCGAGGTTGCTCGTCAAAATGATCAGGGTGTTCTTAAAATCCACGGTGCGGCCGTGGCTATCCGTGATCCTTCCGTCGTCGAGCACCTGAAGCAAAACGTTAAAGACGTCGGGATGCGCCTTCTCTACCTCGTCAAAGAGGACCACGCTGTAAGGACGGCGGCGCACCGCCTCGGTCAGCTGGCCGCCCTCGTCGTAGCCGACGTATCCGGGAGGCGCACCGATCAGGCGCGAAACACTGTGCTTTTCCATATACTCGGACATATCGATACGTACGAGATTTTTCTCATCGTCAAAGAGCGCCTCGGCAAGTGCTTTCGAAAGCTCGGTCTTTCCGACGCCCGTAGGGCCGAGGAAGAGAAACGAGCCGATCGGGCGGCCGGGATCACCGATGCCCGCGCGCGAGCGCAGAATGGCGTTGGAAACGCCCGTGACGGCGGCATCCTGCCCAATGAGTCTTTTATGCAGAATGTCCTCGAGGCGAAGAAGCTTCTCCCTCTCCCCCTCCATCAGCTTTGCCACGGGGATCGAGGTCCATCTGGCGACGATCAGAGCGATCTGCTCCTCGGTCACCGCATCGCGCAAAAGCGCGCTCTCCTTTGCATCCTCGCCGGCCGCCTCAGCCTCGGCAAGCTCCTTTTCGAGCGCGGGCAGACGGCCGTATTTCAGCTCTGCTGCCTTGGAAAGATCGTACGCCGCCTCGGCGCTCTCCATCTCGGAGCGCACCCTTTCCAGCGTTTCGCGCAGTCTTTGCACGCGGCCGATGCTGTTTTTCTCGTTCTCAAACTTCGCCTTCATCGCGCCGTATTCCTCGCGAAGCTCCGAAAGCGTTTTTCGGATGGCCTCCAGCCGCTCGGCGGAAAGCTTGTCGGTCTCCTTTGCAAGCGCGGCCTCCTCGATCTCTAACTGGCGGATGCGGCGCATGATCTCGTCCATCTCGGTGGGGCAGGAGTTCATCTCGGTCTTGATCAAGGCGCATGCCTCGTCCACGAGATCGATCGCCTTATCGGGCAAAAAGCGGTCGCTGATATAACGGTCCGAAAGCGTGGCGGCGGCAACCAGCGCGCCGTCATGGATCTTCACGCCGTGATACACCTCGTAGCGTTCCTTTAAGCCGCGCAAAATGGCAACCGTGTCCTCCACGGTCGGCTCGGCTACCATGACGGGCTGGAAGCGGCGCTCCAGCGCGGCATCCTTTTCAATATACATGCGGTATTCGTTCAGCGTGGTCGCGCCGATGCAATGCAGCTCGCCGCGGGCAAGCAGGGGCTTCAAAAGATTGCCCGCATCCATCGCGCCCTCGCTCTTCCCTGCGCCGACGATGGTGTGCAGCTCGTCGATAAAGAGAAGTATCTGCCCCTCGGATGCCTTCACCTCGTCCAGAACGGCCTTCAAGCGCTCCTCAAACTCGCCACGGTACTTTGCGCCCGCAACCAAAGCGCCCATATCCAAGGAGAATACGGCGCGGTCCTTTAAATTCTCGGGCACGTCACCGCGCACGATCCGCTGTGCAAGCCCCTCGGCAATGGCGGTCTTGCCCACGCCCGGCTCGCCGATGAGACAGGGATTGTTCTTGGTCTTGCGCGAAAGAATGCGAATGACGTTGCGGATCTCCTCGTCTCTGCCGATCACGGGGTCGAGCTTATGCG
Organism: Clostridia bacterium; assembly: GCA_017504785.1. Taxonomy (GTDB): domain Bacteria; phylum Bacillota; class Clostridia; order Oscillospirales; family CAG-272; genus UBA1740. The sequence continues at coordinate 8,240 of JAFVQL010000077.1, read as the reverse complement.
CTCTCGCCTCGCTGACGAGATCTCTGCCGTATTTTTTCAGCACGTCGTAGGTGCCCTCGGGATTGTCGGTATCCACCGAGCGGCGGCCGCGCACGGCCTGCAACGCCTCCAGAACGCGCGCACGCTCGATCTTATGCTTTTTCAGTATCTCACTCACCCTGCCGCTCTTTTCTTTAAAGAAGGCAAGCAGAAGATGCTCTACGGAAAGATATGCGTCTGCCATTCCCTCTCTTTCCTTATCCGCCCGCTCCAGCAAGGCGGAAAGCTCGCCCGATATATGCAGAGCCTCGGCGTTATAGCCGCTGCCACTAAGCTTCGGGAGCGCAGCCACGGCGCGCATGGCGTCGGTCTTTACTTCCTTGGCATCGGAGCAAACGGCAGAAAGAATTTCGGGCACAAGCCCCTCGCCGTCACTCAAAAGCGCGAGAAAAAGATGCAACGGCTCAACGGCGTAATTGCCGTTATCGGCCGCGAGGCGCTGTGCATCGGCCAGGGCGGCTCGGCTCTTCTGCGTCAGTTTTTCAAGATTCATATATTTTCTCCTTTCTTCATCTTGGTGCGGTGATCTTCGCTATATTTTTTCATCCGCATCGGTCTTGTGCTTATATTGTACGGCGATTTTATGAATTTTCATAACGGAAATGTTGTATTTTTTGTAAATATTAGCACTCTGTGTGCGAGAGTGCTAAAAATGGGCTTTGAAAAATATGTGGAAAAAGTAAATAATGAAACAATTTTTTTCTTCGCCTATTGACTTTTTAAAATAAATATAGTATCCTATAAAAACGAAATTGAGAGTTACTCTCATTTTTTAAAGGAGATTTATATGACCTACGATACCGGGCGCGAAGCGGCGCTCCTTTCCCTTTTACGCGAAAGCGGAGAGCACGGACTGACGCTGCGTGACATTTCCGATCGCCTGACACCCGACGGCAAGGGAAAAAGCACGATCTTTCGCCTTCTTGCCGCACTGACCGAGCGCGGCGCGATCCGCAAGCTGCCGAGCGGCGACGGCAGGCACTTCATCTACCAATACACGGAAAGCGAGCATTGCCACCACCACCTGCATCTCAAATGCATGCGCTGCGGCCGCTTTATTCATCTGACGGAGCAGCTCTCCGATCAGCTTTGCGAGGCGCTGTGCCGCGAGAGCCACTTCTCCTTGGACGGAGAACGCTCGCTCCTTTTCGGGCGGTGCGAGGCTTGTCTTGGAGGTGAGAACGCATGATACTGATGCACGTACACGCGCACGGCACGGGCTTTTTTCGCAGCGTCGTGCTTCAAAGCTTCACCGAGACTCTGAATATCCTTCCCTTTTTGTTTCTCACTTATGTATTGATGGAATACCTCGAGCATCACGCCGCGACGAAAATGCGGCGCGCGGTGGAGAAATGCGGCACGCTTGCCCCCTTGGTCGGCGGTGCGCTCGGCGCGATCCCGCAATGCGGCTTCTCCTCTGCGGCGGCAAGCCTTTACGCCGGCCGCACGATCTCGCTCGGCGCGCTGATCGCCGTCTTTCTCTCCACCTCGGACGAAATGCTCTTCGTTCTGATCTCGGGAAAGGCAAGCGTCGGCACGATCCTGGCGCTCGTGCTTTCCAAGGCCGCGATCGGCATCGGCGTCGGCTTCCTCGTCAACGCACTTTTAAAGCTGCGCGGGCATAAGCGCGAGGAGCATATCCACGAGTTTTGCGAGGCGGAGGGCTGTCACTGCGAGCGCGGTATATGGATCTCCTCGCTCTATCACACGCTGACCATCGCGCTCTTTATCTTCCTTGCCACGCTGGCGATCGATTCGCTGGTATTCTTCGCGGGCGAGGAAACACTGCACCGCCTTGCCTTCGATATCCCCGTGCTTTCCCAGCTTGCTTGCGCGCTGATCGGCCTTGTTCCGAACTGTGCCGTTTCGGTGGTGCTGACCGAGCTGTACCTTGAGGGCTTGCTCTCCGCGGGTGCGCTTCTTTCGGGGCTTTTGCCGGGCGCAGGCGTCGGCATTTTGGTGCTTTTACGCACGAACAAAAACGCGAAGGAGAATCTTTTTATTCTCGCCCTTCTCGTTGCCACCGGCTTTTTCTTCGGCCTTCTGTTTGATCTGACGGGGCTTTCGGCGTTGCTCACCCCCGCGGCGGTCTAAACGAAGCTCTTTTTCAGCTTGGCGCGCCCGCCAAAAATGCATGAATGCAAGCGCGGGCGCATAAAATCCTTATACGACGAACAAAGGAAACGTTATGGAAAAATGGAAAAAACGCGCCGTGGAGCTTATTTCGGGGCTGGCTCTTTCGGATAAGAAGAACCCCGGCGTGATCCCCTACGTACCGAAAAAAACAAGGCTTTGCTTAAAGGAGCCTTTATACTTTGCGCGCGTGTCCCCCGAAAAGCAGGGCATCTCCACCGCCACGCTGCGGTGCATGCTTGCGGAACTAGAGGCGGAAAAGCGCGCCAATACACACTCGCTTTTGGTGCTTTCGCAGGGCGGCGTGCTTTGCCGCTGTGCCGCACCGGGCTACGACGGTGCCGTGCCGCACCTCGCGCACTCCATGTCCAAGACCGTGACCGGCATGGCGATCGGGCTTCTGATCTCGGAGGGGCGGCTCTCGCTCGACCGCCGCGTGGCGGATATTTTCTCCGAATACCCCGTGAAAGATAAAAGACTCCGCACGCTGACGGTGCGCCATCTTCTCACCATGCAGAGCGGCGTGAAGTTTAACGAGGCGGGCGTTGTGACCGAATCGGAATGGACGGCAGCCTTCTTTAACTCGGCGCTTGCCGCCGCGCCCGGCACGGTCTTTCACTATAACAGCATGAATTCCTACATCCTTGCCGTGCTCCTCAAGCGCATCACGGGCGAGGGACTCTCAGATTACCTTCAGCCAAGGCTTTTCGAGCCCTTGCACATCGAGCGCCCGCTTTGGCAGATCAGCCCGGAGGGCGTGGAATGCGGCGGCTGGGGCCTCTTCCTCACGGACGATTCGTGGGGCAAGCTCGGCATGATGCTTTCAAGTGGGGCGTCTTTGAGGGCAAACAGATCCTTCCCGCCGCCTTCGTGAGGGAGATGACCGCACCGCAGGCCAAAACGCCCGAGACACTCGGCGACTTCGATTACGGCTTCCACGTCTGGGTGGGAAGAAGATCCGAGGAGATCCTTTTCAACGGTATGCTCGGGCAAAACGTTTGGTGCTACCCCTCGCGCGGCCTCGTCGCCGTCATCAGCTCGGGCAATAACGAGATCTTCGCGCAAAGCCCCGCGCTCTCCATTCTGCGCCGCCGCCTGATCTATCCTCTGCCCCCCGAGGAACATCTCTTCCACATCCACCGCAGAGAATACGCGCAGAGTCAGGCCTCGTTCGGATGCCGCCGCCATTGGATACGCGCGTCCGCTCCCGCGGGCGGATTTTTAAGCTTTTTGCGCCACAGGCAAGCGACAAGCTTTGATACGCGCTGGGAGCGCCTGTGCGAGACCTTCCTTTTCCGCCACAACAACGTGGGGATTCTCCCGCTTTTCGTGCGCGTGATGGAAAACTGCTACACGGGCGGCCTCGAAAGCATTTCCTTCCGCCGCCGCGGCGAGCGCCTTTGGATGAGCGCGACCGAGGGCGGCACGCCGCTGACGCTGGAGATCGGTCTGAAGGACTTTGCAGACACCGCTCTCACCTTCCGCGAGGAGGTCTACCTCGTGCGCGCCATGGGCGAGGTTATGGAGGACGAGGACGGCCGCGCCGTTTACAAGATCGAGCTTTGCTTCCCCGAGCTGCCGAATCTGCGCCGCATCAAATTTTTGGAGCAGCCGGACGGATGCTTCAAGATGCGTCTGGAGGAGCTGCCGAATCAGGAGCTGGCCCGCGCCTTCATAGAAAGCTTCCCGACCAAGAACGCGCTTTTGAACGAAATTTTGGAGCGCCGCCTCGGTGACGGATATCTGCACCGCCTGATGAAGGATCTTTTCAGCCCGAGCCTGCTTGCCATTCCCGCCTCCAAGGAAAACGCGAGAGTGCTTCTTGAAAAGGAGGAAAAGGAGCGCTTTGCAAGACGCCGCTCCCTCGGCTTCATCACGGGCATCGTTTCCACCTTCTTTGAAGAACCGAGGGATAAGGGGGAGGAAAAGAAGGAAGCGCCCGAGAAAAAGGGCTTTATCTTCGATCTGCTCTCGCGCTTCACCTCGCCGAAAAAGGCAGGAGAAAAGCCGCGCACCGACGCCTTCGCCGCCAGCGAAAGCGCCATTCACCGCCCGAAAAAGCGCGTGGAGATCGCGCCGCTCGGCGAGGCGGCAGAGGCGGAGGTTGCCGCCATCGTGGCACTCATGGAAAGCACGTCGCAAGAAAGCGCGGCGCCCGCGGGCGAAAGGATACCCGACGAGCAAAAAGAAAACGGCACCCCCGCAAGCGAGCGCACCTCGGACAGCCAAGAAAAAAACGACCGCGAAAGCGAGCCGCACCGCGGCGAATAAGCACGGAGCGCGACCCGAGAAAATGCAAAACAGAGAGGCACGAGGGGCGGCGCAAAGGATGCGCCCCTCGTGCCTCGGCTTCAAGGTCTTTAGGGGTCGGCTTCATTTATGATCTGCAAGAGCTTTTCGGTGATAGGCTTCAAAAACCGTATCGGTCGGCTTCCGTTACAATGCTTTCAACGTGATCCATTCCGGTTTTTTAAACATAAAAAGAAAAACAGTGGCACCGCGCATCGCACGGTTCCACTGTTTTTTGTCGGCGCTGCAAAGCAGCCGCCCCTGCATCAATCCAGATTCAGCTTGTTAAGAATGTCGCGCAGGGCCTTCGCCTCGGCAACGGAAATGGTGGCGCCCTTGCTCATCTTCTCGCGATCGGGTGCCCAGGAGCGAAGATCATACATAGGCTCTTGCCCATTCCAGCTGATAAGGTTGAGCTCTTTGTTCCAACCGTTCGTACCCTCGCTCAGGATACCAACCTTCTCAATCAGCTCACAGGTGATCTCAGGCTTTTTCATCTCGTTTCTCCTTTTTATATTATAGAAAATTTTATACATTTAATATATTTAACAGCTCAAGGCTATTGTAGCATATCTTTCTTCACTTGTCAAGGAAAATGTTGAAAAAGCGTAAATATTTTTTTATTTTTTTGAAAAAAGGAAAAAAGGCGGGTCTATTCTTCGTTTTTAAGAATTGTCAGCATTTTTTCCGCCGCGTCCTGCCTTGCCGCACGCTTGCTCTTCCCTTCTCCCTCGGTCACGCGCTTGCCGTAACGGCAGCTCGCCGCAAAAAGCGGGCTTTGCACCGTGCTCCCATCCGCTTCGCGCTCGCTGTATTCGGGCGGCGGGAGTGCGCGTGTGGCGGCGTGCTCGTAGAGGCGGCTCATGGGGGTATCGGCGGGATGGCGCGCATCGGCGGGCTCCTTCGGCGTCTTTCCCTTCAGCAGAGCGCAAAGTGCGTTTTGTGCCGCCGCGGTCTCGGCGGCGCGGTGGTTTTTGCCGATGCCTCTGCCGTACTCCACTCCGTCGATCTTGCAGGCGAAGAGGTACTGCTTTTTATGCTGCGGCCCCTCCTCCGAGATCAAGCGGTATACCGGCGCGCCCATGCGGTTTTCCTTGTCGGCGCAAAACTCTTGGAGCAGATTCTTCGGACTCTGCGACATCTTGCCTTTTTCCAAGTATTTTTCGGTATCCAAGAGCCTCGAAACCACGTTTATGACAACGTTTATTTGCATTTCACAGTCAATATAGATCGCTCCAATCAAGCTCTCAAAGAGATCCTCCATCACGGAAGGCTCGTTTTCCATACCCAACTTTTTATCGCCCTCGCCCATGAGAAGATACTGCTGCAGCCCCGTGCGGCGAAGCGCGCGGGAGAGATTGCTCTTATCCGAAAGATGGGACTTCACGTTGGAAAAATCCCCTTCCGAAAGCTTTGTATGAATGCCGTGCGTATACCTTCTTGAGGAGGTGCGGATCAGAAGCGAGATGATCGCGCAGCTGAGCACCGCATCACCGAAAAATTCAAGCACCTCGTTGGATTGATAGTCCTCCTCCTCGGCGCGCGCGTGGTGCTCGTTACAAAAGCTCGTGCGCGTGAACGCCTGCACGAGAAGTGCCTTGTCCTTAAAGGTGTATCCGAGGATCCTTTCGATCTCGGAAATATGTTCAAAAACCGACATGCGCTCTCCCTTCCGTTTTTTCCTTCTCTATATTTTACCATAAGCGCACCCGTCTGTCAATGCGCGCGGGCAAAAAGGGTTGACAAAACGGGAAAATAATGTTATGATAGTTTTAATAAACTGTATTATTTATAAAAATTAGAGAGGAGCACGCGCATGGACTGTAAAAGGTATATTGCCGCTATCAAGGATCTTTTGATCCGATTCTTTGATAGCCCCTATTATCCGCCCTTCGTTTGCGCGCTCGTGCTTCTCGGTTATTTTACGGGGCTTGAGATGCTCTTCGGCACTCTCAATATTCTCCTCTTCTGCCTCTCGCTTTGGCTGACGGACAGCGCAAAGCACGTTTTGATCGTGGCAGGCACCTTCATGTACCAGATCTCTCCGGGGCACGCGCCGACCGTCCCCGCGCGTTCGGATTATTTCTTTACGGGCATTCGCCCCTATCTTATCGCGCTTTTGATCATAGCGCTCTTCGTTTCCTTTTTTGCCTACGTAAAGCGCACCGAGGTATACCGCTCCTTTAACTTTAAGGATTGCCCCCTGATTTTGCCGATGCTTCTGCTGGCGGCCGCCTTTCTTCTCAACGGTATCGGATCGGAAACCTACGCATTTAAGGAATTTTTGCTCGGCTTTGCCGAAGCGGGCGCGTATTTTCTCTTCTTCCTTCTTTTTTATTTTGGCTTCCAAAAGAAGGATCTTGCGGATATCGAGCGTTATTTTTGCACCTGCACGCTTTTGATGGCGGCAACCATTCTCTTCGAGATCGCCATGCTCTATCTTTTCGGTGACGTCTTCCGAGAGGATGGCGCGATCAACATTTACGTCATCCAGCTCGGCTGGGGCGTATCCACGGTCGTCGGCGCGCATCTTGCGGTGCTGATCCCCGTTCTTCTCTACGGCGCCATGCGCCGCCCCCGCCCGATCGTTTATTTCGTAATGGCGTGTCTTACCCTGCTCGGATGCGCGCTCAGTATGTCGCGCACGGCGCTCGGCGTCGGCGTTCTTTTCTTCGGCATCAGCCTTTTGGTCGGTTGCTTTTACGGAAAAAGAAAGACGCTCTTCCAGATCACCTCGCTTTTGATCGTTCTTTTCCTGCTCATTGTTCTGATCGGATTTTTTGACGATCTGCGCCGCCTTTTCGCCGTGTATTTTGAAAAGGGCTTCACCTCCTCCGGGCGCTGGGGCATGTGGAAGCAATGCGTGGACGCCTTTTTCGATCATCCCCTGTTCGGTGCGGGATTTTTCGGCATTGGCCTTGGCGCCGAGGTTTCGAATTTTGCACACAATACGATCATGCAGATGATCGGCGCGTGCGGCCTTTTCGGCATCATCGCGTATCTCATATACCGAACCGAGACTTTCTTTTTGTATTTGGAGCGCCCCTCGCTTTTCAAAACGATGCTGGGACTCTCCGCGGCGGCGCTGGTGGTCGCCTCGCTGCTGGATATCTTCCTTTTCTCCTTCTTCTCGATGATCTATCACTCCGCGCTTCTCGCCCTGACCGTGATACTGAATCGAGAGGAGATCACATCGCTCTCTCCAAAAACAAAAGATGCGCCGAAAGAAAAAATCAAGCCGACAGATGCGCGGTAAACCGATATTTGACTATATTTGTTTGCATTTTACGAGTGTAACGCGCTAAAATCTCCTTTCTCACCATTTTTTTGCGTGCGAAAAGCAAGCAAAGCGCCGCCCGCCAATCACTTGCAAGCAAAGCAAAAAAAGCCGCAGGCAAAGAGAAAAACGGCTCGCGCGATCGCCTTACGAAGAATGAAAAACGCCTTGCGACAAGGATCGCATCGATCCGATAAACGAAAAATACCCTTACAAGAGAATAGAAAGAGCAAAAGCAAAGGAAGAAGATCTTTTCTGCCTTTGCTCTTTTTTTGCGAATGTGCACCGCCCCCCTTGAGCGCGATCTGCGCGCAGGACGGTGTATACGCCCCCGTGACCGTTCTCTGTGCGTTCTCTGTGCGTAGCCGTAAGAGAGTCGAACACATAAGGTTTGGAAGTGCGGATTTTCCCCTATACTTCGCCGATTTTTTCTTAAATATCCGCATATTTCTCAAAAAAATTGGCTCGTCTATGAAAAAATCCGCTACTTCGAAACTGCTTC
>JAFVQL010000076.1 GCA_017504785.1 Clostridia bacterium | reverse complement strand
CGGCGGATTTCACCTCACGGTACTCTTTTTATTGGAGCTTCTCATGACGGGTGTGCTGGGCGGCCTCGGCGCAATTTTCAGCGTGAAGCTCAGAAAAGAAGAATGATCGGGCGGCGGTTATAAGCGAATATTTCTATAATGCGAAGTCTGAGTTACTGACTGGCGGAAAGATAAAGAAAATCGCTTGCAAAATTACCGCGCCTGTTGTATAATAAGAAAAAACGACAGAGGTAAATCCATATGATCAAGACGATTGCAAAGCCTTCCGAGAAGAAAGTAACCGGCTGCGGCGAATGCCGGAGCACCTGCCAGTCCGCCTGCAAGACTAGCTGCACGGTCGGCAATCAGTCCTGCGAGCGCGTAACCCGCGAGCAGAAGATCGAGAGAAAGTAAGATACTCGAAGCATCGGGAGCGGCGGGGTACTGCCGCTCTTTTAGCGTTTTACGAAATGGAATGCGCTCTCTGCGCACGCAAGAAGCAGCTGTTGCAAAAATATGATTCACGTTTTCACATACCACGATAAGCACTATATTTACGATACGGGCAGTGGGGCTTTGCACGAGTGCGATGAAGCCACAGCGCGCCATCTCAAAGGGGAGCCGGTAGCATTCACCGATGAGGAGCTTAAAGCCACGCTTTCCGATCTCGCTGCGCTCAAATCTTCCGGCCTCTTGGATGCGCCCGAAACGAACGCTCGGCCCATAAAATCGAACGAGGTAAAGGCGCTCTGCCTGCACGTTTCGCACGATTGTAACCTCCGTTGCCGCTATTGCTTTGCGGATGAAGGGGCATATCACTCCGTTCGTGAAGTCATGAGTTTCGAAACGGCGAAGGCGGCGATCGATTTCCTTTTGCGTGAAAGCGGAAATCGCAAAGTGCTTGAGGTGGATTTCTTCGGCGGCGAGCCGCTGATGAACCTCGACGTTGTGAAAAAAACGGTATACTACGCAAAGGAAGAGGGCGCGAAGCTGGGTAAAAAATTCCTCTTCACGACGACGACAAACGGCCTCCTTCTCGATGACGAAACGATCGCGTTTTTCAACGCGGAGATGGAAAACGTCGTCCTCTCTCTCGACGGCAGAAAGCAGGTGCACGACGAGGTGAGAAAAACGGTGAACGGCAAGGGAAGTTTCGATGCCGTCATCGAAAAAATCAAGAGGTTTGTGAAGGCGCGGGGAGATAAGCACTATTACGTCCGCGGCACCTTCACGGCAAAAAATCTTGATTTCGCCAAGGACGTGCTCTTTCTGGCAGATAACGGGTTCGATTCTATTTCGCTTGAGCCCGTCGTTACCGATATCCCCGATCTGCAGATCCGCGAGGAGCACCTTCCTGCAATCGAACGGGAATACGAGTTGCTCGCTGATGAATATATCAAGCGGGAAGCGGAGGGGAAGGGATTCCTGTTCTTCCATTTCCAAATCGATCTCGAAGGCGGACCCTGCCTGCAAAAACGCGTTTCGGCGTGCGGCGCGGGGAACGAGTATTTCTCCGTCGTGCCCTGCGGCGATATCTACCCCTGCCATCAGTTCGCCGGCGATGTAAATTTCAAGATGGGCAACGTATTCGAGGGCAAGCTCGATGGTGCGCTCAGAGCGAAATTTGCCGAGAGTTGCCTCTTCACGCGCAAAAAATGTGAGGGGTGTTTTGCCAAGTTCATCTGCTCGGGTGGGTGCAACGCGAACAACTATCACTATTGCGGCGATATCAACGAACCTTATCCGATGACGTGCGCGATGAT
>JAFVQL010000075.1 GCA_017504785.1 Clostridia bacterium | reverse complement strand
GGGTGCCGTAGTAATTTCCGAAGTGCTCATCGTACTCTAAAAAATCGCCCGATTCCCTTCTTTTATCAAACTCCTCTCTTGTAAGAAAGAAATATTCCACACCGTGCCGCTCACCTGCGCGCGGAGCACGCGTTGTGCAGGAAATAGAAAGCGCAAGTGTGGGGTCCTCTTCAAGAAGCGCCTTTACGAGCGTCCCCTTCCCCACGCCGGAAGGGCCGGATATCACGAACAAGCTATTTTGCATAATCACTCCAAATTCTGAATCTGCTCGCGCACCTTCTCGATCTCATTCTTCATCTCGAGGCCGAACGTGGTGATCTCAGCATCGTTCGATTTACTGCAGATCGTATTACATTCGCGGTTGAATTCCTGCACGAGGAAATCAAGCTTTCTGCCCACTTGCTCGCTTGCAGAAATCGCCCTGAACTCCACGATGTGGGAAGCAAGGCGCGTAAGCTCTTCATCGATATTGCACTTATCCGCAAAAACTGCCGCTTCTGTTAAAATGCGCGTTTCTTCCACCTTGCCCGAAAGATACTCCGCGATGTGCTGTGAAAGCCTTTCGCGGTACTCCTCTGCAACCATGGGTGCCCTTTTTGCGATTTTCTCGCGGAGCTCGGCAATTTTATCCATTCGGGAAAGAAGATCCGCTTTCAAGCGCTCACCCTCTGCAAGACGCATTGCCTTATGGTTTTCAAGCGCAACGGCGAGCGCCGCTTTGAATGCTTCCACGAGCGCTTCATCATCCCCTGCCGCATCCTCTTGCTTCACAACATCCTGCTGGCGCAGAAGGTAGGCGATCGTTACGTCGTTTTCAAGCTCGGAAAATGCGCCTTTCAGCTCGTTTGCAGCCGCCACGTAGGCACGCGCAAGATTGATATCCACGGTGAATGTGCGCTCTTTTTCGCGCTTATCGGAATAGGAAACGAACACATCCACGTGTCCGCGGGAAATGCTTCCCCGCACCATACTGCGCGTGAGATCCTCACACGAAAGAAAGATGCGCGGGCTTTTTATGGCAAGATCGAGATAGCGGTTGTTCACCGATTTCACCTCTACGGTGAGTTCCAAGCCGCCTTCACAATACACGCCCTTCCCGTATCCCGTCATGCTGTACATAAAACTTTACCCCTTCCGTTTGCCCATTCCGTGAGAAAAACCCTACCGATTAAATGGCGCTGAAAATTTTTCCAATACATTATACCACGCGGGCGCGCGAATGGCAAGTGATTTCGAAAAATTTTTCACTCGCTCGATGAAGCGAACAATTTAAAAACACCCTCGTCTAAAAAGACGAGGGTGCGAAATTGGGTTTGCTTCTACAAATTAGGCCTGCTTCTGTAGCGTTGCAAAAAATTCTTCCTCGCCAATAACGCGAATTCCCAGCTTTTTCGCCTTTTCCAGCTTACTTCCCGCCTTCTCTCCGGCAATCACGAGCGTCGTTTTGCCCGTTACGGAACTTGCGCATACGCCCCCCAGCGCTTCGATTTTTTTCTGCGCCTCCGGGCGCGACATCGTAGAAAGCGTGCCCGTGAGCACCACCGTTTGGCCTGCAAACGCGCCCGATGCATTTTTTTCCTTTACGTACGGCGCAACGCCCAAGGCAAATAGGCGCCGAAGCTCCCCTCTGTTTTCCGCATCTGTAAAATACTCGAGCACCGATCTTGCCGTAACTTCCCCAATATTCTCAATGGCGATCAACTCTTCATAAGTGAGCGCCTCGAGCGCTTCAACGCTACCGAAATCCGCAAGATCGCGCGCGGCCACACGCCCGATCCCTTCGATACCGAGGGCATAAATAAACCGATCGAGTGCAATCTTTTTACTGTTTTCCAGAGCAGAAATAAGGTTTGCGATCTTCTTTTCGCCAAAGCCCTCCCAAGGCTTACCGGCCTCATCGCAAAAACTCCCTTTCGTGAGGGTATAGAGATCGGAAAAGCGTTTCACACCCAGCCGTTCATAAAGAAGTGAAAGGGTTGCCTCAGACATGCCCTCCACGTCCATTGCGTTCTTACTGCAGAAATG